>JAIFKS010000007.1 GCA_020049465.1 bacterium | reverse complement strand
GGGGGCTGTGGTCGCTGCCGACGGGCTTCATGGAATGGGGCGAGACGCCGGCTGAAACCGCCTGCCGGGAAGCCCTCGAAGAGACCGGACTTGAGGTCGCGCTCACCGGCCTGTATGCCGTGGAGTCGGGCGTGCTGCCGCCCGACACGCCGGTGGTCGTCATCTTCTACCGGGCTGAAGAAACCGGGGGAGAGCTGGTCGCCGGCGATGATGCCGACGAGGTGGGCTTCTTCGATCTGAACGACCTGCCGGGACCCATCGCCTTCGCGGCCCACCGGCGCGTCCTGGCGCAGCTGCGGCGGGAGAGCCATCCCGACGGCGGGAGTGACGCATGACGCCGGCCCGCGCCGCGGTGCTGCTGTCCGGAAGCGGGCGTACGCTCGAGAACTTCCTCGAGCGCATCGAAGCGGGCGCGCTGCCGCTGCAGATCGTCGCCGTGGTGTCCAGCCGCCCGGACGTGCGAGGGATGGACGTGGCCAGCCGCGCCGGTGTGCCGGTCGCGGCCTTCCGCCGACGTGACTACCCCGACTCCGCCGCCCACAACGCGGCCATCAACGCCTTTCTGGCCCCGCATGCGCCGCAGATGATCGTCCTGGCGGGCTACCTTTGCCTGTACGCTGCGCCGGCCGGCTTCACGGGGCCCGTGGTCAACATCCACCCGGCTCTGCTGCCGAAGTTCGGCGGCCAGGGCTACTACGGCGACAAGGTGCACCAGGCGGTGCTCGACGCCGGCGAAACCGAAAGCGGCTGTACGGTGCACCTGGTCGACGACCGCTACGACTCGGGCCGCATCCTGGCGCAGCGCCGCGTGCCGGTGCTATCCAGCGACGACGTGGGCAGCCTGTCCGCGCGCGTGTTCGCCGCCGAATGCGAACTGTATCCCGAAGTGCTGGCCGAGCTGGCCCGGTCGCTGGCTGGGGGCGGCACGGAGGTCCGGGGTCGGAGTTGACGACCGTGACCCCTTGGAGTCCCGCGGTCGGCCGGAAATCGTTGAATATCATTCTCGATAAAATCCCATGATCGTGATATGCTTTCGTCGGTCGAGTGACACCGGTCGGCCGGTCGATGCCGTACCTTTCAACCCGCACGGGAGCCACCATGCGCAAACTCTTCAAATCACTGTTGTTTCTACCACTCGTGCTGGCGCTGTCGGCCCTGCCGGGCGTGGCGTTCGCCGGATTGCATCTCCTCATCCAGGCCACCGGCACCAATCAGGGCGCCATCCTGGGCGACGCCACCTTGGCGGGGCACGAGAACTGGATCAAGGTCGGGAGCTTTTCCCACGGCGTGTATGTGCCCACCGGGATCAACGGCGAACCGGCGGGTCCGCCTTCGGTGTCGGAGTTGAGCCTGATGAAAGGGTGGGACCGTTCCATCGTGAAGCTGATGAAGGCCCAGACAGATGGAGAAATCTTTTCGAGTTTCAAGATGGAGTATGTCGAGGACAACCTCGCGAAGATGCCGATGACCCTCATCCGCATCGAATTGACCGGCGCGCACATCACATCCGTCCAGGAATCCGGGTCCAGCGGTGAGCTCCCGTCCGTGGCGCTTTCGCTGGCCTTTGCGCGGATCACCATCACCGACGTGATGCAGGGCACCTCGGTGAGTTACGACTGGAATCCCGTGCAGGCGGCGACGCCGGATCCGATCGCCAAGGGAATCCTCCTGGCCCCGTCGCCCAATCCGACGTACGGCCGCACCGAGTTCCGTTTCTCGCTGCCCAGCGACAGCAATGCCGAACTGACGCTCTTCGATCTGCGCGGCCACCGGGTGCGCGAACTGTTCAGTGGGTGGACGTCAAGCGAACCGACAGTTGCCGTCTGGGATGGCACCGACGACCACGGGCTGAAGGTGGCCCAGGGCATGTACGTGGCGCGACTGGTCTATCCCGGCCAGGAAATCACGCAACGCCTTACTTTGCTGCGCTGATCGCCGCGCGGAGCCGGGTCCCCGGGAGCGGGGCCGGCTTCCGCGTGATCTGGCGGACATGCCCATTTCCTGCTATCCGTGTGACGAACCCGGTGCCCCAATGAATGCTGCCGGAACGTCCGCAGGAGACTCTGCGACGCCGTTTCGCCTTCCGGAAAGCTGCACCGGCGCCATGAGGAGGCGAATGCCATGCAAGCCAACATCCACAGATCCGGAGACGTCGAGATCATCCATCTCGTGGGTGACTTCGACGGTGGCAAGGACTGCGTCAAGAGCACGCAGCAATTCAAGGAAATGCTGGATCGGGGCGTCCGGAAGATCGTGCTCGATTTCAGGCTCGTCCGCTGGATCAACTCCAACGGGGTCGGCTGTCTGATCGCCGGCAAGCGGATGGCCGATGACGCAGGCGCCCGCATGGCGCTTTGCCACTTGAACCGGCGCAGCCTCAGCGTGCTGTACACCATGCGCCTGGAAGAATTCATCGACTGCGAGCCCGATCTGGAGGCGGCGCTGAAGGCCGTGTCCGGCGGAGAACCGCGGGCCATGGCCGAGAACGAAAGCCCGCGCGAACTTCCCGGCGAGCAGGACTTCCGGGACCAGATCTAGCGCCGCATGCCTTCGACCAGGCGCTTGACCAGCCCGGGATCCTCCGGGAGAAGATTGGCGGCCGGCAGCCGCTCCACGAGCGTTGCCCAGCGCGTGTCCTGGACGTAAGCGCGCTGAAGGTAGGGGATCGCCAGCCCGGGGTCGGCACCGTTGGCAAGCGTGATGCCGATCCAGAACGCGGCTTCGCCGTTGGTGGCGGCATCAGGCGCCGCGGCGGCTGCGGCCTGGTACGCGGCCATCGCCTCGTCAACCTTGCGGAGCGTCCACAGTTCGTCGCCTTCGTTCAGTTTCCTGTAGGCGCGCTGCAGCCCCACCAGCCGCCGCAGTTCCTCCACGGGCCGCTGGTTGTCTTCCACGCGCAGGTCGAACAGCCGGTCCTGCCAGGGACGCCCCGTGCTTTGCGCGGCCACGACGATGATGGCCGCCGACTGACGGCCGCGGATGTCCCCGCCTTCCTTCTCTGCCGCTTCGAGCGCGACGAGCAGGCGCTCGGCCAGGTCGCCTTCGGCCCCTTCGTAGGCCTCGGCCATGGCGCGCCACACCGTGTCCTTCTCCATGAGGTTGGCCTGGGCGCTGTACTGCGAGCCGGTGTGGTGGCCCGCCGCGATGATGCAGTGGCTGCCCGTGTGCGCGGCCACGTTGCCGTCGGCGTCGATCATGGCGACCTGACGCACGTCCGCGTTCGGGTCGGTGGAGATCAGGGCGTCGAGGGCCTGGGACGCCGTGCGCCCGAGGCGCATCAGGTCGAGGCCGAGGGGTCCGTAGCTGGCCTCCACGAAGCTCTGTGTCGCCACCGCGCCCACACCGGCCTCGGCCCAGGGAACGACCGAGCCGACGCTGAACCAGTGGGACTGCACGGCCACGCCCAGTTGGCCCGTGGCCGGATCGCGGGCCACGATCGAATAGGTGTGGACCGGGCGTCCCGTCCGGATCGGTTCCTGTTCGGCGCGCGCCGGGACGATGCCCGCGGCGAGACTCGAGACGACGGCAATGGTCAGCAGCCGGCGAAACATCATGGTGGCACCGCTCCGCGTCAGGGTTGGGCGTCTTTGAATACCATAGCGCAGGTTGCGGCAAGTGGAAGCACAAAGGAGGACGTGCCTCGTCGACCTGCGCGGGCGAGACACGCGACGCTTCAGGGTTCAGATGACTTGACGGCGCGAGGAGCCTGTCCCTAGCCTTATGCGGCGAGTTGCCTGCGGCCCTGGGCGGCAAGCAGGGCGCGGGCTCGAAGTACCATCGGATCCTGATGGCGGCTGTTGTTCGGGGAGGGTTGCCATGAAACGCTTGATGACGGTCACGCTGCTGGTTGGACTGCTGGCGTTCGGCGCGGCATCGGCGCAGGACGACGCACTGGGTCTCTACTTCAGCAATTCCGCGTTCAATCTGGGGACGGCCAGCGCCACGAACGCGCCAGGCTTCATGATCGCCAGCCATATCGTGCTTACCAATCCGACCGGCGCCGTGATCGACGGCTACGAGGTGGGCATTTCGTGCTCGGCGGCGGACTTCGCGATTCCCCTGACGAGCTTGATGTTCGACCTCAACCTCGGCACGAATGCGAACCAGATCGTCACGTTCCTGTCGCCCAAGCCGGTGGTCGCCGGCGGCACGGTGCTGTCGAGCGTGTTCTTCACCACGGACAGCACGGACTTCGAAACGATTTCATTCGGGGCCGCTTCGCCGTCGAGCCTGCCCGGCGATGCGCCGGTGATCGACTACGGAATCGGTGGCCTTGCGGTCTGCAGTCAGCCGTTCGGCACCTCCGTGGTCGCGTGGCTCAACGGTCTGCCGGTGAGTGAAGAGTCGTCAACCTGGGGCGGAGTGAAGGCGCTCTACCGGTAGTTGCGCCGCGGGACCATCCGACAAACGATGCCGCCCATGGGGCCACGGCCTCATGGGCGGCATCACATCGCCGTTTCCGCGTCCGCGTCGGCGCGGTCTACATCAGGTTCGGACACACCCCGCTGTCGCCCACGCTCGCGAACGGATCGCGCGGATTGCCGGTCATCAGGTAGCGGTGCATGGCGTCGGCGGCCACGCGGCCCTGGCCCATGGCCAGGATCACCGTGGCGCCGCCGGTGACGATGTCCCCGCCCGCGAACACGTTCGGCAGGCTGGTCTGCATCACTTCGTTGATCTTGATCGTGCCCTTCTTCGCGTCACGCGCCAGTTCGGGACAGTCGGCCGTCAGCAGGGGATTCGGACCCTGCCCGATGGCGATGACCACGGTGTCGACCGCGAACTCGCGCACCTTGCCCTCGATGGGCACCGGCCGCCGGCGCCCACTCGCGTCGGGCTCGCCCAGTTCCATCTCCTGGCAGCGGATGGCGCCGACCGCGCCCTTGCCGTCGTTGACGATCTCCAGCGGCGAGTGCAGCAGGTTGAACTCGATGCCTTCCTGCTCGGCGTGGTGGATCTCCTCGACGCGGGCGGGCATCTCCAGCCGGCTGCGGCGATACACCAGGTAGACGACTTCAGGCTGAAGCCGCTTGGCCGTGCGCGCCGAATCCATGGCCGTGTTGCCGGCGCCGATGACGGCGATGCGCTTGATGCGCTTGACCGGCGTGTCCGAGCCATCGGGGAATTTGTAGCCGCCCATCAGGTTCACGCGCGTCAGGAACTCGTTGGCGCTGTAGACGCCGTTGAGGTTCTCGCCGGGGATACCCAGGAACCAGGGCAGTCCCGCGCCCGTCGAAACGAAGACAACGTCGAAGCGCTCGCGGATGCTGTCCAGCGATTCGGCCTTGCCCACCGGATAGTTCATGACGAATTCGACGCCCATGTCGCGCAGGCCGTCGACCTCGCGCATGAGGATCTCCTTCGGCAGCCGGAACTGGGGGATGCCGTAGAACAGCACGCCGCCCGGCTTGTGCAGGGCCTCGAACACGGTGACCTTGTGGCCCTTCTGCACCATGTCGCTGGCCGCCGTCAATCCGGCCGGTCCCGAGCCGATGACCGCCACCGACTTGCCGGTCGGCGGCGCGATCGCCGGGGTGATCTTCAGGTTGTGCTCCATGGCGTAGTCGCCCAGGAACCGCTCGACGCGGCCGATCCCGCCGGGCTCGCGTCCCTTCTCGGGCCGGTTCAGCGTGCAGACCATCTCGCACTGGTCCTCCTGCGGGCAGACGCGGCCGCAGATCGCCGGCAGGAAGTTCTTCTCTTTGATCTTGCGCAGCGCGCCTTCAAAGTTCTTCTCGCCGACCAGCTTCAGGAAGGCGGGGATGTCGATGCCCACCGGGCAGCCGGACACGCACGGCTTGTCCTTGCAGTCGATGCAGCGCAGCGATTCGAGGGTGGCTTCCTGCTCGTTGTAGCCGAGCGGCACTTCCTCGAAATTGAAGATGCGGGCGGCGGCCGTCTGCTCGCGCATCGGCACCTTGGTCTTGGCCTTGTTCAGGACCTTCTTGGGCTTCGGGGTCTCGTCGCTCATGGTGGTCCTTTCCTACGGGTTGCGCAGCTGGTCGGCGGCGGCGTCGAGGCGGCAACGGTGGTAGCTGTCGAGCGAGGCCCGTTCTTCCGGCTGGTAGTAGGCCAGGCGCGTGATCAGTTCGTCGAAGTCGACCTGGTGGCCGTCGAATTCAGGGCCTTCGACGCAGGCGAAACGCGTCTGGCCGCCCACGGTCACGCGGCAGGCGCCGCACATGCCCGTGCCGTCGACCATCAGCGGGTTCAGCGAGGCCTGCGTCGGGATGCCGAACGGCTGCGTGGCGCGGCAGACGAATTTCATCATGACCACCGGCCCGATGGTGATGACTTCGTCCGGCTTCTCGCCGCCCTCGATCAGGTCGACCAGTGCGTGCGTGACCATGCCCTTGCGGCCGTAGCTGCCGTCGTCGGTGGTGATGATGGTCTGGTCAGCCAGCGCACGGATCTCGTCCTCAAGGATCAGCAGTTCCTTCGTGCGCGCTCCCAGGATGGCGATGCAGCGGTTGCCCGCTTCCTTCAGCGCCTGCACCTGGGGCCAGACCACGGCGTTGCCGATGCCGCCGCCCACGCAGACGACCGTCTTGCCGGTGGGGATCTCCGTCGGCTTGCCCAGCGGACCGGCCAGATCATGGATTTCGTCG
Organism: bacterium; assembly: GCA_020049465.1. Classification (GTDB taxonomy): domain Bacteria; phylum Krumholzibacteriota; class Krumholzibacteriia; order LZORAL124-64-63; family LZORAL124-64-63; genus CAINDZ01. The sequence goes on along the minus strand of JAIFKS010000007.1, from coordinate 128,088 downwards.
CCGACCTGGAGGCGGCCGAGCATCTCGGTCGTCTTGCCGACTTCCTGGAAGACCAGCGTGATGGTGCCGGCGTCCGGATTGCGGTTGGCAAGGGTCAGAGGGATGCGTTCGCCCTGGTCGTTCACCCGCAGGATCACGAACTGGCCGGCTTTCCCGCGCTGGGCGATATGCGGCACTTCGATCTCGAAGAGCCGGGTGCGGGGCGCCAGCTCCTGGACGCGCACGATCTTGTTCCCCACGGCAAACTCCTTGGGCACGGTAGGCATTCGCGGATGGTGGCCGTCAGGCGGCCGCCCGTGCGGGCATGGCGGCAAAGTTACCGTCCACGGCGGGGCACGCAAGCGCAAAACTGTGACAATGATTAGCGTTATCAATGACTTGCGGGATCGGCGGACAGAAGAATGAAGGGGCCGCCGTAACTCCGCCCGCCGGACGGGGGGAACGTCAGACGGGCCTGCGGAAAGTTTCGACGGCCCCTTGCACCATGCCAGAAGAAGGCGCGTTCGCCACGGGCCAGGCAGCATGTACCGTGCCGTCGGTCGGCAGGCGGCTTGACGCGCCGTCGCGGCGCCCCGATCTTGCGCCCATTGGCGCTGTTGCGCGCGAGCCGCCCGGTCGGCCGGCGCCGCCGCCGCCGCAAACGGGCGTGCACCCTGCAAGTCAGGATGCGGAAGGACGGGGAATTCGCATGGAAGACATCGTGCGCCAGATGCTGGTCAGCCTGGGTGAGGATCCCGAACGCGAAGGCCTGATCAAGACGCCGTCGCGCGTGGCGCGGGCCTGGGGCGAGATCACCGTCGGCTACGAGCAGGACCCGGGAGCCATGGTGCGCGGCGCGCTTTTCGAGGCCGAGAGCCGCGAGATGGTCGTCGTCAACGACATCGACTTCTACAGCGTCTGCGAGCACCACCTGCTGCCGTTCTTCGGCAAGGCGCACGTCGCCTACATCCCGAACGGCCGCATCGTCGGCCTGTCGAAGATGGCGCGCGTGGTGGAGGCCTATGCCCGTCGTCTGCAGGTGCAGGAGCGCATGACGGCGCAGATCGCGCAGTGCCTGATGGAGAATCTCGAGCCCCTCGGCGTGGCGGTCGTGCTCCGCGCGCAGCACCTGTGCATGATGATGCGCGGCGTGCAGAAGCAGAATTCCTACGCGGTGACCAGCGAGATGCTCGGCTGTTTCAAGCGCAGCCCGAAAACCCGCGCCGAATTCCTGACGTTGATCCGCGACAAACCCGGCAGTTGAGGACCAGCTTGCCCCATTGAGACAGCCGCATCCCAGACAACGGCGGGCTATCCGCAGGGCCGAAGGCCCGAGGACTGCCCGCCGTTGTCTGGGATGCGGCTGTCTTGATGCGGCAGCCGGGGCCTCAGCGGTAGGTGGATTTGAGGGAGCCCCAGCTGGTCGCCTCAACCGGGATCGAGGCGCAGGGGTCGCCGCGCGCTGCCTCGACCTTCGTAGCGTAGAGGCAGGCGCCGCCGGACGCGCCGGTGGCCAGGAACTCTCCGTGGACATCCACCGGTTCACCCGACTTCAGGAAGCTCTCGTATTGTGCGGGGTGGATCCGGCTCAGGTCGATGTTCCCGTAGCACAGCCAGTGCCCGCAATCCTGCACGCAGGGGACGATGTGGTAGTACGTCCCGAAAGCGTCCATCTCAAGCATGCCGCGCACCGCCGGCGAGTTGCCCCATGCCAGAGCCACGACCGGCGTGATCCCGGCGAATGGTCCGAGCGGCTCGACCTGTCCGTCAGGATGCCGCAGCGCCGCCTGGTAGCGCCAGGTGCGATCCGGCCAGGGGGCGCCCATTGTCACGACATAGGACGCGTCCTGCAGGTAGGCGGGCAGGGGCAGATCCGGGATGGGGGCCAGATTCGGCTTCTCGCACGAACCGGCCAGGGTCTGCTCGAGCACGATGCTGTATCCGGTCGTGTCGCCTGCGACCAGGTCGTTGACCACGGTCACCGTGAAGCGGAATTCGCCCGTGGCCTGATCGCAGGAACCCGTCAGGTCCACCACGGCCAGCGAAGGCGTTGCGGCCAGCAGCATCGCCGCCGCCAGGAATCTGTGGATCAAGAAACTGCCTTTCCCGGTGGGCATCCTGCCCGAACCCCGGCCGATCGTCCTTCGGCCGTCTCATCCGCACCCCGGCGCCGGGAGTGCCGCCCGGCTTTGCCGGCCCACTCGGGATCGCCCGCGGACATCACACCTTGTGCAAGTTATGAACGCGATGACCTAAGGTATTCCCCTCGATAACGATACCATGAAAGAGGTCTGGAATCAATTGCGGTCCCGTCCGGGCGCCGAAAGATGCGACCGGACGGGTCCCGGTCCTCATTCTAGAGCCCGTGTTCGCCCAGCCAGCGTTCGGCTTCAATCGCCGCCATGCAGCCGGTTCCGGCCGATGTGATGGCCTGCCGGTAGACATGATCCTGGACGTCCCCGCAGGCGTAGACGCCGGGAACGCCGACCGAGGTGGTGCCCGGCGTGGTAACCAGGTAGCCCGACGGGTCGGTCGGCAGTTGACCGTTCAGGAACGCGGTGTTGGGCGTGTGCCCGATGGCGATGAAGCAGCCCGTGACCGCCAGTTCGCGGTCGGGACCGCCGGCGGTGTCCTTCAGGAGGAGGCCGCGCAGGTTCCCGTTGTCGTCGCTCAGGTACTTCGACGGCACGCTGTTCCAGGCGACGGTGATCTTCGGGTTGGCCAGCGCCCGGTCCTGCATGATCTTCGACCCGCGCAACTCGTCGCGCCGGTGGATCAGGGTCACCTTCGAGGCGAAATTGGTCAGGTAGTTCGCTTCCTCCAGCGCCGTGTCCCCGCCGCCGACCACGGCGATCTCCTGGCCGCGGAAGAAGAAGCCGTCGCAGGTGGCGCAGGCGCTCAGGCCCTTGCCGTGGAACGATTCCTCGTCCGGCAGGTGCAGCCAGCGCGCGGTGCTCCCCGATGCGATGATCACCGCCGGCGCCGTATATTCGCCGGCATTTGTGCGGACCCGGTAGGGGCGTGCCGAGAGGTCGACCTCTTCGACCGATTCGCCCTTGATGACGGTCCCGAAGCGCTCGGCCTGCGCGCGCATCCGCACCATCAGTTCCGGTCCGGTGATCCCTTCGGGGAAGCCGGGGTAGTTCTCGACATCGGTCGTGATCGTCAGCTGGCCGCCCGGCTGCTGGCCCTCGAACAGCAGGTTGGGGACATTGGCCCGGCTCAGGTAGATGGCGGCGGTCAGGCCGGCCGGGCCGGAACCCACGACGATGGCCTTGAAAGCGGGGGACTCGCTCATGCTGGTTCGGCTCCCGGAATACGGAAACGGCCGCGGCCGGCCACGATGACGGGTGACAACATGTCTTCAGATTAAGGCCGGCCGGCGCGATGTCAACCCGTGGCGCGCCGTCGCCCGCCGGCGAAAATTCCCGGGGCTCGGCCTTGACGATCGGCCTCGGCCGGCACTATTATTGCCGCTTGTGTCGAAGGCGGCGGGCCTGGGTGAGATTTTTCGCCAATGTGGCCGGGCCTACCGGCGGGGCACTGTCGTGCGCCGCGCGCCCTTTTGCCCACCCAACGGGTAGGAACACGATGTACGCTGTAGTGAAAATCAAGAAGCAGCAGTTCCGGGTCGAGCCGGACACGACCCTGCAGGTGCCGCTGCTGGCGGACGAAGTCGGGGCGCTGCTGAATTTCGACGAAGTCCTGATGGTCTCGGACGGCGCGTCGGTCAAGGTCGGCAATCCGGTCGTGGCCGGTGCCGTGGTCAAGGCCGAAGTGGTTGCGCACGGGCTGAGCCGCAAGATCGTCATTTTCAAGAAGCGGCGGCGGAAGAACTACCGGCGCAAGACCGGCCACCGCCAGCCGTTCACGCAGATCCGCATCACCGGCATCACCGGCTGAGTCGAACCGGATCCAGGTACGCCCTGGATCTTGGACGAGATGAAGCGATTCAGACAAGGGAAGTAGCGACATGGCTCATAAGAAAGCTGGCGGATCAACCCGGAACGGGCGCGACTCACGCCCCCAGAATCTCGGGGTCAAGCGCTTCGGCGGACAGACGGTCAGCGCCGGCACCATCCTGGTGCGGCAGCGCGGCACCCGCATCCACCCGGGCCGGAACGTGGGCAAGGGTGGCGATGACACGCTGTTCGCCCTGGTCGACGGGACCGTGGAGTTCGAAGACTTCCGCGGCGACAAGAAGCGGGTCTGCATCCTGCCGCTGTAGGTGATGAACCGCGGACGGGACATCAAGCCCACCCCGCCTGGGGTGGGCTTCTCCATTGGCGGCGGATCCCGCCGCGAAGACGCCCCGACCGGCGGCGTCCTGATCGTCATCCCCGCCCGTTTCGGCTCCTCGCGCTTTCCCGGAAAGGCGCTGGCCGACATCGGGGGCCGGCCGTTGATCGTCCGCGTGGCGGAAAACGCGATGGGCGTGACGTGCGCCGACCGCGTTCTGGTGGCCACCGACGACGCCCGCATCCAGGCTGCCGTGACCGCCGCGGGGTTTTCCTGCGAGATGACCGGAATCCACGCCACGGGAACCGACCGGATCGCCGAAGTGGCTCTGCGCCATGAGGCCGCCCTGGTGGTCAACCTGCAGGGGGACGAGCCGTTGCTGCCGCCCACGGACGTGGACGCCCTGATCCGGCGGATGCAGGCCGAAGCGGACTGGGACATCGGAACCTGCGGCCACGCCTTCACCGAACCGGATTCCTGGCGGCAGCCGAACGTCGTCAAGGTCGTCACCGACAACCACGGCCGGGCTTTGTACTTTTCGCGCGCGCCGATACCCGGTATGTTCCCGGGCGGCAGCCTGTCGGGGCATGCGGCGGCGCTGCGGCACGTCGGCATCTACGCCTACCGCCGCGAGGCCCTGCTGCGGTTCGCGGCGCTGGCCCCGACACCGCTCGAACAGACCGAGGGCCTCGAGCAGCTGCGCGCGCTGGAAAACGGAATGCGCATCGGAGTGGTGACCATCGGAGCCGGTCCCGTCGGCGTGGACACTCCGGAGGATCTGGAGCGCGTGCGCGCGGCCTGGCCTGCCGGTCGCTGAGCGGAAAGCGCGCGCGGCCTTCCGCGGTTGATTCGGAGCAGTGATCCGGACGGATGATCCGGTGAAGTGATCCCGGGACACGGGAAAGGCAAGAGTGGAAGGCAAGCATGGCTAAGTACGTATTCGTGACCGGCGGTGTCGTCTCGGCCCTGGGCAAGGGCATCGCCAGCGCTTCGCTGGGCAACCTGCTGAAAGCGCGCGGCCTGAAGGTCGTGTTGCAGAAGTTCGATCCCTACCTCAACGTCGACCCCGGCACGATGAGCCCGTTCCAGCACGGAGAAGTGTTCGTGCTCGACGACGGCGCCGAGTGCGACCTGGACCTCGGACACTACGAGCGCTTCACCGACACCAACCTGGCGCAGATCCACAACCTGACCTGCGGCCGCGTCTACGAGACCATCCTGGCCAAGGAGCGCAAGGGCGAGTACCTCGGGCGCACGGTGCAGGTCATCCCGCACGTCACCGACGAGATCAAGCGGCGCATCCTGCTGCCGGCGCAGAGCGATCCGACGGTCGATGTGGTCATCACCGAGATCGGCGGCACCGTCGGCGACATCGAGAGTCTGCCGTTCCTGGAAGCCATCCGCCAGTTCCGCCTCGAGAGCGAGCCGGAAGACTCGGCCTCGCTGCATCTGACGCTGGTGCCCTACATCGCGGCCGCGGGCGAGATCAAGACCAAGCCCACGCAGCACTCGGTGCGCGAACTGCGCAGCATCGGCATCCAGCCCGACTTCCTGATGTGCCGCACCAGCCAGCCGATCGGCGAGGAAGCGCGTCGCAAGATCGCCCTCTTCTGCAATCTGCCGTATGCTAACGTCATCGACGGCCGCGACGTGGCCAGCATCTACGAAGTGCCGCTGACGATGCACGAGCAGGACTTCGACCGCCTGCTCTGCAAGCGGCTGGGTCTGGTCACGCCCGAGCCCGACCTGACCGAGTGGCGGCGCATGGTGGGGCTGATCCTCAATCCGCCGGACCGCGTGCGCATCGCCATCGTCGGCAAGTACATCGAGTTGAAGGACGCGTACAAGAGCATCAGCGAGGCGTTCATCCACGCCGGCATTCCCAACCATGCGGGTGTCGACCAGGTGTGGATCGATTCGGAATCGCTCGAGGCGCCGGATGTCGGCGATGCCCGCCTGCGCGAGATCTTCGCCGGCTGCCACGGCATCCTGGTGCCGGGCGGTTTCGGGGACCGCGGCATCCCCGGCAAGGTGAACGCGATCCGCTTCGCGCGCGAACAGGGCATCCCGTTCCTGGGCATCTGCCTGGGGTTGCAGTGCGCGATGATCGAGATCGGGCGCGACGTCGTGGGGCTCGAACGCGCCGGCAGCGCCGAATTCGACCCGGGCACGCCGCATCCGGTCATCCACCTGATGGAGAAGCAGAAGGGGATCGTCAATCTCGGCGGGACGATGCGCCTGGGCGCCTACCCCTGCCAGATCGCGAGCGACACCCTGGCCCATCGCTGCTACGGCCGGGCCGAGATTTCCGAGCGCCATCGGCATCGGTACGAAGTGAACAACGACTACCGCGACGTGTTCACGCGCGCGGGCGTCGTGTTCTCGGGCACGTCGCCGGACGGGCAACTGGTCGAGATCATGGAACTGCCCGGGCACCCGTTCTTCATCGCGGTGCAGTTCCACCCTGAACTCAAGTCGCGTCCCCGTCGTCCGCATCCGCTGTTTCGCGCCTTCGTGGCGGCGGCTCTCGGCCACCGGGACGTCGCGTCGGGTCAGACGCACGAGAAGGCGGCCGGTTAGGCCGCCGAAAGGAATCGCCGTGAGCGAGACGACCCCGCGCATCGCCGAACCGGTCGCGATCGGAACCCACCGTGTGGGCCGTGGCCAGCCGCTGTTCGTGATCGCCGGCCCCTGCGTGCTGGAAGACCCGGACGAGATGATGGCGGTCGCCGGGCATCTGGCGGACGTCTGCCGCCGGCTCGGTTTGGGGTACTGCTTCAAGGCCAGCTACGCGAAGGACAACCGCACCAGCGGCGACAGCTACCGCGGCCCGGGTGCCGAGGCCGGCCTGGCCCTGCTCGAGCGCATCGGCCGGGAAACCGGCGTGCCCGTGCTGACCGATATCCACCAGCCTGAAGAGGCGGCGCCGGCGGCGCAGGTGGCCACGGTGCTGCAGATCCCCGCCTTCCTGTGCCGGCAGACCTCGCTGCTTGAGGCGGCCGGCCGCACCAGCCGCGTGGTCAACGTCAAGAAGGGCCAGTTCCTGGCACCCGGCGATCTGCGCCATGCCGCGCGCAAGGTCCTGGATGCCGGCGGCGGCGGCGTGCTGCTGACCGAACGCGGCTCGTTCTTCGGCTATCGCGATCTGGTGGTCGATTTCCGCGGCCTGGCGATCATGCGCGGTCTTGGCCTGCCGGTGGTCATGGACGCCACGCACGCGGTGCAGTCGCCCGGAAGCACGGGCCAGGTCACGGGCGGCCAGCCGGAGATGATCCCGCTGCTGGCCCGTTGCGGCGTGGCTGCCGGTGCGGACGCGGTCTTCCTGGAGGTCCATCCCGAACCGTCGCGGGCGCGCTCGGACGCCGCCAGCCAGCTTCCGCTTGAAGCGGCCGCGCCGCTGCTGGCGCAACTGGCCCGGGGCCGCGAACTGTTTCTCGAAAGCGAGGCGTGATGAAACCCGCGCAAACGTTCCCGATCGACTTCGCGTGGCCGCCTTCGAGCGACGAGGACTACCGGCAGGAAGCGGTCATCCGCGCGGGCGGCGACCTGGCGGACCGCCTGGCGAAAGTGCGTCTGGTGGTGCTCGACGCCGACGGCGTGCTGACTTCCGGCCACATGATCTACGGCGCGCAGGGCGAGGCCTACAAGGAATTCCACAGCCGGGACGGGCTCGGTCTGGTTCTGGCGCGCGCCGCGGGGCTCAAGCTGGCGGTCCTGACCGGGCGCCAGAGCGACATCGTGGCCCGCCGCTGCACGGAACTCAGATTCGACGTCATCAAGCTCGGGCGCTTCGACAAGATCGACGCGCTCGGCGAGATCCTGCAGGAAACCGGCTGCACCGCCGCCGACACGCTTTATGTGGGCGACGACGTGATCGATCTGCCGGCCATGTTCCAGGTCGGCCTGCCGGTGGCGGTTCCCTGCGCGCCGCAGGAAGTGCGCCACCACGCCCTGTACGTCACGCAGGCGCGAGGGGGCGAGGGCGCGGTCCGCGAAGTCGTCGACCTGGTGCTCAAGAGCGCCGGCCTCTATGGAATGGCCCTGGAGCGCCTGCGGGACAAGGCCTGGCAGCCCACCCGCCGCGAACTGTCTTCCGACCACGGCCCGGAGTCCGCATGAGCCGTTTACCCGCGGAGGATACCGACGACATGCGCCCGGACGCGCCGGACGCCGACCTGATCCGGCTCGGACGCGACGCCATGCTCCAGGAAGCCGAGGCGCTGCGGCAGGTGGCCGGGACGCTGGACGCTTCGTTTGCCGGCGCGGTGCGGATGCTGCTGCAGGCGCGGGGGCGCGTGCTGGTCACCGGCCTTGGCAAGAGCGGATTCGTCGCCCGCAAGCTGGCCGCGACGCTGACCAGCACGGGCACGCCGAGCCAGTTCATCCACCCGGTGGAAGCCGCGCACGGCGATCTGGGCATCGTCACCGGCAGCGAGGTGCTCATCGCCATCTCGCGCAGTGGCGCCAACCCCGAGGTGACGGCCCTGCTGGCCTTCTGCCGCACCTTCGGCATGAAGACCCTGGTCATCACCGCCGATCCGGCCAGTGATGCCGCGCGTGCCGGCGATCTCGTGCTGCACACGCCGATCGACCGCGAAGCGTGCCCGCTCAACCTGACGCCGACGACGTCCGCCGTCGCGGCCATGGCCATGGGCGACGCCCTGGCCGTGGCGCTCATCCGTCTGCGCGGCTTCGCGGCCGAGGACTTCGCGATGTTCCACCCCAGCGGGGCGCTCGGCCGCAGCCTGTTGCTGAAGGTCAGCGAACTCATGCACACGGGGGACGAGTTGCCGATCGTCTCGCACCGTCTGACCCTGCGCCAGTCGCTGCCCGAAATCGTGCGCAAGCGACTCGGTGGCGCCTGCGTGGTCGACGACGACGGGCTCCTGGTGGGGCTGTGCGTGGACGGCGACATCAAGCGCGTGCTGCTGGACCGGGAGCAGGCGCTCGATCTGCCGATCATCGAGGCGATGAACCCGCGTCCGACCACCATCGGCGCCGGGGAACTGGCGATCCGCGCTTTGCGTCTGATGGAGCGCCGCGAGGGCGGCGCGGTCACCCTGCTCATCGTCGCCGACGATGCCGGACGCCCGATCGGCCTGCTGCACATCCACGACATCCTGCGTGCGGGGCTGCTGTGAGCGGTGAACGCCAACTCCGGCGGACGCCAACTCCGGTGGACGTTTAGGCCGTTCGGTTGAGCTTCTAAAATGTTCTGGAAAAAGCATTTAAAACATTGGCACATTTCCTGCTTGACGCTCGACCCCCAGCCGCCGTTAGCTGGGGGAGACGGCGGTGGCGCGGGCGGTTCGGCCATTCCGCCGCCGGCCGCTTCTTCCGGGCTGCCGCTCTGGCGCCGGATCCGCCGCAGGTTATGGTGGCTCGTGCTGCTGACGGTGGCGGCGGTCGCCGGGCGGATGCCGGTGGCGGGCGGGCGCTGCGCCGGTCGGCAGCTGGCGCGTCTGGGATGGCTTCTGCGCGGACGTGAGCGGCGCCTGGCGGTCGCCAATCTGGCGCTGGCGTTCCCGGAACAGGATGCGCGCGATCGCAAGCGCCTGCTGCGGCGGGCCGTCGCTTCCGCCGGCGAGAATCTGTTCGACACGCTGGCCGCAGCCCGCCTGCTGGCCACGCCCGGCGTGGTGCGGGACGAGGCCGGCCCCGATGATCGCGGCCTGGTGGACCTCATCGTGGCCGAAGCCGCGGCCGGGCAGGGTGTGCTGGTCTTGTCGGGGCATCTGGGCTGCTGGGAACTGATGGGCGCCTGGCTGGCCCGCGGGCTGGCGGATGCGGGCGTCGGCCCGTTGCATGTGGTGACCGGTACCGTCCGCAATCCGGCGGTCGACCGCTGGCTGACCGCCCGGCGTCACGCGCTGGGCCTGTGTCTGCTGCCGCGCCGGGAAGGCGTGGCTCCGCTTCTGCGCTGCCTGCGGGGCGGCGGCGTGGTCGCCGTGCTGGTCGACCAGAACACCGGTGTCGACAGCGCGCCCGTGCCGTTCTTCGGCCGCCCGGCGCCGACGCCGACAGGGGCTGCACGGCTGGCCGTCAGCCTGGGTGTGCCGGTGGTGGTGGCGAGCATCGCGCGGACCGCCGACGGCCGCGGCCATCTGGTCGGGCACGGTCCCGTGTGGCGCGCCGATCCGGCCGGCCCTCGCGACGAACAGGTCGCGGCCTGCCTGGACTGGACGAATGCGCAGCTCGAGGAACGCGTGCGGCGGAACCCGGCCGAGTGGGTCTGGTACCACCGTCGCTGGAACGATGTCGATGGCGCCGTGCGCGGCGAAACCGAAGGTCGGGAATGACGAAAAGGCAGGGCATGAGGTTCAGGACGGCTCCGCGGCCCGAAGTTCGGCTGACCCCGGGCCGGCATGCCCTGGGCCTGCTGATCCTGTGTCTGCCGCTCCTGGGTGCCTGCCAGCGGGCCGATGCACCCGCGCCCGCAGCGGGCGCCGCAACGCCGGCGCCGGGTCCTGGTGGTCCCCAGCAGGAGTTCTTCGACTACCGCCTGACCGAGACCGCCAAGGGCGTGCGCCAGTGGGTCCTGGTCAGCGCGCGCATGCTGAAGTTCGCTGGACGCGAAGAGGTCGAACTCAACGACGTGCACATGGATTTCTACCGCGCCGGCGAACATTTCTCGGTGCTGGAGGCGGACAGCGGCCGCGTCAATCCACGCACGCGCGCGGTCCATGTCTGGGGCGCGGTGGACGTGACGACCAACGACGGTCGTCGCCTGCAGACCGAGGACCTGACTTTCGACAACCAGACCGGCCGCATCACGAACGACGTTTTCAACCGGTTCACGCGCGGAACGGACGTGCTGACGGGCATCGGATTGGACGCGACGCCCGATCTGGAATACGTGGAGATCAAGCGCGAGGTCGCGGCCGAAGTCCTCGACGTTCCGGCGCCCGGAGGACAGCAGCCGTGAGCACGCCGGGCGCCACCTCCGTGTTGAGAGCCGTCGGCCTGCGCAAGGTCTACCGCGGACGCGCGGTGGTCGATGGCGTCGATCTCGAACTGAAGCAGGGCGAGGTCGTGGGATTGCTCGGTCCGAACGGCGCCGGCAAGACGACTTCGTTCTACATGATCGTCGGCTTCATCACTCCCGATCGCGGACGTGTGCATCTGGACGACCGCGAACTGACGCGGCTGCCCATGTACAAGCGGGCGCGGCTGGGAATCGGCTACCTGCCGCAGGAGTCGTCGATCTTTCGCCGGCTGACCGTCGAACAGAACGTCATGGCCATCCTTCAGAGCCGCCGGCTGTCGGGCCCCGAGCGCAGGAAGCGCCTGGAAACCCTGCTCGAGATGATGGGCGTCACGCACATCCGCCGCAGCCGCGGCTACGAGTTGTCCGGCGGCGAGCGCCGCCGCGTCGAGATCGCGCGGGCCCTGGTCAGCGAACCGAAATTCATGCTGCTGGACGAGCCGTTCGCCGGCATCGATCCGATCGCGGTGGCCGATCTGCAGAATGTCGTGTCGACGCTCCGGGACCGGGGCCTGGGGGTCCTGATCACCGACCACAATGTCCGCGAGACGCTGACCATCACCGACCGCGCCTACATCCTGTTCGAGGGGCGCATCGAACTGGCGGGCAGCGCCGAGGAAATCGTATCTTCACCGAAAGCCCGTGAGATCTACCTGGGCGAGAAATTCCGGCTCTAGGAGCCGCGGCCCGCGCCGCGCGTCCGCCGCCGGACGCCCGGGCCAAGGAAGGCAACACGCGATGGCACCGAACCTGGGATTGCGGCAGAGCATGCAGCTGCGCCAGCAGCTGGTCATGACGCAACGGCTGCAGCAGGCGCTCAAGCTCCTGCAGGTACCGACCCTGGAACTCGAGCAGATCCTGCGTCTGGAGCTGCAGGGCAATCCGCTGCTCGAGGAGATCGAGGCGGACGACGAGGTCGACGGCCCGGAACTGGCCGACGAGTCTGCTGCCGGCGAGGCTTCCGACGATTCGGACTCCGAACTGGACGCCGATATCCGGCGCGACGAGGAAACGGCCGACATGGACGACGATGCGCGCGAAAGCGTCGGCGAAGGTCCCGACGATCGGCGCGACTGGGGAGACACCTTCGACGACGGCTACCAGTCCGTGTCGCTGGAACAGGGTTGGGACGAAGAAGACGAGCTCGAGAGGCCGCAGAAGTACGTCCCCAGCGGCCAGGAGGATCTGACCGACCAGCTGCACCTGGCGATCCCCGAGGGGCTCGAACGAGCCATCGGCGACTACATCATCGGCAGCCTCAACGAGGACGGCCTGCTCGGCTGCACGGTGGCCGAGATCGCGACCTATTTCGAAGTGTCGGAAGCCGCGGTCGAGGCCGTATTGCGCATCGTGCAGGGCTTCGATCCCGCCGGCGTCGCGGCGCGCGATCTGCAGGAGTGCCTGCTGCTGCAGTTGGAAGCGCGCGGTCTGGCCGAGGCGGAAGAGGCCTATGTGATCCGGCACCATTTCGAAGCCCTGAAGAACCGTAAACTGAACGACATCGCGCGCGATATGCACCTGCCGGTGAAGGAAGTGCAGGAGATCGCCCAGCGCATCGGCGAACTGGATCCGCGTCCGGGTCTGTCGCTCAACACCGTGGGCGCCCGCGCCATCGTGCCGGACCTCGAAGTGGTGAAGGTCGACGAGGACGGACTCGAATACGCCGTCTACCTGAACGACTCCAATATCCCCCGCTTGCGGGTCAGCCAGGCCTACGAGGGCACGGTCCAGACCAGCGAGGACGCGGTCAAGTTCATCGACGAGCGCAAGCGCCACGCCGAATGGGTGATCAAGACGATCGAGCAGCGGCGCCGAACCATGATCAAGGTCATGGAGGCGATCGTCGGCGAGCAACGGGAGTTCTTCGAGAAGGGCGCCATCGCGCTGCGTCCCCTGACGCTGCAGCAGGTGGCCTCCACGATCGGCATGCACGAATCGACGGTGTCCCGGGTGACCCGCCAGAAGTACGTGCAGACCCCGCGTGGGGTGTTTCCGCTCAAGTTCTTCTTCAGCGCCGGCCTGGACTCCGACAGCGGCGAGGATGTCTCGGCGAAGGCCGTCAAGATCATGATCCGCCAGATCATCGACGCCGAAAACACGGCCAGGCCCTTGTCCGACAAGAAAATAGTCGACATGCTGCAGGAGAGCGGCCTGAAAATTGCCCGGCGGACGGTTGCCAAGTACCGCGAACAGATGGGGATTTTGAGTGCGCGCATGCGCAAGCAGTTCTAGTATCAAGGCGGGCCTGCGGTTCGCGGGCCCGAACGCGGAGAATTCGCCAGCCAGCGAGGAGGACGCCATGGAGATGGAAATCAAGACCCGCCATTTCACGCTCAAGGACGACCAGCGGGAAATCGTGGAGGCGGCGCTCGAAAAACTGGAGAAATTCATTCCGCGGCCGATTCAGGGCTTCAAGATCAATATCGACCATGAAGCGGGCCGGTTCACGGCGGACGGCGTGCTGCACCTGAAGAACCACGAGTTCCGGGCCACGGGCGAGGCCCGCGAACCCGAATTCGCCGTGGACGCGATGTTCGAGAGCCTCAAGAAGCAGCTCGCCAAATTCAAGGGTCGGCTGACCGACCGGCAGAAGGGCGAGGACGGCGGTCTGGGCCGGGTGATGCTGGACGGCGAACCGGCGGCCAGCGGCGACGAGGCGATCGAGGGTCTGGTGCTGCCCGACCTGAACGTGGACGAGGCCAAGGTCCGTTTCACGACCGGCACCCTGCCCTTCCTGGTCTTCCGGAATGCCGAGAACCTGCGGTTGGGCGTGATCTACCGTCGATCCGACGGTGTGCTCGGCCACATGGAGTCCGAGGGAAACTAGTTGGACTCCGTCGGGAACCGGGCGGATTCCGCCCGGCCGCGTGACGGCAGGAGAAGGCCCGATGACGAAGGTGACCGTCCAGGGGCTCTACCAGGAGCTGCGGGAATCGCTGCTGCTCGAACCTCTGGTCGAGTTGCCGGAGCGCCCGGTGCCCGTGCTGGCGCCGGATGTCCATCGACCCGGCATGGCCCTGATGGGTTTTGCCGAGAATTTCCTGCCGTCGCGCATCCAGGTCTTCGGGGAAGCGGAGACCGCCTATCTGGCCACGCTCTCTGCCGCCGAACAGCGTGTGGCGGTCGAGCGCGTGCTCAGTCTCGACCCTCCGGTCATCATCATCGCCATGGACCAGTCCGTTCCCGAAGGCGTGCTGGCGCTGGCTCGCGAGCGTGATTTCCCTCTTCTGCGCACAGCCCTGCCCGCCGTCGAGTTCATGACCGAACTGTCGCACCACCTGGAGCGCCGATTCGCGCCGCGCACCGAGGTGCACGGAACCCTGGTCGACGTCTACGGCGTGGGGTTGCTGTTCACCGGGCGCAGCGGCATCGGCAAGAGCGAATGCGCGCTGGATCTGATCGAGCGCGGCCACCGTCTGGTGGCCGACGACATCGTCGAAATACGGCGCTCGACCGAGGATGTCCTGATCGGCGGCCACCGCGAGGTCCTGCGGCACCATCTGGAGATCCGCGGCGTGGGCGTCATCGACGTCCAGGCGATCTTCGGCATCCGCGCCATCCGCATGCAGAAGCGCGTCGAACTCGAGGTACAGCTCCAGGAGTGGGACGACGCCGCCGATTACGAGCGTATGGGCCTCGAGAACCGCACCACGGAGATCCTGGGCGTGCGGATCCCGCAGGTCGCGGTGCCCCTGTTCCCCGGCAAGAACATCACGGTGATCTCGGAAGTGATCGCCCTGAATTTCATGCTCAAGATCTACGGCTACGACGCGGCCCAGGTGCTCAACGAGCGGATTCTGGAATCCATGCGTTCGAGCACGCGGCTGCGCGACTACCTCGAGCAGGACCGCGAGTGACGCGGGCTGCGGGAAGGGCGGCGGAATGATCCGGGCTCTGGTCATCACGCACGGGAACATCGGCGCGGAACTGGTGCGGGTCACCGGCCTCATCCTGGGTCCGGTCGAAGGCCTGTCGGCGCTGAGCAACAGCGGCAAGTCGCTGGCCGACCTGCGTGCGGAAATTTCCGCCTGGCTGGCTGAAGGGGCCGCGGGCGGGGCCACCGGCGCGGTGATCTTCGTCGACGATTACGGCGGCAGTTGCGCCACCGCGGCTCAGTTGGCCTGCGGCCACGAGCCCGACCGCGCCATTCTGAGCGGGGTCAATCTGGCGATGCTGCTGGGCTTCCTCACATGGCGCGAGAACGACGAGTTCGCCGAACTGGTCGGTCGTCTGGTGCGCAAGGGGCGCGAGGCCATCACGCTGGTCGGGGGCCGCTGATGCCGGTGGTTCTGGCCCGCGTCGACGATCGTCTGATCCACGGCCAGGTCACCGTCGGCTGGAGCGAACGATTGCGTCCGGACCGGATCATCCTGGCCAGCAACGCGATTGCCGCCGACCCCTGGCAAAGCCGCGTCTACGCCAGTTCCGTGCCTCCGGCCATCGCGGTGTCGGTGGTTTCGCTGGCGCGCGCCGCGGCGGCTCTGAAAGCTCCGGAAACGGCAGCCGAGCGGGTCATCGTGCTGACCGGATCTGCCGCCGAAATGAGCGATCTGGCCCATCTGGGGGCGCCGCTGCCGGCGGTCAACATCGGCGGCATGCATTTCGGCGCCGGAAAGGTGGAGATGCTGCCTTTCGTCTTCGTCGATCGGGGGGATCTGGACGCCATGCGGCGGATGCTGTCGGCCGGACTGTCCCTGGTGGCGCAGCAGGTTCCCGGCGGCCGCGAACACGCCGTGGGCCTGGATCAGGTCGAGGACATGGAGTCACGCCTGTGATGCTGCCGGAATTGGCGTTCGCGCCGGGGAACGCGGAGTGGGGCCTGGTCGGCTGGCTGGCGCTCCTGGCCGGCTGCCTGGCCCTGGACGAGACGTCGGGGGCCCAGACCTGGCTCAGTCAGCCGCTGCCGGCGGCGCTCCTGGCCGGTCTGGTCTGCGGCTCGCCGATGGCCGGATTGGCCGTGGGGCTGCCTCTGCAGTTGGCGCTGACCATGAACCTGCCCGTGGGACAGACGGTGACCGGGGATGCCTCCGGCGCGGCTGTCGCCGGGGTCGGGGGCGCGGTGCTGTCCGGTCGCCTCCCGGCGGTTCTGGGCGCCGGATCCGGGGACCCGGCCCTGACCGGGTGGCTGCTCCTGGGGGCGGCTCTGATCAGTCTGTGCGGGCACCCCCTGATCCAGGCCGAGCGTCGGCTGCATCTGGTGTGGATGCTGCAGGGCCGCCGCACGCTGCGCGATGGCCGGTTGGGGCGCCTGGAGCGGATACACCTGCGGTGCGTGCTGGCGACCGTGCTGCGTGGCGCCGTTTTCGGTGCCGCCGGCACCCTGGCCGTGGCGGGCCTCTGGGTGCCGGTGTACGACGCCATGCCGGCGGGCCTCTCCCCGGCCCTGTCCTGGCTGCCGTGGCTGGCGGGGGCGTTGGGTCTCGGCGCGGTTTTCGAACGCTACGGCCTGTCCCCGCACTGGCGCTGGGTGACCGTCGGCGTAGCGGCGGGCTGGTTGCTGGGGGTAGCCGCGTGAGCGCTCCGTTCCAGCCCGGAGCCGGGAGTCCGACGGCCGGCCTCCCGCGGTGGGTGCGCTGGTCGGTGTACGTGCGTTCGCTGGTGCTGCAGGCTTCGTGGAACCACCAACGCATGCAGAATCTCGGCCTGCTGTTCTGCCTGCTGCCGTGGTTGCGGCGCCGAACGCGCGATGCCGAGCGCGACCGCCTGTTCTGCCGCCGCTATTTCGAGTTCTTCAACACGAACCCGTATCTGGCCGGCTACGTGATGGGTGGGCTCCTGCGGCTCGAGCAGGAACGCGATGGTGCCGGGGGGCTGCCCCGCGGGCAGGCCCAGACGTTCCGCGATTCCCTGGCGCGGGCGCTGGCTTCGCTCGGCGATCAGTTGTTCTGGCTGGGCCTCAGGCCGGCCGTGGCGCTGCTGGGCTGCGTGCTCGCACTGGCCGCCGGCGGGGCGGGGATCGTGGCGCTGGGGTCACTGGCGCTGCTCGTCATCGTCGGTCAGCTGGTCTGGCGCTGGCAGGCGATCGGCCGGGGTTATGCCGCGGGCTACGACATCGTGAACCTGCTGGGTGACGCGCGCTGGCACCGGGCGATCGGCGGCGCCAAGCGCGCCACGCTGGTGCTGGCCGGCGTGCTGGCCGGCTGGTTTCTCAAGGCAGGCTGGGACCATGCGCCGCGGACGGGCGTGACGACCTGGATAAGTCTGTTGGTCCTGGGCGGAATCATGGTCCTGCCGACGCTGCTGCGGCGGCGCTGGGCCGGCGAGTTCATCATCCTGGCGGCAGCGGTCCTGGGCGTGGTCCTGACCTTTGCGCTCGGGACGAAGGGGAGTTAATATGCTGGACCTGACCTTGAATCTCCACGATCACAGAAAGCGCGAACCTTGAAGTCGGCGACGGCACGAGTGTCCGATCCGGTCGGATTCCATTTGCGTGCAGCTGGACGCATTGTCAAGCTGACGAAGTCGTTTGCCTCCGAGGTGACCATCCGCTACGAGGGTCGTGTAGCCAACGCCAAGAGCATCATGGGGCTGGCCAGCCTGGCCGCCGAGTTCGGGACGCTGGTGCAGGTCGAAGCGCAGGGGGCGGACGAGGACGCCGCCCTGGCGGCCCTGAAGCACCTGATCGAAGTCGGTCTGGCACTGCCCGAGTCGGAGAGCTGAGGTGCGGACCCTCACGGGTATCGGCGCTTCGCCCGGCTATGCGCTCGGCCCCATTCATACCATCCGACTGGCCACCATCGTGCCCCGCCGCCGCGCGGTCGCGGTCAAGGACGTCCCGGTCGAGATCGAACGCTTCCGCGTCGCGGTCGACCGCGCGCGCGAACAGATCCGCGAACTGAGCGATCGGATGAGCAGCGAACTCGGAGCCGAAGAGGGCGCCATCCTCTCCAGCCAGCTGCTGATGCTCGAAGACGAGATGATCTGGGACGCGACGCTCGCGGCGATCCGTCTCGAGCGGATCAACGCCGAAGCCGCCTTCGCCCGGACGGTCGGCGACCTGGCCGGCCGGTTCCTGGAAATCGAGGACGCCACATTCCGCGAACGGGTCAACGACCTTCGTGACGTCGAGCAGCGTGTCCTGCGCGGCTTCACCGACGGCGCGGTGGCCGGTCCCGTGCCGCCGTCGGTGCCCAGCATCATCGCTTCCCGCAACCTGACTCCTTCGGACACTGCCGCGCTGGGCCGCTACAACGTCCTGGGATTCGTCATGGACGAAGGCGGCAACACCAGCCACGTCGCGATCCTCGCGCGTTCGCTCGGAGTGCCGGCGGTGGTCGGCCTGCGCGGCGCGGCGGCCGCGCTGGCGCCGGGCCAGATGGTGGCGGTCGACGGCACGGGCGGTCAGGTGCAGGTCGAACCGGACGAGGAAACCCTGCAGCGCATCGGCCTTCTGACGCGGCAGCAGGTGGTCGTCAACGAGAAACTCGCCTACCTGCGCGACCTGCCCGCGATCTCGCCCGATGGCCGCCGCATGAAGATGATGGCGAACATCGAGCTGCCGATCGAGGTCGAAGAGGCTCTTGCCCGCGGCGCCGAAGGCATCGGCCTGCTCCGCACCGAGTACCTGTTCTTCCAGCACGGGACGATCCCCACCGAGGACGATCAGGTCCGGGTCTACACCGAGATCGTCCGCAGGATGGGCGGCCGCCCCGTCATCTTCCGCACGCTGGACGTGGGTGGGGACAAAGTCTCCGATTATCTCGGCGCCAAGCGCGAATACAACCCGTTCCTCGGCTGGCGCGGGATCCGTTTCTCGCTGGCCAACCGGGCCCTGTTCAAGACCCAGATCAAGGCCATCTACCGTGCCGCGGTCGCCGGACAGGCCAAGCTGATGTTCCCGATGATCACCGGCCTCGACGAACTCCGCCAGGCGCGCGAAGTCTGCGCCGAAGCGGTGGCTGAGTTGACGGCCGAAGGCCAGCCGCACACGCCGGATCTGCCGGTGGGTATCATGATCGAAACGCCGTCGGCTGTCCTGGCGGCCGATCTTCTGGCCCGTGAGTGCGACTTCTTCAGCATCGGCACCAACGATCTGATCCAGTACACGCTGGCGATGGACCGCGGCAACAGCCGCGTGTCCTATCTCTACCGACCGCTGCACCCGGCCGTGCTGCGGTCCCTGCGTCGGACGGTCGAGGCGGCCCACGAGCAGGGCATCTGGGTCGGGCTGTGCGGCGAGATGAGCGCGGAGACCCGTCTTGCCGAAGTCCTGTTCGGGCTGGGCCTGGACGAGATCAGCACGCATGGGGCGGCGCTGCCGAAGATCAAGCAGGTCATCCGCTGGACGCCCTATACTGAGGCCTGCGCCGTCGTCGAGCACCTGCTGACAACGTCCACCGCGGACGAGGCCGACGCCTGGCTGGCCGATTACATCGCCACTCGCAAGCGCGAGAGGGCTACCGAGGGAGTGAACGGATGAGCACTTGGCCCGAAGGCGGCAGCGGTGAGATGTTCCGGCTGGTCGCGGCGCTGCCGGACCAGTTGCGGGCCAGCGCCGGTCTGTCAGGTCTGGCGGAGGTCGGCCCCCTGCCGGACATCCGGCGGGTGGTCCTGTGCGGCATGGGTGGGTCGGCCATCGCCGGCGACCTGGTGCAGCCGCTGCTCGCAGGTGGAACGGTTTCCCTCACCGTCTGGCGCGATTATGAGCTTCCCCACTGGGTGACGGCGGGCGACCTGGTCATCGCCGCCAGCTATTCCGGGAACACAGAGGAGACCCTGACGGCCTACGCGGCGGCGACGGCCCGGGGCTGTTCGCGTCTGGCCATCGCCAGCGGCGGTGAGCTGGACGGCCGCGCGGGCGCCGACGGTGTGCCGGTCGTCCGGCTGCCCGGCGGCCTGCCGCCCCGGGCCAGTCTGGGCTTCGGACTGGGTGCGCTGGTGCGCGTGCTGGGGCGTCTCGGCCTGGTGGCGGCTGGCGATGTCGCGGTCGCCAGCGCGGCTTCGGCGCTGGAGCGTACCCATGCTGTGCGCTGCCGGCCGTGGGGGCCGGGAGCGGACCCGGCCGAACCGGACCCGGACGGCAATCCCGCGGTCGAGTCGCTCGCCCGCGAACTGGCGGGCCGCGTGCCGGTGATCTACACTTGCGGAGGCGAAAGCCACGCCGCCGGACTGCGCCTGCGCGCTCAGTTGAACGAGAACAGCAAGGTGCCGGCCCTGTTGGCGGCTTTCCCGGAACTGGACCACAACGACCTGGTCGGCTGGTGCCTGGATCAGGCGGACCGTGACCGGTTCGTCCTGCTGATCCTGCGTGCGGCCGACGAGCACCCGCGGACATCCGTGCGTGTGGGGTTGACCCGCGATCTGCTGGCGGACCAGTTCGCCCGTGTGGTCGAACTGCGGGGCGGCGGAGCCGATGCCCTGACGCGGGTCATGTCGCTGGTGCAGTACGGTGATTATCTGAGCTGCCATCTGGCGGCCGTGAAGGGTGTCGACCCGGTCCCGGTGGAGCGGATCGTCAGGCTCAAGGAAGCGCTCGCAAGGGCGAAAAGCATTTGATGACGGCGGCCGCCGGCGGGACGGCCTGGACACGAGGGGAAGGATCGTCGACATGAGCAATCAGTACCTGTTCACGAGCGAGTCCGTGACCGAAGGTCACCCGGACAAGGTGGCCGACCAGATCTCCGACGCGGTCGTGGACGCCATCCTGGCCAACGATCCGACCGGTCGCATCGCCTGCGAGACACTGGTCACCACCGGCATGGCCTGCCTGGCCGGCGAAATCACGACGTCCACCTACGTCGACATCCCGAGCCTGGTGCGCGACACCATCCGCCGCATCGGCTACACCTCGTCGGCCACGGGTTTCGACGCCGATTCCTGCGCGGTCCTGGTGTCGATCGACAAGCAGTCGCCGGACATCGCGATGGGTGTGGACACGGGCGGCGCCGGCGACCAGGGTCTGATGTTCGGCTACGCCTGCCGCGAGACCGACGTGCTGATGCCGCTCCCGATCACCCTCGCGCACCGCATGGCCCAGCGCCTGTCCGTCATGCGCAAGAACGGGACGCTGCCCTGGGCCCGGCCCGACGGCAAGACCCAGGTGACCTGCCTGTACGAGGACGGCCGTCCGGTGAAGGTCGAAACCGTGGTCGTCTCGACCCAGCACGCCCCGGAAATCGAACTGGCCGACCTGCAGGCGGCCATCGCCGCCCATGTGATCGAACCCGTGCTCACGGAGTTCAAGGTCGATCACTCGGGCTACAAGAAACACATCAATCCGACTGGTCGTTTCGTCGTCGGCGGTCCCCAGGGCGACTGCGGCCTGACCGGCCGCAAGATCATCGTCGACACCTACGGCGGCAGCGCCTGCCATGGCGGCGGCGCCTTCAGCGGCAAGGATCCCACGAAGGTCGACCGTTCCGGCGCCTATGCCGCGCGCCATCTGGCGGTCAACGTCGTGGCGGCCGGACTGGCCGACCGTTGCCAGGTGCAGGTGGCGTACGCCATCGGCGTGGCCGAGCCCGTGTCGATCAACGTCGATTGCTTCGGCACCGCCAAGGTGGCCGAACCGAAAATTGTCGCGGCGATCCGCGAGGTCGCCGACATGACGCCCAAGGGCATCATCACGCGCCTGGATCTGCGCCGGCCGGTGTTCCTGCCGACGGCGGCCTACGGCCACTTCGGTCGCGCGGACCAGGACTTCACCTGGGAGCGGCGTGACCTGGTCGAGAAGCTGAAGGCGGCGATCCGCTGACCCTGCCCGCGGGCGGGGCTTGAAGCCGAATGACACGAAGAAGCGGCGGGACTCCCGGAGAGTCCCGCCGCTCGATTTTCCGTCCAGGCCGTTTCCGGGGGAACCGACCGTTCGCACCTAGTCCTGCGCGCCACCGGGAGGCGCGGTCACGATCAGGTGCACCGTTTCGCGGCGGGTCACGGCCCACGCAGCGTAGGTGACCGTCAGTTCGACGTCGTATTCGCCCGCGGTCGCGAACCGGAAGGCGGGAGTGGGATTGCTGGTGACCCGGTTCGTGGGGTCGTTCATATCCCAGCGGAAGGTCAGTTTGACGGCGTCGCCCTGGACAGCGGGGTAGTTGACGTCGCAGGAGGTCGCGACCACGTCGAATTCGACCGTGTCGGCGGTCGTCAGCGTGCCGCCGGGGAAGTTGGTGCTGATGTCGAGCACCAGGCTGTCCGGCAGGACGGTCACCGGGACCGTGGCGCTGGCCGTCTCGCCGGCGGGATCGGTCGCCGTCACCACGACGTTATACTCCCCGGCCACATTGTAGGTGTGGTAGGCGACCGAGGTGCCCCCGGTGCCGCCGTCGCCGAAGTTCCAGGCCATTTCCAGGTTGTTGTTGCCGCCGAGGGGATCTCCGGATTCGTCGCCGCCCGACACGTAGGCGGTGGCGATCACCTCGACCGGGACCACGCCGCAGGCCGGGCTGACATTCATGCGGGTGATCCGGGGCTTGCTGTCTTCCTTGCAGCCTGCGGCCGCCAGGACCATCAGGACGGTGGCGAGGCAGATCGCCAGGAGGATGGTAACGCGTTTCATGAGCTTGTCTGCTCTCCCTGTGGGGTCGCGTGGGGGGGTGCCGATCAGCGGTCCCGAAAACCCCGTCCCGGGACCGATCCGCCTGGTCATTTCAACACACCTAAAGAAGGCACTTCAATTTACCAAGCTAGGACGGCGCGGGCAAGGAGTCCAGCCAAATCACCGGCGGACGGGGTCAGCGCCGGGCCCGGATGAACAGGCCGGCGAAGATCAGGCCGTAGAACACGTTGCCGGACCAGGCGGCCGGTACCGGCGGCACCGCGCCCGCATGTCCGAGCGCCCGCCCGAAGTTCATGAACAGGTAGTAGCCGAAACTGACCGCGATGGTCAGACCGAATCCGGAGGCGACGGTTGTCTTGCGGGGTCCCGAAGCCAGGACCAGGCCCATCAGGACCACGATGAGGTTGACCAGCGGGAAGGCCAGATTGAACTGCAGGTCCACTTCGGCCGAACGCGGATCCCCGCCGGTCTGCCGCACCAGCGCAACGTGCTCCCGCAGTTGCCGGATGTTCATGTCCTCCTGGGCCACACGGTCCCGTTCGAAGCCGCGCGGTTCGATCGTCAGGTCCTCGGCGGTCAGCCGCTCGAATGTGGTCAGCCGCTCGGCCTCGTCGTCGAAGACGCGCCGGGTGCCGTCGATCAGGGTCCAGTGGGAGCCGTCCCATTCGGCTCTCGCCGCGTCCACGCGTTCGGTCACGCGTGAACCCTGCCGCGAGACGATCTTCAGTCCCGTCAACTGGCTGGTGGCCGGGTCGTACCGGCGGGCGTAGTACAGGCGTCCGTCCGGCCCGGTCAGGGCGATGTTCTGCGTGGGGCGGATCGTCTCGGGACGCCCGTGGATGTCGACTTCCCAGACGCGCTCGCGGTTGATGTTCGCCTTCGGCAGGACGAATTCGCGCCAGGACAACGACAGCAGCGAGACGACGACCGCCAGGACGACCAGGGGACGGGTCACCTTCAGCAGCGACCAACCGGCGGCGAACAGGGCCGTCAGCTCCAGGTAGCGCGCCATCTGGCCCACCGAAAACAGTGTCGCCATGAGCATGGCGATCGGCAGCACGATATCGATGATCCAGGCAGCCTTGTACAGGTAGTAGCGCAGGACTTCGTCGGTGGTGGCATTGTTGTCGACCAGACTCCCCATGTGCTCGAGCAGGTCCACCAGCGTGAACAGGATGAGCGCGCCCACCAGCGCGTAGAGGAGATAGCGCAGAAACGTCCGCAGCAGCAGCCGGTGGATGATGGTCATCACGCCGCCCCGGTCGGAGCCGACGCGCGCGCGCCGCGCCGCTTGAAGAAGCTCGACAGGTCGGGCAGGCTGCCTTCGCGCACGGTGCGCGCGAACAACGGGATGCCGATCGCCGTCAGAACCACGTTGGCGGCCCACATCGCGACCACCGGGTCCAGCCGCCCGCGATCGGCCAGCTTTTCTCCGCCCATGAGGAACGCGTAGTAGATCAGGTAGACGGCCAGCGCCAGACTCACGCTGATGCCGCGGCCGCTGCGGGAGCCGGCCACCGCCATCGGCACGCCCAGGAGCACGAACACGATGCAGGCCACAGGGATGGCGAACTTCTTCTGGTACTCCACGCGGTACTTGTTCTCCTTGACGCGGTAGCTCTCCAGCAGCCTGGACTGGTAGCGATCCTGCTCCAGCGCGCGTTCGACGAGCTGGCGCGTCGAGCGGAAGAAACTGTCCGCCACCTCGACGCGGGAACGGTCCGAGCCGGTGGCGCTGTCCACGATCTCGCCCCTTCCGGTCGGATCCAGGACGCGCCACTGGCCGTCCAGGACCGTGGCTGACAGTTCACGCACGCGGCTCCGCACGTCGGCCTGGTGTCCGCGTTCGACGGCGGCGGCGGCTCCCAACTCCTTGAGATCCATCTCACGGTCCCCGCGCGCGGACCTTTCAGAGACCTGGAAGTCCTGCTCCATGTTCTCAAGCACCATGTTGTGTTGCCGGAACCGGGTCAATTGGTAGGTGTCCGGGTCCTCGGGATCGGGCACCTCGTGGATCTCGCCGTCTTCGAGTTCGATCCGCAGCAGGTTGTTGGTGTGGTCCGGCACGATGCGGCCGCGTTCGGCGATGGTCAAGCGGGGCGACGCGTCGCCGGGCTGCGCCTTCTCGAAAATGGAAACGTCGCCGATGACACCGGTAAGGTCGTCCTTGGTGCGCACGAAGATGGTCAGGCGGTCGGTAAGGTCGGTGAACTGCTGCTCGCGGATCTCCAGCATCGGTTTCTGTCGCCCGATATCCTGCAGCAGATTCACCAGCGTATGGTTCGACCGCGGGTAGACGTAGTGGTTGTAGGCGGTCTGCGTGACAGCGATCAGGGCGGCCGCCACGAACAGGGGGCGGGCCAGCGCCCACAGGCTCAGGCCGCTGGCCTTCATTGCCGTAATTTCATGATCGGCCGCGAGTTGCCCGACTCCCATCAGGACCCCGACCAGCACCGCCATTGGTACGGATAATGCAAATGTGTGCCCCAGGCTCAGGAGCAGGACACGCGTAGCCAGGACGAACGGGACCCCCTTGCTGACAAACAGATCGACGTACCGGAACAGCACATCTATCATCAGCAGGAACGTGATGACGAACCAGCCGAAGAGGAATGGTCCCGCGGTCGCGGTCAGCAAGTGCCTGTTAATCAAGTGCATTAGAGGCTTTCGGGTTTGAACGGGCCACGCCCGGATGGCGCCGTGCGCGCGTAGTCGGCCCGTTGGTCGGAACCGTTGCCGGGGCCGGGCGATCAGGTTCCTGAACGGCGGCGGACCCGGGCGCGGCGGCTGGCCGCCCGAGCCGGATTCGGCGCGCTGGACGCCAACCGGGCACAACCTGACCATTTTCGTAGACGAATGCCGTCCGGACCAGCAGTATTTCGGCGGCCAGCCCCGCCCCAGCAAGGAGTTTCCCCGTTTTGTCCCGGTCGTATGGCAGGCCCGGAAACCCGTGCCGGCAGGGGAGGTTCCCCGCCGTGGGTTTTCGTGCCGTCATCCGATCCGTCCTCCTGGCGCTCCTGCTCGGCGGCGCGGCGCTGCCAGCCGCCGCCGACCCTGCTTATGGGCCGCCCCTGTACGGTCTTGATCCGCTGCTGAAAACCACGTCCGACCCGCGCCTGTTGGGGGCGGACAGGCTCGTCATGCGCGAGCGGCTCCTGCGCCAGGGCGTGGACCCGCTGCGCATGCCGGGCCGGCGCCCGGACCTGTCGACCACGTTGCGCCGCCAGTGGGATCAGCGGGCGAACGTCGATCTCGAGCGCCGCGAGAAGCTGCTGGAGTACAACGGTCCCCTGCGCGTGGTGACGGAGATCTCGCACCCGAAATTCTTCATCCTGCTGACGAATGCCGAACCGTTGCCGGGGGGCTTCACCTGGTACCCGCCGCGTCCGCTGGGCGACCCTTCGGTCGAGCTCTTCGTCGACGAAATCGACGTGGCCATGGCCCGGCGCCATGCGGTGGGTGCGGTGCTGACCAGGACCGACGCGCTGGACCTGACCGGCGGCGGCAAGAAGACGCAGGAAACGAGCCTGATCAACCTGACGATCCCGGTAAAGCTGCCGCGGACCCTGGAAAAGATCATCGGCAAGGGCGAGAAGACCCGCATCAAGATCACCGGCCGCGAGCACATCGCCCTCAGCGGCGAGAGCACGGTGAACAAGCCCTTCATCGCCAACGAGCGCGTTTCGAGCCAGTCGCTGTTCCCGACCCTGGACATGGAGCAGCAGCTGCAGATCAACCTGTCGGGCACGATCGGCGAGAAGATCATCCTCGAGGTGGACCACAACAGCGAGCAGCTGGGTCCCGAGGCGACCAAGATCAAGCTGATGTACCGGGGTCTCGAGGACGAGATCATCAAGACGATCGAGACCGGCGACGTCGGCCTGACCCTCCCCGGCAGCCAGCTGCTGGGCTACAGTTCGAACAAGTCCGGTCTGTTCGGCATCAAGGTGACCGGCCAGGTCGGGCGCGCCGACTTCACGGTCGTGGCCTCCAAGCAGAAGGCCGAGTCCAGTTCCAAATCGTTCAACGCGAAGGGCGGTCAGGTTTCCGACAACATCATCCTGTCGTCGGACTACCTGAACAACCGTTTCTTCCAGCTGGACCTGCCGAACGATGAACTGTCCGGCCGGGTTCCGGGCGAGCGCATCCGGTACAGTTCGGTGAAGATCTTCCAGATCATGCCCTCGGGCCAGTTCCAGCCCGGTGACATCGCGAACGTGGCGGTGTACGTCGACTCGCTCGGCTACCGCGCCTGGAACGCGGGCGGCATGGATTTCACGGAGCCGCACGACTACGGCCCGCGCTGGCGCGAAGTCACTTCGTTCGATCCGATCCTGGACTCCGCCGGCGGCCTCGTCGCCATCGACATGCGCACCCGCATGGATGACTCCGACGTCCTGGCGGTCGTCTACACCGTGGAGAACGCGGCGGGAGAGGCGGTGGGCACGGTCGGCGACAATCCCGATGTGGATCCCACCCCCGTGCAGGACCTGCCGGGGGTGGACGGGAAGTTCTACCGGATGAAGCTCCTGAAGGCCGTCTCCACGAGGACGCATTCGCACGTGTTCAAATACGTGCTGCGGAACATCTACTCCCTCGGTGGCGCCAACATCGACCCGACGACGTTCGAGCTGAGAATCGAGCGCATCGACAACTCGCTGCAGCCGGCGCAGGACGACAGCGGACTCGTCTATGTCCGGATCTTCGGGCTCGACCGCCGCAGCGCCCAGGGCGGCAACCGGCCCGACGGCCTGGTCGACGCCGACGACGAACTGCTGTTCGATCTCACCAAGGGGTTGCTGAAATTCCCGCTCGACTTCCCGCAGCCGTTCAACGGCGAACAGGCCCAGTACGTAGCCTACGCGGACACCACCGCCTTCGTCTGGGACAATTCGTTCCTGGCCGGGAATCTCGCCCCGAAACTCTACGACCCGAAGGTGCTGCCGAGCGAGTACGCGCAGTACGCGCGCTTCCGCATCGTCGCCAGGCACGCCGCCGCCAGCAGCAACTTCAACCTGGGCGCCTCGAACATCGAGGAGGGTTCGGAAGTCGTCACCCTCGACGGCCGGACGCTCGCCCGGGACGTGGACTACGAGATCGACTACACCTTCGGCGAGATCCAGCTCAAGGGCGAAGCGGCGAACCTGACCGCCGACAGCAAGATCGCCGTCGATTACCAGTACGCCCCGTTCCTGGGCGGCGGCAACACCAGCCTGACGGGATTCAGCCTGGGCTACGACCTGGGGCGCGACAGCAAACTGGCCACGACCTGGCTGTACCAGAGCGAGTCGATCGTCGGCGAAAAGGCCAAGCTGGGAGAGGAGCCGAGCAAGAACCTGGTCGGCAACATGAACCTGCAGCACACCTTCAAGCCGACGTTCCTGACCAAGGTGGCCAACTTTCTCAGCCGCAACGACTCCGAGCGCGAGAGTTCGGTCCAGTTCTCGGGCGAACTGGCGCTCAGCCTTCCGAACCCCAACACCAAGGGCCAGGTCTACCTGGAGGACTTCGAGGGCGTCGACGCCTCGGACATGGTCACACTGAACCGGCTGGGCTGGTCGTGGGCGAGCGCGCCGAAACTCGGCGAGGGCTATCTGCTGAACAACCCGGATTCCCGCGCTTTTTCGCCGCAGAACCGCGTCGAGACACTGCGGTGGTTCCTGCCGAACGACCGCGTGCTGAGGCGTTATCTGAACCCCGATCTGGTCAACCAGGAACGCGACGAGACGCAGACGGCCATGGATCTGTACCTGCGCACCGACGGCTTGTGGTCCCCCGAGAACTGGGGCGGCATCATGCGGGGCATCAGTCGCACCGGTCTGGACCTGTCGAAATCGCAGTTCGTCGAGGTCTGGGTCAACGATCGGGTGCCGGAGGCTGATCTCCGTTCGGGCCGGCTCCATATCGATTTCGGCTACATCAACGAGGACGGCTTCTGGCCAGAGGACGCTGTGGGCGACTTGACGATCGGAAGGTTCGAGCAGGAGGACGGGATCCTCAGCGGCACGCCGGACGGCGTCTGGATCTACGACGAGGACATCGGCCTGGAAGGCGACGACTCGGAATCGAACCACTACAAGGCCGATCTCGAGTACGAGGGGGACTCTCCTTTCCCCCGCATCAACAAGACGGCGCGCAACAACCGCGAGGACACCGAGGACCTGAACGCGAACGGTCGGCTCGACCAGATCGACGGCTACTTCACGGTCACGATCGACCTGAAGGAAACCACGCCGCTGGTGGATGTCGTGTATGACTATGACAACGTCCAGGATCTGGTCGACGGCAGGATTGCCTGGCGCAAGTACCGCATCCCCCTCGCGGCCGTCGACTCGGTGTCGGCCGGCGGTTCGGCCAACATCAAGGCCGTCACCCATGCGCGCATCTGGTACGAGAACGAGGCGACGGGCGCTCCCTCGACGGTCCATCTGCAGCTCTCAGAACTGCGTTTCCTCGGCAGTCGCTGGGAGCGCGAGGGCGTCCGCCGCGCCGAGGGCGAGCAGCTTCTGAGTCCGGGCGAACGCCTGCCGGACGAGGCTTTCTTCCTGGGCGAAGTCAACAACAAGGAGAACCCCGACTATGCGCCGCCCTTCGCCGTGCACATCGAGAACAACATCCCGGACAAGGAACAGTCGCTGGTCCTGAACTTCCAGGACCTCGAGCGCGGGCATCTGCTGCGCGTCAGCAAGCAGGTTTCCCCCCGCGGCGACGACTATACGGGATATCGGAACATGTCCTGGTACTGGTTCAACCCGTCGCACGACACGGCAGACCTGGATCTCCTGTTCCGGGTCGGCGCCGATTCGCTGAACTACTACGAAGTCGCCTACCGGTTCAGCGAGGGCGACGCCAAGGTGGGCTGGCACCGCATGTCGGTCGGACTGGCTGAGTTGTCGAACGTGAAGAACGGGGAACTGGCCGACGACGGCAGCGTGCGTGCCACGATCAACGATCTGGATACGGGCGACGAGTACAGGGTGCGCGTGGTCGGACGACCGGATCTGCGCCGCGTGCGTCGCTACTATCTGGGCGTGGCCAACAATGCGCTGACGGAGCCGGCGACAGGCTATCTCTACATCAACGATGTGCGTCTGGAAGGCGTCAAACGCGACTTCGGCATGGCCCAACGAGCCGGTCTGCGCCTGAACATGGCGGACGTGTTCAAGGTGGACTTCGACTGGAAGCACAACGACGACGAATTCCACGGTCTGGACAAGCGTGCAGGGAGCGGCATCGACCACGAGGAGTGGAGCGTCCAGAACAGCCTGAACATCGAGGATTTCGTGCCACTGGCCGGTTTCCGCCTGCCGGTGAGCGGCAGCCGCCGGCAGACGATCGACCGGCCGAAATACGTCACCAACAGCGACATCGAGATCATCGACCCGGACATGCTCGGCGAAATGTCGACCGTGGCCACCCGTGAGCAGTTCTCGGCGCGCCTCAATCACACGCCGGCCAAGGCCGTACTCTTGCGTTACCTCGTCGATCCGTGGTCCGTGCAATTGAACGGCTCCCAGGAATCGACCCAGGGACCACTCCAGCGAAGCCGAAGCAAGAGCCTGCAGGGCGGCCTGAACTACGACCTGCGCATCGCCGGCGCCTACAAGCTGGCCTCCTACCCGATCATCGGGCGGATCCCGCTGGTCCGGAGCCTGTCGCTCGTCCCTCGAAAGATCGCGCTCGGAGCCAGCTTCAGTTCGACCGAAGGCGCCCTGACGACGATCGCCGAATCCGGCCTCGTGACGGCGCGGCCGGTGGATCGCAAGAGGATCGGCAAGCTGACGGGGGCGTTCGACTATGCTCCGTTGCCGGTGATGGACATGGCGTTCGGCGCCACGTCGGACCGCGATCTGCTGCGGGAGAAGTACGTCGGCGGCGTGAACATCGGGCAGGAGAACCGGCGAACCTACGATCTGCGCATCACGTTCTCGACGCCCAAGGGTGCGAAGATTCCCGCCGGCATGATCTTCGCGCCGGTGCGGTTGGCCCTGCGCGGGCTGGACCGGATAAACCCTTCGCTCCAGTACAGCGGCGGGTTCGGTGACGTGCACGACCCGGCTCTCAGGCAATCAGGCGACCCGGAGAACATCCGGAGCA
The DNA here is from genome assembly GCA_020049465.1 of bacterium. Lineage (GTDB taxonomy): Bacteria > Krumholzibacteriota > Krumholzibacteriia > LZORAL124-64-63 > LZORAL124-64-63 > CAINDZ01. The sequence goes on along the minus strand of JAIFKS010000007.1, from coordinate 97,294 downwards.
TCAGCAATTCGGCGAGCTGGGATCTGCGTCTGGGGCTGCCGATCGGCGAGATGGTGAAGGCCGTCTTCCCTGAACGCCAGTACAGCGCGGGACAGCGGGAGCAGTTGCTGGCTTCCCAGAGGCGACTCGAGGGGCGCGATGCCCGGCGTCAGCCGGGAGATACGCCGGTGACGCCTCCCGCCGGCGGCCCGGCGCCTGCCCCCGTCGACAGCACCGGGACCGGGACCATCGTCCCGCCGGATCTGCCGACGCCGTCGGACGACGGTGAACTCCTGACGCCCGAGGAACGGCAGCGCCGTGAAGATGAGCGGCTGCTCGAGGCGGCCGAGGAGCGCCTGGCGCTGGAACTGGAAGAGCAGCAGCGCCTGGGTGTGGCGCCCCCTGCCAGCGTCGAACCCGCGGCCGAAGGTGGTCCAGGCTTCGGGCCTCGGACGTTGTTCGAGCCGTTCATTTCGGTCCTGCGCAACACGACGCCGCTGAAGCTGACGATGACCACCCGCACCCAGAGCAGCTATGCGCGCCTGCTGGATACAGCTTCATTCTGGTACCAGGCCGGCTTCACGAGCGACATCGACTCCGACCCGTCCCGCTATTCGGCCAGTTCCCTGGATCGTCAGGAATCGATTTCGTTGTCGACCACGTCGAAGCTGACGCGCCAGATCTCGCTGGATCTCAAGTACTCGAAGTCCGACTCCTGGCGTGAGCAGGTGGGCTCTGAGTCGCGCAGCCGTCGTGAGGACTGGCCGGACGTCCAGGTATCGTTGACGGGCATCGAGAAGTGGCGCGTTCTGGGTGGCGGCCGCAAGGAAGGCGAAGGTTGGTTCCGCGCGTCGAGCATCAACGTCGGCTACAAGCATGGACTTATCGTCAACAACTTCACGGCCACCGTCTACAACCCGACGTTGACGACGGCCCTGCAGCCGCGCTGGTCGTTCACCTTCCCGAGCGGCCTGACAGCGAATCTCAACGCGAACCTGAAGTGGGACGACGTCAAGGGCAACGGCGTCACGACCAAGACCACGCAGAGCCGGTACGGACTCCAGGTGCGGCATCAGTTCCGGGCCGAGAAGTTCCTGGCGAAACTGGGCCTCTACAAGCCGGGCGCCAGCCAGAATGTCAGCATGGACGTCGACCTTTCCTACACTTCCGACCGCACCGACCGCAGCAATCCCGGGTCGGCCGCCACGGCGCCGACCGGAACCAAGCGGATCAGCGTGGATCCCCGCTTTTCCTACCAGATTTCGCGGAACCTCAGCGGGGCGCTCCGTTTCAAGTTCGCCCACACGAGCAATATCGCCACCGGTCAGACCGGCACGACGCTCGGGCTGGGAGTGGAGGCCACCTTTGTCTTCTAGTCGGATCGGGTTGGGGCTCCGGCCCTTTCGGCTCCGGGCACTTCCGGTGACGTTGTTCCTGCTGGCGGGCGGGACGGTGCTCGCGGCCGCTCCGGTGGAGGCCGGCGCGATTCCCGCTTTCTCCGGTGAGCGCGCGCTGGAACTGATTGTTGAACAGTGTGCGCTGGGACCCCGGACGCCGGGATCGTCCGGCAATGCTGCGGTACGCCGCATGATCATGAAGGCCGCCGAAGGCGCCGGGCTGCAGGCGATCCCTCTGTGCTTCCAGGTGCCGCTGGGCCCCGACGGAACGCCGATCGAAGCCTGCAACATCGTCGTGTCGGCAGGGCCGCCGGGTGGCGAGCGCCTGTGGCTGGGCGCGCATTTCGACACGCGACCCTGGGCCGACCGCGATGCCTCGCCTGGTCGCCGGAATTTGCCGATCGCCGGAGCCAATGACGGCGGCAGCGGAACAGCCGTGCTGTTGCATCTGATCGAACTGTTCGGCTCCTCGCCGCCGCCGCAGGGCGTCGATCTGCTGTTCTTCGACGCCGAGGATTCGGGCCAGGCGCACGATGCGGCCGGCTTCTGCCTGGGCAGCCGGCATCTGGTGGGCACCATGGGCGACTTCGGCCATCCGCTCTCGGCCGGTACCCCCCGGGGCCTGATCCTGCTGGACATGGTGGGCGAGGCCGGGGCCCGCATCCCGCAGGAGGGCTATTCGCTGGAACTGGCCCCGGCCTGGACGGCTGCCGTCTTTGCGCGGGCCGCCGATCTGGGCCTGACCGTTTTCGAGGCGGTGCCCGGCCGCCAGGTCTACGATGACCACGTGCCGTTCCTGCTCGCAGGCGTCCCGGCGGTCGACCTGATCGACTTCGACTACCCGCAGTGGCACACCAGCGGGGACACCCCGGACAGGTGCTCGGCGGCAACCCTGGGCCAGGTCGGTCGCCTGGTGACGGACCTGGTCTACCGACCCTGAATTCCGGCGTCTGCCGGTCGCGTGCCCTGCCTTCCGGGGCCGGCGACGGCCGGGCGTCGCGGCTCCCGCCGAATCTCCGCTAAATGCCCGCCGCCCGCGGCCGAAACCTACCGTGCATCGTGATGGGTTCTCAGCCACCCAAAGGAGCGGGTTCATGATCACCACGTGCACCGATTGCCAGGCGCGGTACCGGTTGGAGTCCGACCGTGTTCCCCACCGCAAGATCCGCGTCCGTTGCCCGGCATGTCGGGGCGTGTTCGTTCTGGATGGCACTTCCCGCACCGAGGAGTCGGTCGCTCCCGTTGCCGAGACCCGTCAACCCGCGCGCCCCGAGCCCACGCCGACGCATACCATGCCGTCCGCTCCGCGGTACCAGCCGGCGCCGGCCGCCACCCGTGCGCCCGCCGCCGAAGTGGTCCGTTCGGCTGCTCCGGCCGGCACCGCGGTCATGGACCAGCCGGCGGCCGCGCGTCGCCGCCGCAGCAAGGAAGAGATGCTGGCGCGCGCGCTGGTTTCCGACATCAAGGTCTACAATCGCGAGGTCTACGAGCGTGCCCTGGCCGAAGGCAACTTGCTGGACGCACTGGGGCCGGAGATCAAGAAGTCCTGGGAACTGTACAAGGAAAAGGTCACGCCCGAGGTGGCCGGATCCACGGAGTACTTCCGGGATGCCCTGAACGAGATCCTCGCCGAAGGCCGCAACGTCTTCTAGGCGCCGCCGCCGCCCATGCGCAACCGGCCGCGTTCCCGTGGGACGCGGCCGGTTTTTCGTTTCGGACTGCGGAGCCGGCACCGGGCCGGGAGAGGGGCGCGGAATTCGGCAGTACGGCGGCCCCTGCCTAGGAACTCCACTTGTCGTGGCTGATTTCCGCCAGGATATCGTCGATCTGCTGCCGCACCCGTGCATTGTGATCCGGTTCGAACAGCGCCTGCTTGACGCGTCCCTGCGCGTCCTTTTTGACATAGCGCAGGGCCTGCAGGTCGAGCATCGACATCAGGATGTCCTTGCTGACGCGCACCTCGACCGGATTGCCGTCCTGGTTGGACGGGGGATTGTGGTAGGGGTGCATCCCGTTGCCCCAGCCGTGGACCACCATGGAGCAAAGCAGTGCCCGGAAGGTGTTCTGGCCCTGGACGGTCTCCAGGTCGAAATTGCCGCCCACCCGTTCGGTGACGCTGTCGATCACCGCACACAGCTTTTGCAGCAACGGCTCCTCGATCTCCACCTGCAACAGGCGCGCGAACATGGTCTTGAGGATCTTGTCGGTGTTCGTGGTCATGGAGGACTCCCGCCCGGTGGTTTCTGCGCGCTCTGGAAGGGGCGGTCGGTGTGCCGGACTGCCCTGTTCTTTCCCCGCGATGTTGCAAAATGCTTGCCTGTTCCCCGCAAGGCCTCGTGATCTGATGAAATGACAAGAAGATGCTTGTCGTTTCGTGGCACATCCCTTGCTTGGAACTGGTCGATGACCGCACGCACGCCCGAGCGGGCGGCTTGTGGGTGACTTGAGCCGGCGACGAGCAAGGACGGAAGCCGTGGGCACCTCCCAGCTGACAGCAACCCGGACATGCCGCGTGCTCTATTACGGGCCCGCCAGCGCCGGCAAGCGGGCCAACCTGCGGGTGATCCATCGATCGATCCCGCCGGAACAGCGCCTGACGCTGGCCACCGACGATCCGGAACGGCAGATCGCGTTCCGGGTGCGGCACGGGGCGCAGGGCGACTGGCAGGTGCTCGTGCAGGCCGTCGATGCGGGCCGTGAGCGTTTGCATTCGGCGGGACGGGATCCGCGGCCACCGTTCGACGGGGTCGTGTTCGTCGTCGATTCGTCCGCGGCGATGCTGGACCAGAGTCTGGCGGCCCTCGAATCGCTGAAGACGTTCCTGGAGTCGTGGGATCTGGATCTGATGCGGATTCCGATCGTCATCCAGTACAACCGCCGCGACCGGCCCGACACGCTGCCGGTCGATCGCCTCGAGAGCCTGCTCAATCCCTGGGGACTTCTGTCGTTTCCGGCCAACGCCGCCAACGGCGACGGGGCCCGGGAGACGTTGAAGGCGATTCTCGGGTTGACGGTCAATCACCTGGCTTCGAACCCTGCCGCCGCCGCCCTGGCTTCGGCGCCGCCGCCGCCGGCGGCCCCGGAACGGCCGGCGCCCGCGCGGAAGGAACCTTCCAGCCCGCTCGGACTGGATTACGGACCGCCCCTGCCGGGTTCGGAGTTCGGGGCCAGCACACGGGCCTTGAGCGACGCGATCTACCATGAACTGAGGCCGACCGTCATCGTTCCGGTGCGCATTCCGCGACGTTTGCTGGAAGGCTCGACGCCGGTCCGTCTGCTGCTGGAAGTCGAGATCGACGACGACTCCCCGCTCTGATCCGCGGGATCCCGTCCATCCGGAATTCCTCCCGGCGCGAAGGCAATTGACCTCAGCGCGCCGTGCCGCTAGATTCCCGCCCATGACACCCCGTGATAACGACAGCATGCCCCAGGGCAACGAGATCCCGGCCGGAGCCGCGCTCTTCGAGAATGGGCGCCAGGCAGAGAATGCCGGGCATCTCGACGAGGCGCGGCGCGCCTATGAACTGGCCCTGGAGTTGGATGCCGGCCGGCACGACTGGCTGTACCGGCTGGGCTGCGTGCTGTTGAAGCTGGATCTGCCGGGCGAGGCGGAACTGGCCCTGCGGCGGGCGGTCGAACTCCAGCCCGATGCGGCGGCCTACCTGACCAACCTCGGTGTCTGCTGCGACCGGCAGGGACGGCGCGACGAGGCGGTTCTCTGGTACAAGCGATCGACGCAGAAGGGCAGCGGCAGCGCGGTCGCCTACCACAATCTTGGGGCCATCTACGCCGAAGCCGGGCGTTCGCAGGAGGCGATCCGGGCTTTCGAGTCGGCCATCGCGATCGAACCGGACGCCGAGGGTTACCACAACCTTGGTCTGGTCCACTACGGCGCTTCCGAGTACACCCGCGCCCTGGAGTGTTTCGAGCGCGCCCTTGCCTGCGATGCGGGATTCATGCGGGGCCAGTACTACGCCGCCCTGTGCCAGATGAAGTGCGGGATGTACGCCGACGCCTGCCGGCGGTTCGAAGCGGCCTGGAGGCTGGACCCCCGTCTGGTGCGCGTGCCCTTCTATCTGGGGACGTGTCTGCACAAGCTCCAGCGCTACGAAGAGGCCCGGCTCTCGCTCGAACAGGCGCTTGAATTCACACCCGAAGACGGCCGGCTGCACTACCAGCTGGCCCTGACCTGCGACGCCCTGGGCATGCCCCAGGAGGCCCGCCTGCATTACAGTCAGGCCCGCGCCGCCCGCGAGCAGCGCGGGAGCGCCTGAGCGCTCTTCCGTCCGACTTCCGAATGTCAGGGATGGTGCCGGTCAGGCCGCGCCGACGGGTTCCGTGGCGCTCAGCAGACGCGTCAGCGTGGCGGCGACGCGCTCGGCGTCGAAGGGCTTGATGATGAAATCGCGGGCGCCGAGCTTGATGGCCGCCAGCACCTGCTCCTTTTGTCCCAGCGCCGTAATCATGACGACTTTGGCCTGGGGGTCGCGGGCCAGGATCGCGGCCAGCGCCTCGTTGCCGTCCATGGTGGGCATGGTGATGTCCAGCAGCACAAGATCCGGTTGCAGCACGGCGTGGAGCTCGACGGCCTCGGCGCCGTCGCCCGCTTCGCCGGCAACCGACCAGCCCAGGTCCTGGACGATCTCGCGCAGCATGGCGCGCATGAATTCAGCGTCATCGACGATCAGGACGGCGTGGCTCACTGGACCCTCCGCGGGAACGCGCCAGGCGTTCCGCTGTTCACCGGCTGTCGATTCCCGCTGGTTGCGGATCGGCGCGTCCGGCATGATCATCTGCGGGCATCCCCATCTTCGACGGAATGGGACCCGACTTTACGTCCGAATGGTCCGCCGGCGCCGGCAGGTGCCCGCTTTTTCAGGAGGTTTGCCTCATGTTGCGCAAATTAGCGGTGTTCGGGTGCGCCCTGGGGCTGGCGACGGCCGCCGCCGCCGCCGCCGCCGAACCGGGTCCCGTGGTCAGCGGCGAAAGCGCCCGGAAGGGTGTCGATGTCACGGTCTACAATCACGATCTGGCCCTGGTCCGCGAGACGCGTGCCATGGACATGCCCGAGGGTGAGTTCCGGATCGAGTTCCGGGATGTGCCGGCGCGGATCAATCCGGTCACGCTGCTGGTGACCGCCGGCAATGACGGTCGCTTTGAGCTGCTCGAGCAGAACTACGAGTTCGACCTGATGTCGCGCGAGCGCATCCTCGAGAAATATGTCGGCCAGGACATCGCCTGGATCCAGGAGGACGGCTCGCGCATCCAGGGAACGCTGCTGGGCATGAACGGCGGTCCCGTGTTCCGGGTCGGGGGCGAAGTCGTGTTCGACGTGCCCGGCAGGATGGCGCTGCCCGCGTTGCCGGCGAATCTGCGCGACCGCCCCACGCTGGCCTGGCTGGCGCGCAGCGCCCGTCGCGGCGCCGCCGAACTCGAGGCGTCTTACGTGACGCAGGGGATGTCGTGGCAGGCCGACTACGTGCTGCAACTCGATGAAGCGGGCAAGCGCGCCGATTTGCAGGCCTGGGTGTCGGTCGACAACCGGAGCGGCGGCTCGTTCGCGAACGCGCGCCTGCTGCTGGTCGCCGGCGATGTCAATCAGGTGCGGCCCGAGCCGGCGATGTTGATGTCCATGGAGCGGGTGATGAAGTCGGGCGCCGCCGACGGCTTCGTGCAGGAGTCGCTCTACGACTACCATCTGTACACGCTGCAACGGCCGACCACGCTTCTGGACAACCAGATCAAGCAGATTGCGCTCTTCGATGCGTCCGGCCTGAAGGTGGAGCGCCACTACCGGCTCTCGGGACAAACGCATTTCTTCCGCGGTCTGGGGCGTCTGGACGACAAGCCGGACGTCGAAGTCTCCTACAGCTGGGAGAACACCGCGAAGAATGCGCTGGGTAAGCCGCTGCCGGCCGGCGTGGTCCGGGTCTATGGGCGTTCCTCGGCGGGTGGACGTCAGCTTCTGGGCGAGGACCGCATCGGCCACACGCCGGTCGACGAGACGGTCGAACTGCGCGTCGGCAATGCCTTCGACATCAAGGCCGAGCGGGTGCGCACGGACAGTCGCAAACTGGCCGACGATCTGTACCGGCACAGTTTCGCGATCACCCTGCGCAACCACAAGAACGAGGCAGTCGCGGTCGAGGTCATCGAGCCGGTGGGCGGATTCTGGGAGATCAATGCCTCGTCGCTGCCGCCGCGCAAGATCGATGCGTCGACGCTCGCCTTCACCGTGCCGGTCGCGGCCAACGGGCAGACGGTGCTGACCTACACGGTGGACGTGCGCTACTGAGGTGGTCCTTGTCTGCGCAGGCTGTCGCGCAGGCCGACCAGCCGGGCATTGCCGGGGGACAGGGCCAGGGCGCGTTCGATCGCTTGGATCGCGCCGGTCGTGTCCCCTGTTGCCTTGAGGGCGACGGCCAGATTGGCCCAGGCTTCCGGGGATGCGGCATCCAGGCCGGCGGCTTTCCTGAACCACGAGGCGGCTTCCGAAGCGCGGTTCAGGCGCATCAGGCACACACCACCGTTGAGCCATGATCCGGCCAGCCGCGGGTTGATGTCGGCCGCGGCGCGGAAGTGGTCGAGGGCCCGATCGAAGCTGCCGTCGGCCATCAGCAGGTTGCCCAGATTGTGGTGTGCCAGAGGATGCCGCGCCGAATGGGCGAGCGCCTGCTCCAGGCAGGAGCGCCGGGCTTCCCCGTTTCCGGCCAGGCGGTGCAGCGTGGCCGCCGCCAGGAGGGCGTCCGCGGCGCGTGCGGTGCTGAGGCCCGGCGCGGCGGCGACCTGCTCCTGGGTGCGGGCCGCCTTGGTCAGGATGTCGCGCTTGGCGGCTTCCTGTCGCGGGGCCGTCTCCGGCCCGGGCTCGAGGTGCTCGCGCCGGAAGAGCAGACCGGCGCCCTCGGCCACGGCCAGATTCCAGCGGTGCGAAGCGAGGAGGTCCGCCGCGAGCGCGGTGAATGATCCGCCGGGCGAGGCCAGACAGACCGCTTCGACGCGGCGCGCGTCCAGGAGAGCCAGGGCACGATCGCCGGCGCCCTTGATGTCCAGGTACTCGCGCCACAGCGCAGACGAATACGCTTCGGTACGGCCATCGATGAAGACCGTGGCGCGGGTCGTACCCAGGAGCAGTCCGCTGGCGCCGAGGTTCGCGAAGACCCGCGCGTTCGGAGCCGTGGCCAGTTGCGCCGCGGCCGTCAACGGATACTGAGCCGTGGCCGCACCTGAGCCGAATCGGCGTCCCACGCCTTCGGAGAGGTAGAAACGGTCGTTGGCGATGTTGGCGATCCACCAGGTCCCCAGGACCAGCACGGCGGCGGCGCCGGCGACAGTCAGCGCAGCGGACAACCGGCTGTCGACCTGGAGGCGGTGCTGCAGCATTTTCGGCAGGCCGGAGCGCAGTCCGAGGAGAGCGAACGCGACCGCGTACGGGCCGAGCGCACGCTGGCTGACCAGGGCGGCGGCTGCCATGGCCAGCCACAGAGTCAGGCGCAGCGCACCGATTCGGCGCCAACTGACCACGGCCATGGCCAGGCCGGCGACCAGGCTCGCTTTGAACAGCAGGATCGTGACCTGCAACGAGTCGGGGCTGCGCAGCAGGGGCACCAGTTCGGCGACCGTGCGTCGCAGGTCCGCGGCTTCTCCCCGGAACTGCCCCAGGGCCCGCACGGGGAACACCAGACCCTGCCAGCCGTTGGGTGTGGCCAGAAGCGCCGCCAGCGAGACGGCTACCACCGTGCCCGCCGCGCGCCAGAGGTGTTTCGTGGGCCATCCGAGCGGACCGTCGGGAGCGAACGCGAGAAGGCCGATGCCGACGACAACCGGAGCCACGGCGGAAAAGCCGTGGATCTGCGCCCACAGCCAGATCAACCACACCACGCGACCGGCAGACGAACGCGGGTCCAGGAGTCGGTGCCCGCGGACAGCGGCCGCGCCGTCCTGCCCGATGGTTCGCCGCAGGGCTTCTGTCCAGCGGACGAGCAGCACGAGCGCGATATAGGAGATCAGTTCCGGCCGGAGCATGAGACGGGGCCAGAGAAGCCCGAGCGTACCCAGCAGCAGCAGTCCGGCGCCGCCGGCGGCCGGAGCCGAGTTCCGGCCGCGCAGTCGGGCCAGCCCTCCGTCGCCGACCACGAGGAGCACCATCAGGGCGCCGGCCAGCGCGCAGCGCAGCAGGTTCCACCCGCTCACGTCGATGAGCGGCGGTGGCGTGCGCGGTCCGCAGGCGTTCACCAGAAGCTGGAACAACCATTCGTGGTTGAGATACGGGTGGTTCGGCTCGGTGAAGCTGAACTGATTGGTGTTCGGCAGGGGACCGCTGGCCAGGATCTCCTGGCCGGCGCGGTGATGGAACCAGATGTCGAGGTCCTCGAGCGGATGCCACGCGAGCATCAGGGTGGCGGCCAGAACGGTCGCCACGGTGATGGTCTGCAGGATGGATGTCGCTCGCGAGACCGGGACCGGTCGCATGGATCCGCCGCCTTGGTCAGGGAAACCCGGGACAACACTAACAGAGGGGGCGGCCGCGCACCAGAAAGTCGCCCTGCGTTCAATGGCACGTTGACATTCTGGCGTCCGCGACAGAGGCGGTTTTGACAGAATGTCAAAATCGACGGCAGGTGGCCTCCCCTCGGTGCCGAGGGCCTTCGCCTGTAGCGTGTAAGGTATTGGTAAACGGACGATTAAGAAACCGAACAATCGCTCCCGGAAATCGGGCGGCTGGTATACAACTTGTTAATGGGAGGGCAAGTCACAACAGGCAAATGCACTCCGGCGCCGGTCGTCGGGCCCCCACCAGGCAAGAATGAGGAGAGACAGACCATGGCCAAATCGGTCACTCAGGTCAAGACGGTGAAGAAGGCGGCCGTCGCGCTCGGCGCCAAGTCCGCGCCTGCGGTCGCGGGCAAAACCGCTGTCGCCGGCAAATCTGCCGCTGCGAGCAAGTCTGCTGCCGCTGGCAAGCCTGCCGCTGCTGGCAAGCCTGCCGCTGCGAGCAAGTCTAGCGCCGCTGGCAAGCCTGCCGCTGCGAGCAAGCCTGCCGCCGCCAGCAAGACTGCGGCCGGCGGCAAGCCTGCCGCCGCGAGCAAAACTGCCGCCGCCGGCAAGCCCGCAGGTCGCCCGCGCGCCAAGGCGCGCCGGGGAACCCGCGCCGCACAGGAACAGGCTGCTCCCGCCGCACAGCTCATGAGCAACCTCGACCTCTATTTCCAGGAAGTCAAAGCCTACTCGCTGCTCACGCGCGACGAGGAGTGCGAACTGGCGCGCGGCATCCACGCCAACGACAACGAGAGTCTCCACAGGCTGGTAAAAGCCAACCTGCGTTTCGTCGTTTCGATCGCCAAGGAATACGCGCACTACGGCGTGCCCCTGGAGGATCTGATCAACGAAGGCAATCTCGGCCTTCTGAAGGCGGCCCAGCGTTTCGACGAGACGCGCGGCTTCAAGTTCATTTCCTACGCGGTGTGGTGGATCCGCCAGTCGATCCTGGCCGCGCTGGCGAATCACAGCAAGATCGTGCGCATGCCGTTGAACCGTGCGCGCGTGCTGAACCAGATCAAGAAAGCCAGCAGCGAACTGCAGCAGAAGCTGCGTCGCAAGCCGGAGCCGGAAGAGATCGCGAAGTTCCTGGGCCTATCGGTGGAAGAGGTCAAGGACACGCTGCCCCTCATGCAGGACAACTTCTTCCTGGATGATTTCGTCGGCAACGACGAGGACAGCACGTACCTCGACTTCCTGGAGGACACCGCGAGCGAGGGTCCCGACTCGAAGGTCATGGACGACGATCTGAACTCGAGCATCGGGCGCATGCTGGCCGATCTGAAGGATCGCGAAGCGAAGGTCCTCAAGCTGTACTACGGGCTGGGCACCGACAATGAGCTGACGCTCGAGGAGATCGGCCAGATCATGGGCCTGACGCGCGAGCGCATCCGCCAGATCAAGGAAGAGGCGTTCGAAAAGATCCGCACGAGCAAGACGTTCAAGTACATGCAGGACTACGCTGAGGACCATCAGGTCTGACCGGGTGGCTGTCGGGCGGCGCCGGATCCGGTGAGGCTGACCGGGGCGCCGCCGGACGAAAGTCCGGGCGAATGGACGGACGAGGATACGGGCGAACGAAACGACCAGCAATCGATCAGGCGAACGGTCGAGGGCATGGTTCGACGAGCGACGCGCGGGGACTCCGGTCAATGCCGGGGTCCCCGCTGCTTTCGGGTACCTGTTGCCGGTCTAGTCGGTGCCGATCACCTGGACGGACACGATTCCGGCCGTGGATTCGGTGACGGCTTCGGCGAACCCGGGGCAACCGGAATGCGGCAGCCACACTTCCCAGTCGACCTGCTCGCCGTAGGATTCGGACGTGGGTTTTCCACCACGGGCCACGACCACGTGTTCGACCGCGCGCCGCAGCGCGTAGGGGAACCGCACCCGGTAGCGGCGTCCGAGCGCGAGCCGGGCCCGCGGCGCGTCCTGGAGGGCCTCGGCCGCGGCGGCGCCATAGGCGCGGGCCAACCCGCCCGTGCCCAGCTTGACGCCTCCGAAATAGCGGACGACCACGACCACCGTGTTGGTCAGATCCTGTCGGCGGATGGCGGCCAGCAACGGCTCGCCGGCGGTCCCGGCCGGTTCCCCGTCGTCGTGCCTGAATTCCCGGGGGGGCGGGGGGGCGCCGAGCCGCCAGGCGCTGCACACGTGGCGGGCGTCGTGGTAGCGCTCGGCGATGCCGGCGATGGCTTCGCGCGCCGCGCTTTCTTCGGCGGCGGGCAGCGCGAAGCCGAGAAATCGCGAGCGCTGTTCGGTCAGATCGCTCCGGCCAGGGCCGCCGAGGATGTCCACGCTGTCCGGGGGCAACCCCGTCCGGTCTTCCGGGTCCGCCATCAGCGACCTCTGTCCAACTGGTCCGATTCCGCTCAAGGGTGGGTGTTCGGCGACGCAGGCCTTCGGATTCTACCATGCATTCGCTTATACGGCAAGAGGTTGCGCAAAGCACGGCGTGTTGCGGCTGGCACTTTGCTTGCAACGGAGCGCCGGTCAACCCAATCGGGGACCGCTTCGAGGCGAAAGGATCCCGCCTTGCCGATCTTGCCTGGATCGCCGGCCGCAAGCTGCTTTGCGCCCGCTGCCCGAACCATCATGGGGCTGGTGCTGCTGCTGACCTCTGTGGCCTGTGCCGCTTCCGCTGCCGGGACCCCGGCTTCGACGAATCCGCGGCTGACAGTGCCGACCAGTCGGCTGAATCGGCCCGAAGCGGAGGCTCCGTATATCTGCGGGCACCTTTCCTTCGGCGGGGCGTTCTCCCACGATCAGGGCCTGCCCGGGTATGGCGGTTCGATCATTTTCCGCCCGCCGGCGTCCGCCGATTTCCTCGATTTCCTGGCGGCCTGGAACACCGGACTGGTGTTGCAGGCCGACTGGCTGTCGCTGGGCGACGGCGGCCGGGTTCTGTCGGCTGACCTCCTCCTGCGCCGTTATCTGGCGGAGCGCGGCAGCACGAGCACGTCGGTGACGCCGTTTTTCGGCGGTGGCATCGGCGCCAGCAGCGCCTGGCCCGGCAGCGGCGGTTCGGTGCCCGGGCTCAAGTACTGGTCGCTCGTTCTGGAGGGCGGCCAGGAGTGGCGGTTCGCACGCGGCTATCTGGTCCTGGTCAAAGGACAATTGCGCGTGCTCCGGCAGGATGGCCGCGACTGGTCGACCTGGTCGCTGCTCGCGGGGGTCGGCCTGCCTTTTCCCTGGTGACTGTCCCGTCCGCAAAGATGTGGCCCCCGGAACCGGATGGGCTATACTTTCGCGGTGCCGAATCAATCGAGCTACGCCAGACCACCGCGCCCGCCGACGGCGCGCATCGAGGTGCCGCATGATGCAGTTGCTGATCGCCAGGATCCCTTCGTTCACGCGTTCAGGCGTCTTCGGGCTGGCGTTGCTGTCACTGGTCGCCGGCGCGTCGCCGCTGTGGGCCCAGTCCGAACTGAGCTATCGACAGTATCGCGACCTGGCGCGCCTGGCCGACGGCTTCGACCACGTCGCGCAGTTCGAACCCATGCAGGGCGAGCCGGGGATGTTGTTTGCGGTTGCCGAGCGCTTCGGCACGGTGCAGGTGCTCAAGGCCGACGGACGCGGCGTGCGCACGGTCTGGAAGAGCAACCAGCTGGCGGGCATTCCGGTCGAGGTCCTGGTGGCCGACCTGAGCGGTGACGGGTTGGACGACACGTTGCTGTGCCGGACGGCCGGCGCGCGCATCTACGCTTGGAGCCTCGAGGATTTCTCGCCGCTGTGGGAGTCGCTGTCGGGGGACTATCAGATCGTCAGCTGCTTCACGGCCGCGAACGTCGATGCGGATCCGGTCGCCGAGATCGTGATGGTGGCCGACGGGCGTCTGGTCTATATCGACGGCGGGTCGTTCACCAAGCAGTTCACCAGCATCAGCGAATACGCAGCGACCCGCGTGCGTTGCGGCGACGTGGACGGGGACGGCCGGGCCGAGATCGTCCTGAACTCGGGCAAGGTCGTCGACGCCAGTTCGGGCGACGTGGAGTGGGAGGACGAGCCGTTCTTCGGCAAGATCGAGTTGCTCGATCTGGACGGCAACGGCGTCCTGGAAGTGGTCACCGAAGATCCCGAGGACGGTCCGTTGAAGGTGTTCGACATCGGCGGCCGTCGCGAGGTGCGGTTCCAGTAATCGCGCCCGGCTCGCTCTCAGCGAACGCCCTGCATCAGGGCCAGCATTTCCGCGGCCGGCAGGAATCCGGCGGAGCGGCCGTGCAGGATCGTTCCCTGACTGTCGATGAAGACGATGCGGGGCAGCCCCGACACCTCGAATTCCGCTTTGATGGCTTCCATCTCCGCATCGTCCGTGGCGGTGGCGTCGATCTTCACCGTCGCCCAGCGCAACGACTCGGCCACCACGGCGGGGTCGTTCCACACGGTCTTGTCGAGCTTCTTGCAGTACACGCACCAGGTGGCCCAGAAGTCGACGAGGACCGGGCGGCCCGCTTCCCGCGCTGCGGTGCGGACGGCCTCCAGGCGATCCCTGGCGCCCGGGCCGGTGGCGATGACTTCCCAGGCGACTTTCTCCTGAGCGACCGCCGGTGCGGTGGGTGCCTGACCGGCGACCGGAGCGGGGCGGGCCGCGTAACCGCCCTCCGCGGCGGCGGCGTGTTGCAGCGGAGACGGCAGGATGAAGCCGTGCGTCAGGAATGAACCGACCAGCAGCCACAAGCCGATCACGAAGGTGATCAGCCCCAGTCCCATCCGGGCGCGGGGCCACCAGCCCTGGACTTCCCGCGGACGTTCGAAGGCGCCCATGAACACAGCCGTCAGGATGGCCGCAGCACCGGTGAGGGGATAGTACACGGCGGCCGGCAGCACGGCGCCCGGGCGAACGAACCAGAGCGCCATCACGATCAGCAGAAGGCCCATGCCGCGCTTGACGGTGTCCATCCAGCCTCCGCTGCGCGGCAGCGTGCCCAGCAGGGCCGGGAAAGTGCCCACGCCGATGAGCAGCAGGCCCATGCCCAGGCCGAAGGTGAACAGGCTGAAGAAGCCCAGCACCCAGTTGCCGGTCGTCGCGACCCACACCAGCAGCGCAGCCAGGAACGGCCCGACACAGGGCGAGGCGACCAGCCCGGCCACCAGCCCCATCGCAAAGACCCCGAACAGGCCGCCGCGGCCGCCGCCGGGGCCGGCCAGACGGTCGCGCAGGAACGCCGGCGCCTGCAGTTCAAAGGCGCCGAACATGCTGAAGGCGAGAACGATCAGCAGCACGGCGATGGGCACGATCACCACCGGACTCTGCATGAATGCGGTGATACCGCTGAAGACCGAGGCGCTCAACGCGCCCATGATGGCGTAGACCAGGGCCATGCCGAACACGTAGGTCACGGACAGGCCCAGACCGTGCAGCGCGCCTTTCTCCTGGCTGCGGGCGCCGATGACCGCCAGCGTGATCGGGATCATCGGGTAGATGCATGGCGACAGGCTCATCAACAAACCGAAGCCGAAGACGAGAGCCAGGAAGAACGGCAGGCCGCGGCGGTCCAGGAAATTCTGGATGCGGGCCGACGACCAGCCCTGGCCGAAGGCGCCGTCGATGGTGCCCTGCCAAGAGGCGCTCAGGGGACGGCCGTCCACGGTGGCTGCGGTGACGCGGACTTCCAGGCGATGGGCGCCGGGAGGTGCGTCGCCCGGAACCGGCGCGGCCCATTCCACCGCGAGGGCGCCGCCTTCGGCCGGCTCGATGCGGGGCGGATATGGCGCGCCGAGAAAGCCGGCAGCGTCGGGAACCGTGACCTCGACCCGCAGACTGCCCGAATCCATGAACTCGTCGGGCGCGGGCGTGACCAGGAGATCCAGGACGAGATCGCGTCCCAACTCGACATTCCCGTTCCGCGGCGTCACCTTGATGTCCAGCGCCGGGGCCGGGGCCGCCAGCAGGAGAAGACCGCCGAGCACCCAGCAGGCCGCGTTTCGCGCGCGGGAGGGAATGGGGGCCAAGGCGGAGCGGAGCGTCGTCATCGGGTTCTCCCTGGTTCAGCGCCGGTCGCCGGGCGGCGGGCGGTCCGTGTCGTGGTCGATCCAGAATAAACGATATAGTCGCCGCGACAAGCCCGGGTTCCCGCTGCGATGCGGGTCGCGCCGCCGGCTTGTGGAGGCATCAACGGAAAGGTCGGGTGGATGATGGTGAAGTTGGGGACTTGGAGGAACACGTCGATGCGCGGCGCCGTCCGCTCCGCGGGTGTACGGGTGGCCTGGGTGCGGTTGGCCGTCGTCTGCGTTCTGGCGGTCGCGCTCTCGGCATTCGGGTTCTCGGCATTCGGTTGCCGTGGATCGTCGTCGGGTGAAGCGGCAGCGGGTGCCGGTGCCGAGGGTGGACGCGTCGGGTCGAAAGTGGCCGATTTCCAGTTGACCAGTCTGGACGGGCAGACCCTGACGCCGGCGTCGCTGAAAGGCAAAGTGGTGATCGTCGATTTCTGGGACACGTGGTGTGGCCCGTGTCTGCGGGCTTTGCCGCATCTGAAGGAACTGAGCCTGAACCATCCGAGCGATGTGGTGGTGGTGGCCATCGCGCTCGGGCAGGAAGGCGAGGGCAAGGTGCGCGAGGTGGTCGCACGCCAGGGCCTGCCTTTCCCGATCGTCCTTTTTGAAGCGCAGGGGGACCTGACTCCGGCTTTCGGGGTCGTCGACCAGTTGCCGACGACGTTCCTGCTCGGGCCGGACGGCGTCATCCGGCATCGCTGGGTGGGATCGCAGTCGCTGTCGACCTACGAGAACGCGGCGAAAGCCCTGTTGCCGATGTGAGCGGGGGAAAGTGGCCGGCGGGAGCGGGGGAGCCTGAGGGAGACCGGAAAGAGTGAACCCCTGGCTGAGGCCTTTCGCCGGCAGCCAGGGGTTAGAGAGCGCTGATCATTTTCTCAACCACCAAAAGAGATCGAGCAACGACAAGGCCAGGACAATGCATCCGTATTCCATCTCGATCCCCCCCTTTCCCCGGTTGGAGCCTTGAAGGAGAACCTTGCCAGAGGATTCGGTCGGCGTCGGCCCGACTTGAGCGTTTCCTGTACGAAATGGCCGGAAGAGTGCCGCCGTATCCGAGTAATCCTTAGCAAGTTCAGTGCCCCGCTTCGGAAAATCACCTCAACTCATTGATTTGCATGATCATAGCGGTTTGGTCATCGGAACGATGGTGGTGGCCGAAAGCATTGACAGTGGCAAAAACGCGTCCCAGGACGTCCGCGGGATCACCGGCCGCATCGTGTTCGACCAGGTCGATGAGCCTCTCGGCATCGAAGAACTCGCCCTGCGGGTCCCGTTGTTCGGTCAGGCCGTCCGTATAGAGGAACAAGCGATCGCCCGGTGCCAGCGCGACGACCCCTTCTCGGTAGGCGAAATCCGGTTCCACGCCGAGAACGGGACCGCCTTTGCGCAGGTATTGCCGATGCGGGGCTTCGCGCCTCAGGAGCACCGGCGGATCCATCCCCGCATTGCAGTAGCGCAGAAGCCCGCTGGCCGGCTCCCAGACGCCGTAGAAGAAGCAGATGAAGTGGCTGGGACCGACCAGGGAGGCGACGACCGGGTTCATACGGACGACGACCTCGCGGGGCGAGACGCCCTGCTCGACAGCCAGGCGGAAGGCCACGCGCAGCGAGCTCATCATGAGGGCCGCAGGGATGCCCTTGCCGGACACGTCGCCGATGGCCAGCGCCAGCCGCCCCTCTTCCATCGTGAAG
Organism: bacterium; assembly: GCA_020049465.1. Classification (GTDB taxonomy): domain Bacteria; phylum Krumholzibacteriota; class Krumholzibacteriia; order LZORAL124-64-63; family LZORAL124-64-63; genus CAINDZ01. The sequence continues at coordinate 79,698 of JAIFKS010000007.1, read as the reverse complement.
TAGTCGTAGTAGTCTCCGCCGACCGTGCGGCACGGTTCGTTGAGGCCGCAGATCGTGCACTCCGGCGTGACGAGTGGCGCCACCGGCAGCAGGTTGGACTGGATCCCGCGCGCGACGGCCAGTTCCGTCTCCAGCCGTTTGCCGCGCAACCGTTCTTCGTAGAGCTGACGGCTCTCGACGACGGGTCCCGCCTGCACCGCCAGGGCCTGCAGGTTGGCCACGTCCTCCTGACCGTAGAGTTGCCCGCCGCTCTTGGGTCCGAACGCGAAGAAGCCGAGCAGGCGGTTGCCCGACACCAGGGGCACGAGCAGCGATGCCTGGAGCTGGTGCAGCAGCTGCCAGGAGGGTTCTTCGGTGCTTTCGAAGGGGTTGAAATCCTGGAGCTCCTCGCAGAAGACCGGCCGCCGTTCGCGATCGAGCAGGCTCGTCAGGACATCGTCCGGCGGCAGGTGCTGGATCGGCAGCCCGGCGGACCCGGGTGGCAACGGCCAGGCTGCGCGGAGCACGAAGCCGCGTGCCGGCGCCGGTACGGCCAGTACGATCGCGAAGGTGCGCGGGCGGAAGAGTTCGCCCAGCGACTGGCCCAGGTGCTCCAGGACGGCTTCCGTTTCGATCAGTCCCGTGAGGCGGTCGGCCAGGCGCGCGATCGCATCGCGGTTGGCGCGCCGCGAGGGGTAGAACGCGAGATCGACCAGCCGCTGGACGCGTTGCCGAAGCGGCGCCACGACCAGTGCCGTGGCTGCCACCAGCAGAACCAGGACGTAGGAGGAGTCGACCGCGAACTGCGTGGACAGGAACGTCCCCACGGCGACCGTGACCAGGAGATAGCCGAAGACCACCAGCGCCGTGAGCGCGCCGTAGATCAGGCCGATCCGCACCACGAACGCGGTGTCCAGTGCGCCGTAGCGCATGATGGCCAGTGCGAAACTGGCCGGAACCAGCAGGAGCGAAAGTCCCAGGTAGTGCAGGTGGGGCACGCTGGTGCCGGGAACCAGGTTGCCCAGGGCCATCGTTACCAGGAACGGCACCAGACCGGCGGTCAGGCCGACCAGGATGACCAGCATCTTTGTGCGCCGGATCGGCCGGTCGCGGCGCAGCGCGCCCCGCGCGAAGTGCACGAGTCCGATCAGGAAGCAGGCCAGCATGTAGACCAGGGAAACGGTCTGGATCGCGGCTTCGAGGCCGCCGGCGGGACGCTGGCCGCGTACGGCCTCGGTGACGGTCGCCAGCGCGAACAGGATCCAGGCCGGCGCCATCAGCCACCGCAGACGCGACCGGCCGTCGGCACCCGGGCGCCAGGGCGCGGGGAACTGGAGGAAGAAGCGCAGCACATACGCCGGGAGCAGCAGTTGCAGCAGCGTGCGCAGGTGGTACTTGACGTTGACGATGTCGAGGCGGCCCACGTCGGGGATGTCGATGAGGAAGAAGGCGAAGATGAAGCACATCGCGAAGAAGTTCCGGGCCACCGGATCGGCGCGACGGGCATAGACCCACCAGCCGATGAGCAGGAAAGCGAGTCCGCTGACCCATTGCGTGTACTGCGTGATCATCTGCGCCTGCGACGGCGGTACAGGCGTCAGAGATGCGACGAGCGACGCATCGCCTCGACGCAGTTGGAGGGTCAGGGGCTCGAGCCGGTACCGACCGGCGGTGGCGGCGTAGTATTCCAGCATGCGAGGGACCGGCTGGCCATCCACGGCGATGATCCGGTCCTCGGCCCGCACTCCGGCGTGGTCGGCGGGGCCGTTCGCTTCGACGCGGAGCACTCGCAGATCCAGGGTGGAGAAGCCGTAGTCGGCGCGCCGGACGATGTGGAAAGCCTGCGGCAGGGACAGAGCCAGCAGCAAGGGGGCCAGCATGAGCAGCGCCGCGCTCCGGGACAGGCGTTCCAGGCGGGTCTGGCGATGGCCGGCCGGGTGCGGCAAGATGGTGCTCCGCGGATGAGGCCCGGTGGCGGTCGCCGTTCAGCGGCCGCTCGCGCGCATTGTAGCACGATCGCGGGCTGCGCCAAGCAGTGGTTGGGAAACGGGGGACTGCGCCTGGCTGCGGTCCGGAGTGCTCAAGCCCGGCGACAGAAAGCAAGTGGCCCGGAACGATCCGGGCCACTTTTCGACAGAATCGGGGTCTCGAACGACGGAACTAGCGGAAGAGGGCCTTCACGCCGCCCCAGGTCTCGCCCTGGATCGCAACCGCGCAATCGCCGTTGATCGTGGCCACGGGGAACGCCACGCCACCGGTCGACTGCTGCAGTTTCTTGATGATGTTCGAGTCCGAACCATCAAGGTACGCAGGCTGCTTGTCGGGCAGCGAGTGGAACCGGATGCCGTCGATGAAGAACATCGAGGGCGTAGCCGTGCTCGTGATGTAGAAGTCAAAGATCGCGATCACCACGGCCGGGTACGTGAACGGGTTGATCAGCGGATCCACCACGCCCACCATGTATTCCGGCGGGGTGCCGATGTTAATGTTCTGTCCCATCACGTCCACGGAAGTGATCAGGATCGGTCCCGTCGTCCAGACTTTCGCTTCCCAGCCGTGCACGCCGGCGGGACTGGTCGGGTGCGTGATCACCAGGAAGCCCCGGTGCGCGCCGACATCCATCGAGATGCAGTTGTTGCATGCACAGGGATCGAAGTAGATGCCGATGCCATCATCATCCGGATCCAGCTGGGCCTGGCCAACGCCTGCAAAAGCCGACAGAATAAACAGCGCGAGTAGCAATTTCCTCATGACAATCCCCCACGGTGTTGGGTCTCGTGGCTCTACTATGACGAGACAGCCCGGGCGAACTCCTGCTCGTACAGGTTTTAAACTACCTGATTCCATCCGCGATGTGAAGCATAATTCTTAGCGGATTCAGCAAATTTCTCGTTTTGGGGTTCGATTCGTGTACTGGGGGGGGGGCATATTGAGGCAATGGTGACATTTTAGTGAATATGTGAGATCCGTGGTTTGTGAGGAAGGCCGGTCGCGCTCCAAACCCGTTGCCCGCCCAGCGGCTGGGTGCTAAGTTGCCAATTCACCTGCTTGCCAACGATTCCGAGGGCGCATGCCGCCCTTCGACAGGAGCGACACCCGTGGCAGATCTGCGCGAGATGGCCCAGTACACCCCCGGCGGCCTGGAGGAAAAATGGTATCAGCGCTGGGAGGAAGCCGGACTGTTTCAGCCGGATCCGGAAGCGGCGGGGGACCCGTTCGTCATCACGTTGCCGCCTCCGAACGTGACCGGGATCCTGCACATGGGCCATTGTCTGGGTAATTCCGTCCAGGATACCCTGATCCGCTGGGCGCGGATGAAGGATAGGCCTGCCCTGTGGGTGCCGGGCACCGACCATGCAAGCATCGCCACGGAGCAGGTGGTCTCGCGGCAGATGGCCGAACAGGGGCTCAACAAGCGCGAGGCCGGTCGCGAGGAGTTCCTGCGCCGGGCCTGGGAGTGGAAGGAACATACGCATGGCCGGATCACGGCGCAGATCCGCCGGCTGGGGTGCTCGCTCGACTGGAGCCGCGAAGCGTTCACCATGGACGAGGCGCGCAACCGCGCCGTTACCGAGGCTTTTCTGCGGCTGCGCGCCAAGGATCTGATCTACCGCGACGTCTATCTCGTGAACTGGTGCCCGCACGACCTGACCGCGATCAGCGACGACGAGGTCGAGCACCGGGAAGTCGAAGGCAGCCTCTGGTACCTGCGGTATCCGCTGGCGGACGGCTCGGGCCACGTGACGGTGGCCACGACGAGACCGGAAACCATGTTCGGGGACGTGGCTGTCGCGGTGCATCCCCACGATCCGGAGCGCAGCCGCTTCATCGGCGCCATGGTGCGTCTGCCGCTGACGGAGCGGGAGATTCCCATCATCGGCGATCATCATGCCGACCCTGAAAAGGGAACGGGATTCGTCAAGATCACGCCGGCCCACGATCCCAACGATTTCCAGGTCGGGAAGCGGCACGGGCTGCCTCAGATCGTCTGCATGACGCCGTCGGGCCTGATGAACGAGCAGGCGGGGCGTTTTGCCGGGATGGACCGGAAAACGGCCCGTCGCGAGGTCGTGGCGGCGCTGGAGGCCGACGGTCTGATCGACAGGATCGAGAAGCACGTCCATCAGGTCGGGCACCACGACCGCTGCGGCGCCGTGATCGAGCCGTACCTGTCCCGCCAGTGGTTCCTGCGCATGGATCAACTGGCGCAGCCCGCCCTGGCCGCGGTCGCCGACGGCGAGATCCGTCTGTATCCGGAACGGTGGGTCGGAGTCTACAACAACTGGATGCAGAACATCCGCGACTGGTGCATCAGCCGGCAGTTGTGGTGGGGGCATCAGATTCCGGTCTGGTACTGCCAGGATTGCGGCGCCGACATGGCGGCGGCGGAGACGCCGACCGCGTGCTCGAAATGCGGGAGCGGGAAGCTCGAGCGCGATCCCGATGTGCTGGACACCTGGTTCAGCAGCTGGCTGTGGACATTCTCCCCGCTGGGCTGGCCGGAAGAGACGGCGGACCTCGAGCGCTACCATCCGACGTCGGTGCTTGTGACCGCCGCGGACATCATCTTCTTCTGGGTCGCCCGCATGGTCATGGCCAGTTACGAATTCCGCGGCGAGAAGCCGTTCGGAGAAGTGCTGTTCACCGGCATCGTTCGCGACGGCCAGGGCCGCAAGATGAGCAAATCGCTGGGCAACAGCCCGGATCCCGTCGACCTGATGGACAAGTACGGCGCCGACGCGCTGCGGTGCAGCCTCGTCATGCTGACGCCCACCGGCGCGGATGTGTTCTTCGATGAAACGACGCTCGAGGTCGGACGCAACTTCTGCAACAAGATCTTCCAGGCCACGAAGCTGGTTCTCGGGGTCTGGGACGAAGCCGGCGCGCCGACCGTGGACAAGGCGGCGCCGGGCGGATCGACGGCGCCGCGCCGGCTCGATCTGTCGCAGGTCGCCTCGGCTGCGGATTGGGAGACGGCGCCCGCCGACTCGTTGCGCGCCCTGTGGCTGGCGGTGTTCGGAAGCGAGCTGCCGCTCGCGGTGGCGGACGGGGATCTCGAGCCGGCGGATCGCTGGCTGATCGCCCAGCTGCACCGCGTGGCGGCCGACTGCGACGCCAATCTGGAGCGTCGGCGGCTTAACGACGCCTCGTACGAAGTGTTCAATTTCTTCCGCCACGAGTTCTGCGACTGGTATCTGGAGGCGATCAAGCCTCGCCTGCGCGACGAACAGAGGCGCGGGCCGGTCCTGGCCGTTGCCGTGTTGACGCTGGGGCTCTCCTACAAGTGGCTGCACCCGGTGATGCCGTTCATCACCGAGGAACTGTGGAGCTGGCTGCCGTCGTCCCGCGGATTCCTGATGACCTCCGCCTTCCCGGTGTGCGGCGCGAAGCCGCCGTTCGCCGAAGCGGCGGCCGATTTCGGCGAAGTCATGGAGATCGTGGGCGTCCTGCGCAATCTGCGCGCGGAACTCGGGGTGGCGCCGGGGCTGCGCGGCGAAGCGGTGCTGCGCACGGTCAGCGACGAACGTCAGGCCGTTCTGCGGGCGGGGGCGCCGTTGATCGCCCTGCTGGCCAAGCTGGAGAGCGTCACGGTGAACGTGGGCGGCGACACGCCGGATCCGGCGGGCGCCGGCATGGCGGGGGCTGTCGAGATCTTCCTGCCCATGAAGGGGCTGATCGATCTGGATAAGGAGCGCCAGCGGCTGCAGAAGGAACTCGACAAGCTGGAGGGATGGCTGGCCGGCACGCGGGCCAAACTCGGCAACGAGAAGTTCACGGCGAATGCGCCGGAGCACGTGGTGGCGCAGCAGCGCGAGATGCTGGCCGAGAACGAGGCCAAGGCGGTCACGCTGGCCGAACGCATCCAATCCCTGGGTTGAAGCGACCGTCGACGGCGGCGGTGATGGAAAGGCAGACATGTCCGGCACTCCTGATTCGAAAACGCCCGGCGAAGTCATCGCCGGCGCGCGCCGGCAGCGCGGACTTTCCCTCGAGGATCTTGCCGAGCGCACCAAGATCCCCCCGACCATGCTGAAGGCGGTCGAGGCGGACGAGTATCACCGGCTTTCCGATCCGCTGTACGCCCGGAGCTTCCTGCGCACCTGCGCCAAGGAACTCGGGCTGGTGGCCGAGGACATCCTGGATCTCTATGCGCGCCACCTCGGCGAGATGCCGCGCCAGACGGGAGAGCCGGCGCGCGTGGAGGAAGCGGTTCGGATACGCCGCGTGGGCCTGCCGTGGGCGCGCCTGTCGGTCGGCGCGCTGGCCGTTGTCGCGGTGGCGGTGACGGCGTTCATCCTGACCCGGCCGGGGCAGGACGCGCCGGCGCAGCGGACCGCGGCCCCGGTCGGAAGTGCGGCGATGACGGGGCCAGCGGCCCGGCCCCGGGTCGGGGCCGCTGCCGAGACGACGATTCCGTCGTCGACGCCGACGTCGGAACAGTCCCGCGCCGCCGAACCGGTTGTCGAGGCGCCCGCGGGCATACCCGGACTGGCGTTCAGTGACGGTCTGACGTGGCCGTTGGTCGTGCGGTTGCGGGTTGCGGCCCCCATCACGGCACGGGCCCGGCGGGACGCGGAAGAACGGTTCGGGGACGTCGTCTGGCCCACGTCGCGGGTGGCCGATCCGGTTCCGGCCGCCGGCATCACCGCGGGCCGCGCCTACGGGGCGGGTGAAGATCTGTTCGTCTACTGGGGTGCCGTCGATCGACTGAGTCTGGTGCTGGGCTCCTCCGATCTGGTCGAACTGACGGTCAACGGTGAACCGCGTCCGGTCTATCTGCCCGCCGACGGCGGCGAAGTCATTCTGGATCTGCGGGCGGCCCCGCCGGCTTCCCTGCAGTGAAAGGCCGGTGAGGCAGTGGGCCTGTTCCGGCTTGTGGCGCCTTTCGCGCCGACCGGGGATCAGCCGTCGGCGATAGCCTCGCTGATGGCCGGCATTCGCGGCGGACAACGGTGCCAGACGCTGCTGGGGGTCACGGGTTCGGGCAAGACGTTCACGATCGCCAACGTGATCGCGCAGATGGACCGGCCGGCGCTCGTGTTCAGCCACAACAAGACGCTCGCCGCGCAGCTCTACGGCGAACTGAAGGCGTTCTTCCCGGACAACGCCGTCGAGTACTTCATCTCCTACTACGACTACTACCAGCCGGAAGCGTTCATCCCCGCCACCAACACGTACATCGAGAAGGACACCAGCATCAACGACGAGATCGAGCGTCTGCGGCTGCGCGCGACCAGCAGTCTGCTGACGCGGCCCGACGTGATCGTCGTGGCCAGCGTCTCGGCGATCTACGGCGTCGGCAATCCGCGGACGTTCCGCGAGAGTATCATCGCACTGCGCCGCGGACAGACGGTCGACCGTGACGAACTGCTGTCCTCCCTGGTGAGAATCCGCTACGCGCGCAACGATCATGAGGCCGCGTTCGGCACGTTTCGTGTGCGCGGCGACACCGTGGAGGTGCGGGCGGCGTTCGAGGAGCGGGTCCTGAGGGTCGAGTTCTTCGGGGACGAGATCGAAGCCCTGACCTGGGTCGAGCCGCTGACCGGGCGCGCGTTGTCGGCCGTGGGCGAAGCCGCCATCTATCCGGCCACCCAGTTCGTGGCCGACAAGGGCGGTACCGGCGCGGTGCTGGACGCGATCGCGCGCGATCTCGAGGATCGCTTGCACGAACTGGACCGCGCCGGGCGCGTGCTCGAGGCGCAGCGCCTGGCCTCGCGCACGCGCTACGACATGGAAATGATCCAGCAGATCGGCCATTGCGCCGGGGTCGAGAACTATTCGCGGTACTTCGACGACCGTGCGGCCGGCGAGCGTCCGGCCTGTCTGCTCGACTATTTTCCGAAGGATTTCCTCCTGGTCATCGACGAATCGCACGCGACCATTCCCCAGATCGGGGCAATGTACCAGGGCGACCGGTCGCGCAAGCTGAACCTGGTCGAGCACGGCTTCCGGCTGCCCAGTGCGCTGGACAACCGGCCGCTGCTGTTCGCTGAATTCGAAACGCTGATGCCCAGCACCATCTTCGTGTCGGCAACGCCGTCCGACTACGAACTCGACAAGTGCGGTGGTGTGGTGGTGGAGCAGGTCATCCGGCCGACCGGGCTGGTCGATCCTCCGGTCATCGTGCTGCCGGTGTCCGGCCAGGTCGACGACCTGCTGGAAAGGATCCGCGTGGTGACGGCGCGGGGCGAACGGGTCCTGGTCACGACCCTGACCAAGAAGATGGCCGAGGACCTGACCGAATATCTCGGGCAGGCCGGGATCAGGGTGGCGTATCTCCACTCGGACATCGCCGCGCTCGACCGCATCGAGATCGTGCGCAATCTGCGTCTCGGCGAATCGGATGTGCTGGTCGGGGTCAACCTGCTGCGCGAGGGTCTCGATCTTCCGGAGGTCTCGCTGGTGGCGATCCTGGATGCGGACCGGGAGGGCTTCCTGCGCTCGGAACGGTCGCTGATCCAGACCGCCGGGCGCGCTGCGCGCAACGTGAACGGTGAAGTCATCATGTACGCCGATCGCGTCACCCGTTCCATGGCTGCGGCCATATCCGAAATGCAGCGCCGACGCACCCGTCAGCTCGAATGGAACCGTGTCCACGGACTGGTGCCGCGCACCATCACCAAGACGCGCCAGGAGATCCTGCAGGCAACCGCCGCCGCCGGTGATCGCGATCGGCACACCACGGCGACGGGCGCAGGCGTGCGTGATCTGACCTCGCGCGATCTCACGCCGCGGGATCTGGCGGACATGCTGGAGCGGGAGATGCTGGAAGCCGCGTCGGCGCTCGAGTTCGAAAAAGCGGCCACCTTGCGGGACCGGCTCGAGGATCTGCAGGCCCAGTGGGGCCTCGACGGACAGGAGGGCTGACCCATGGCAGCGGGACAAGGACCACTCGTGACGTTTCCGGCCGGCGATTGGCTGGACGATCTGGTGGCGCAGAGCCTGCGCGAGGACGTCGGCGCGGGCGACGTGAGCACGGCCGTGGCCGTGCGTCCCGGTGCCCGCGCGGGCGGTGCGTTGACCGCGCGCGTTCCGGGCGTGGTGTCGGGACTGCCTCTGGCCGCGCTGGTCTACCGCCAGATCGACCCCGGGGTGGCCGTCGAACCGCTGCTGATGGACGGCGCCCGGGTGGCAGCGGGACAGGAACTGGCCAGGGTGTCGGGTCCGGCGGCTTCGCTGTTGACGGGCGAGCGCACGGTGCTGAATTTCGTCCAGTACCTGAGCGGCATCGCGACGGTGACCGCGCGCTACGTCGACGCGGTGGCCGGAACGCGGTGTCTGGTGCTCGACACGCGCAAGACGCTGCCGGGCTACCGCGCGCTGGCGAAGTACGCGGTGCGCTGCGGTGGCGGGAGCAATCACCGATTCGGCCTCTTCGACCGGGTGCTGCTCAAGGACAACCATTGGGCCGCGGGCGACGGCATCGCCGCCATGGTGGCCCGGGCCCGCCGGAATTTTCCAGCGCTGGCGATCGAGGTCGAAGTGGACACACTCGAACAGTTGACGGCCGTGCTGGCGCTGGATGTGGACTGGATCATGCTGGACAACTTCGAAGTCGCGTCGGTGGTCTCGGCGGTGGCGGCCCGCACGGCGGCCGGATCGGCGACGAAGCTGGAGGTCTCCGGCAATGTGACGCTCGAGACGATCGGCGCGTACGCGCGAACCGGGGTGGATGCGGTCTCGGTCGGACGGCTGACCCATTCGGCACCGGCTCTGGATATCGGCCTGGATCTGGATCTCCGATGAAACTGCGCACGGGCAGCGGTCCGATCGACCGGGACTGGTTCGGGCTGGAAGCCTTCCTGCCCGGGCCGCGCTTCACCCGCGATGGAGGACAACTCTACCTGTTGGATGAGGTCGGCAGCACGAACGATTTCCTGCGCGGTCGCGGTCCCGACGCGCTGGGCCGGCTCTGCCGATGGGACGGGTGGGGCTGGGTTGCGCAGACGCGATCGCGGCAGTCGCCGGTGCGGGAACTGCGCCCGGGAACCGTGGTCGTGGCGCGGCGGCAGACAGCCGGCCGCGGACGGCAGGGACGGCAGTGGGTCGATTGCGGCGGTCTGCACCTGTCGGTTTCCGTCCCGCGGCATCGGGCGGCGTTCAACCGCGGGTTCTCGGTCTGGCTGGGACTCATCACCGCGCTGGTGTTGCGCGAGGGCGAGCGTCTCGACGCGCGTCTGAAATGGCCCAACGATATCGTTGTCGACCGGCGCAAGCTGGGAGGCATCCTGATCGAACGCGCCGGCTCCGCCGAAGAGGCGCAGGTCGTCGCCGGCCTTGGCCTCAACCTGACGGCGGGGCGCCACGAATGGCCGTGGGCCCTGCGCGACGGCGCGACAAGCGTGGTCGCCGAAGGCGGCCGTGTGCCGCGGCTTGGCGATCTCTGCGCCCGTCTGCTGTTGCGCGTCGAGGCGGAACTTGATCGTTTCTGTGACGAGGGCTGGTCCTCGTACCGCCCGTCGCTGGAGTTGCTCGACAGCCTGCTCGGGCAGCGGGTGCGTCTGGTCACGCGGCAGGGCGAGATCAGCGGCCGGGCCGTGGGCATCGATGATCAGGGCGCGCTGCTGGTGGAGCGCGAGATGCCGGACGGCGGCAAGCGGGTCGAAAGCGTGCGGGTCGGCGATGTCCACCTGCAACCCGCGACCCCGGAAACGGGCGAGGGAGGCGGCCTTGAAGGCGTTGATCGCTGATGCAGGGAACACGAGGGTCGCGTTCGCGGCGTGGACCGCAGCCGACGCCATGCCCAGGCAGAGGAACGGCGTCTGGTCGCCGGTGAAGCCTCTACGCGCCCTGGCGAGCCTGGCCACACCGCGGGATGCGGCCACCGAAGCTGCTTTCATCGACGAGGCGCGCGCGGTGCTCGCCGGCGCCCGCGGGGCGCCCCTGGTCCTGGTCTCGGTGGTCCCGCGCGTGGACGCGCTGCTCGCGGAAGCGGGCTTCGAGGTGCGCCCGGTCAATCACGCCAGCGCACTTCCGTTCAGCCATCGCCTGCGTGAGCCGGCGGCCACCGGGGCCGACCGTCTCTGCAATGTCGCCGCCGCCGTCGCGGCGGGGCTGGACTCGGCGCTGATCGTCGATGCCGGGACGGCCACGACCTGCGATGTCCTGGTGGACGGCGTCTTCGAAGGCGGTCTCATCGCTCCGGGCATGGCCTTCGCGCTCGAACAGATCGGCCGGCAGGCGGCCCGCCTGCGGCCTCTGCCGTTCGCGGAAGCACCGCTGGTCGCCGGACCGGACACGGAATCGGCCCTGGCCGCCGGCGCCTTCCACGCCGGCGTGGGGGGCGTCGAAGCGCTGATCAACGGTCTGCAACGCGCCCACGGGTCGCTCCCGGTCGTCCTGACCGGCGGTCTTGCCCGGTTCCTGGCCCGTCCGGGTCGCCATCTCGACGAGCAGTGGACGCTTCGCGGCGCCGCGTGCCTGGCCGGTCTTTCCTGATCGTTTCCTGTCGTTTCCCGTCAAGCCCAATGCCCTCCTTCCGATAACAAGCCAATCAGCCGTCTTGGCGTTGCGGACCCCTGCGGGGGGCCGGATGCGGTTCCCACGCTGTGAAAGGCTTGCCGCGCATGGATTTGGACGATCGCGAACTGCTGGCTGAGCTTGTGGTGGAATCCCAGGACCATCTCAGCGCCCTGGAGCCCGATCTGCTCACGCTCGAAAAGGGCGTCTCGCCCGAGGAGACCCTGGAACTGGTCAACCGCATCTTCCGGGGGATCCACAGCATCAAGGGAGGCTGCGGATTTCTGGGAATCACCGCGGTCCAGAATCTGACCCACGCGATGGAGAGCGTCCTGATGAAGGTCCGCTCCCGACGCCTGGATGTCTCGCGGGCCATGGTCGATGTGCTGTTGGACGGCACCGACCGCGTGCGCGTGATGCTGGCCGATGTTTCGCGTTCGGCGGAAATCGACGCCAGCGACATCATGCGCCGACTGGAGCCGTTCCTGGCGGCCGAGGCCCCGGAAGGGAGCGGCAACGATTCCGCGGCCTTCAGCGCGCCGGCTGCCGCGCCCGCGAACGCCGTGGGCCGTACCGGCTACATCCCTTTGACGGCCAGAGCCGCGGAGACCGGTGTCGATGGCGCCGCTGCCGAGGCGATCGATCTCGCCGGCGCCTTGACGGGGATGGCGCTGGGCCTGGATCCGGAACCGGCTTCGCTGCCGGCACTGCGGGAAGCCGGCGAAGTCGCGGAACCGGGACTGTCGGTCGCCGGTGTCGGTGCGAGCGGTTCGGGCAACACGCAGCGGAACTCCGCGTCCGAAGTGCTCCGGGTCAAGGTCGACCTGCTCAACCGCCTGATGAATCTGGCCGGGGAACTGGTCCTGGCGCGCAACCAGCTGCTCCAGACCCTGGACCGCAAATTCAACGAGACCGCAGCCGGCGAAGCCATCTTCACGGCGTTGCACGGAGCCGTGGGCGAGGCGCAGCTGCGTCTGCGGGACATCGTGGAAACCAGGAACCGGTCGGGTCGCCCCGATGATTCCTCCCATGATCGGGACGATCAGATCGAACGGATCCTGACCGACCTTGGCGCCCACATCGAGCAGGCGCTGCCGAAACGGCTGAGTGAGCTTCCCGGCATGAATGCGACCATGGTGAATCTGGACGCGGTGACGACGAATCTCCAAGAGAACATCATGCGCACGCGCATGCAGTCGATCGAAGCTCTCTTCGGCAAACTGCCCCGTCAGGTGCGCCAACTGGCGAAGCAGACGGGCAAGGAGATCGAGCTGGTCGTGACGGGCAACGAGGTGGAACTGGACAAGTCCATCGTTGAAGCCTTGTCAGACCCGCTCAATCACCTGATCCGCAACTCGCTGGACCACGGATTCGAGGACCCCCTGGCGCGGGAAACCACCGGCAAACCGCGAACGGGTCGACTGGACGTGCGCGCCTTCCATGAGGGTGGCCAGGTCAACATCGAGATCGAGGACGACGGACGCGGCATCGACCCACGTCGCATCCGTGCCAAAGCCGTCGAGAAGGGGATCATCACCGCCGAACAGTCGGCGCGCATGGATGATCGCGAAGCCGTTCTTCTGGTGTTCGCGCCCGGATTCTCCACGGCCGAGCAGGTGAGCGACATCTCGGGTCGCGGTGTCGGCATGGATGTGGTCCGCACCAACATCGAAAGCCTCGGCGGCAGCATCGAGATCGACAGCCGGCTGGGTGTCGGCACCCGCACGCGCCTGAAGCTGCCGCTCACATTGGCCATCATCCCTTCGCTCCTGGTGCGCGTCTGCGGCCGTCGCTTTGCGATTCCGCAGGTCAGCCTGGACGAGCTGGTGCGGCTGCGCCACGGACGCGACGATCAACGCATCGAACAGGTGCAGGGCGCGGAGGTCATGCGCCTTCGCGGCGATCTGCTGCCGCTGGTTCGCCTTTCGACGCTTCTCGGCATCGACCCCGTCGCCGGCGCCGTCGCCCGGGCGGCCACCTATGTGGCCGTCCTGAAGATGGGCGCGCATCGCTACGGCCTGGTGGTGGATGAAGTCATGGACAGCGAGGAAGTGGTCGTCAAACAGCTGCCGGCATCCTTGAAGGAATCCCGCTGCTACGCGGGAGCCACCATCATGGGGGACGGTTCGGTGGCGATGATTCTCGATATCCTGGGCATCGCCGACGCGGCCGGCCTGCGCTTCACGGACCTGGCGAAGGCTGTCAGCGCCGACGAGCACTCCGACAGCTATCTCGACCGCACCGAGAGCCAGACGCTGCTGCTGTTCCGGAACGCTCCCGGCGGTGAGCGTTTCGCGATCAACCTGTCGTTGATCTCCCGCATCGAGAAGGTCGCCGTGGGCGATCTCCAGAGGGTGGGCGGCAGGGAATTCCTGAAGTTCCAGGACGGAGCGCTGCGGTTGCTGCGTCTGGCGGACTTCCTGCCCGTGAAGGCACCGCAGGAGGAGCCGCGTGAGCTGTTCGTGATCATTCCGAAAATGGTGAAGCACCCGTTGGGGATCATCGCCTGGGAATGCGAAGACGTGGTGTCGGCCCGGATCGAAGTGGAGCGCGAGAACGTGCGCGGCACGGGCATCCTGGGCTCGGGAATGGTGAACGGCGAACTCACGGTGTTCCTGGACATCTACGGCCTGTTCGAAGCGGCCGAACCCGACATCTACCGCTCGGAAGAGCGTTCGACGGGGCGGATCGGGCAGGCTCGCATCCTCCTGGCCGAGGACACCTCCTTCTTCCGGACCGTGGTGAAGAAGTACATCGAGGCGCTGGGCGCGACCGTCACCGCGGTCAAGGACGGTCGCGAGGCCTGGCGCGTCCTGAACGAGGCCCCTGACGCATTCGACCTGGTCGTCACGGATATCGAGATGCCGCTGATGGACGGGTTGGAACTGACGCGGCACATCCGCGCATCGGCGCGTCTTTCCGGGCTGCCGGTGGTGGCGCTGACCTCGCTGGGAAGCGACGGCAACCGCGAGGCGGGGATGGCCGCCGGCGTCACGGCCTACGAAACCAAGCTGGACAAGGACCGTCTGGCCGCAACGATCCTCCAGGCGCTGGAAGAGGTACATGTCCATGCGTGAGCCACACTTCGTTTCCTTCGTGCTGGGCCCGCACCTGCTCGGCATCGATATCCTGCTGGTGCGGGAGATCATCCGCAACGTCGACTTCACGCCCGTGGCCAGGGCTCCCCTGGCGGTGCGCGGACTGCTGAACCTGCGCGGGCAGATCATCACGGTTCTCGATCTGGCGCCTTCGCTGGGGCTGCCCCTGCGGGAAATGGGTCCGGACTCGCGCTGTCTGATCCTCAAGTCGCCGGAGGAGGTGGCGCTGCTGGTCGCCGCCGGGCTGGTCGACGAGGAACCCGTCGGCGAGGCGGTGGGCCTGCTGGTCGACGGCATCAGTGACGTGATCAGACCGGGTGCCGAGGGAGTCGGCTCGCCGCCGGCCAACGCCAACGGGATCGACGCGGACCATCTGCGCGGCGTGGTACAGCTCGAGGAGAGGCTTCTGCTCGTCCTGTCCCTGAAACGCCTACTTGAAGAGGGACTGGGTCTGCGCAGCCTGGTGTCCAGGAACTGACAGCGACAGACGGAATGTTCGCGCGGCCACCGGCGCCGGGCCCGATTGAGAAAGGAACCGTCCATGTTCATGAAAAGGTTGTCGATCCGCGCGAAGGTGACCCTTGCCAGCGTGCTGTTGCCGACGATGCTGTTCGCGATCCTGACCGTTGTCTGGGCGCATGACGAGCGCCGCTCCGTCAACGAGCAGTATGTGGACAAGGCGCGCGCAGTGGTCTACGGAGCCGAGGGCGCGCGGGAATACATGGAGCAGAGCTGGCGCGACGGGGTCTTCGATGTCGCGATGCTGCGGCGCTGGCATGACCAGGGGAAGTCGGACCTGTCGATCAGCGCCGTGCCCATCGTGGCTGCCTGGCGGACGGCGATGGCACACGCCGAAGACGGCGACTACGAGTTCAAGGTTCCGAAGTTCTCGCCGCGCAATCCCGACAACGAACCCGACGAGACGGAGGCCCGCGCGCTGCGTGCGCTCGAGCGTGACCGTGCGCCGGAGTTCTGGGAGATCGATCACGAAGCGAACAATCTGCGCTATTTCCGTCCCATTGTGTTGACGGAGAACTGCATGCTGTGCCACGGCGACCCTGCGACCAGCCGGCAGATCTGGGGCACCACGGACGGTACGGACCTGACCGGCGCCCGCATGGAGGGCTGGAAGGTCGGCGAGGTCCACGGAGCGCTTGAGGTCATCCAGTCGCTGGATGCGGCCGATGCCGCTTTCCGGGCCGGAGTGACCCGCATGATCGCCTTCGCCCTCGTGGGATTGACGGCGCTGGCGGTCCTGCTGCAGTGGGCGCTGCAGCGCATCCTGATCCGCCCCCTGAGCGAGAGCGTGCGGTTCGCCGATGCTCTTGCCGCGGGTGACCTGGGCGCGCGCGTGGCCCACGCCGAGCGTCAGGACGAGATCGGACAACTGAGCCGTTCGTTGAACGCGATGGCCGACAGCCTGCGGACGCTGATCGGCGACATGAAGTCGGGGAGCCAGACCCTCAAGGTCTCCAGCGACAGCCTTGGCACCCAGAGCGACAAGCTGGTGTCCGATTCCGAGTCGATGACCGATGTCGCCAACACGGTCAGTTCGGCGGGCGAGGAACTGTCGTCCAGCATCGCGGGCATCGCCAGCAGCGCCGAGGACATGTCGGACATGCTCAACACGGTTGCCGCGAGCATCGAGGAGATGACGGCTTCGATCACGGAAGTGGCCAGAAACAGCGTTCGCAGCGCCCAGATCGCGGACAACGCGAACCGCCAGAGCAAGTCGACCGTCGAGATCATGGTGCAGCTCAAGTCCGCCAGCGAGAAGATCGGGCGCGTGCTCGAGGTGATCTCGGACATCGCCGACCAGACCAATCTGCTGGCGTTGAACGCGACCATCGAAGCGGCCAGCGCGGGAGACGCCGGACGCGGCTTCGCCGTGGTTGCCAGCGAAGTCAAGGCGCTGGCGCGGCAGACCACGCAGGCGACGGAAGAGATCCATCGCGAGATAGACGACATGCAACAGCGCACCACCGCGGCGGTCACGGCGGTGGAGGGCATCAGTCGAGTCATCGGCGAAGTGAACGAGATCTCGACGTCGATTGCGGGCGCGGTCGAGGAGCAGTCGGCCACGCTGAACGAGATCGCCAAGAGCGGCGGCGTGGCCAACTCGGCGGCGCAGGAGATCTCGCGGCGCGTCAATGAAGGCGCCAAGGGCACGCAGGAGATTTCACGCACCATCCAGGCCGTGCGTGAAGGGGTCCACGAGACCGACAAGGGCATCCAGGCGACGCGTCGCAATGCCGCCGAACTGGCGGATCTTTCGGGCCGGATGGATGAACTGGTGTCCAGGTTCAATCTCTAGCGTGGGGCCTCGAAAGGGCGGTTGGCATGGGTTTGCGTGTCCTGGTGATTGAAGACAGCCTGGTCTTCCAGAAGATCATGGCCGAGGTCCTGCGCGATCTGCCGTGCGTGGAGACCGTCGATGTCGCCGGCCGGGGCGCCGACGGACTGGCCGCCGCGGAAAAGAACACTCCGGACGTCGTATTCCTGGATCTGCATCTGCCGGACATGGACGGCATGGCGGTGCTGGACCAGATGAAGAAACGGTGGCCGCGGTTGAAGGTGGTCGTCGTCAGCGGCTTGAGCATCGAAGGCGCCGATCTGACGATCGCCGCGCTGTCGCGGGGCGCCCAGCAGTTCGTGCGCAAGCCGACCGGGAGCGGATTCCAACAGTCGGTGACCATGCTCAGAGCCGAACTGGAGCCGGTGGTCGCCTCCGTGCGGTCGCAGGTCGACGGGGGCGGGGCGTCGCGCCCCGTCGTCCGGACATCCGCACCGCCCCCGGTGACCGCCCGTCCCGCCGGCGGCCGCGCGCCGACCTGCGGATTCTGGGTGACGGCGATCGCGGTCTCGACCGGGGGGCCGGAGGCCCTTTCACGCGTCATCCCGAAACTGCCGGCCGGCTATCCGCTGCCGGTGGTGATCGTGCAGCACATGCCGCCGATGTTCACTCTCTCGCTGGCCCGGAGCCTGGACGCGAAATCACCGCTGCAGGTGGTCGAGGCCGCGGATGGTGACATTCTGAAAGCCGGGACCGTGTACATAGCGCCCGGCGGGCGCCATCTCGCCGTCTTCCGCGAAGGCACGCAGTCCGTGTGCCGCCTGAACGACGATCCGCCGGAACAGAATGTCCGTCCGGCGGCCGATGTGTTGTTCCGGTCGCTGGCCCGGATCGGCGGGCCGCAGCGCGTCCTGGCGGCGGTCATGACGGGCATGGGCGAGGACGGGTTGGCCGGAATGCGGCTGCTGAAAGGCGCCGGCGGCTGGTGCGTGACCCAGGGCGAATCGTCCTGCGTCGTTTACGGGATGCCGCGCGCCATCGATGCCGCCGGTCTCAGCGACGAATCCGTGGCTTTGGACGAGATCGCCGGCCGGCTGACCTCGCTGGCGGCTTGTGGGCGCGTGGCGCGTATCTGAGGGGTGGCCGCCCGCTTCCGATTCCGGAAGCGATGGAGCGGACGGGACAGGGCGCGGCTGACGGCCGGGTCCAAGGCGGCGACCGGGAGCGGATATGGCCACGACGATCACCACGAGCGAGTTCGAGCGCGTGCGCGAATTCCTTCAGCGTGAAACCTCGATCAGCCTGACCGATGACAAGGCCTATCTGGTGGAGACCCGGCTCTCGGCCATCATGAAGGCGCACGGCCATGCGGACTACGACGCCCTGCTCGCGGCGGTTCAGGCGAACCGTCCGCGCGAACTGCGCGATCTGGTGATCGACGCCATGACCACCAACGAGACCCTGTGGTTCCGCGACAATGCGCCTTTCGACGCTTTCCGTGACCATCTGCTGCCGGCCTACGCCGGGGAGATCCAGGCGGGAACCCGCTCGCGGATCCGCATCTGGTCCGCCGCCTGCTCGACGGGCCAGGAGCCGTATTCCCTGTCCATGATCTACGATGAGGCCACGCGCCGATTCCCGGCGCTTCGGCCCGGTCACCTGGAGATCCTGGCCACCGACCTTTCCGATTCGGCGCTGGCCACGGCCACCGCCGGCGTCTACGGAGGCATGGCAATCCAGCGCGGATTGCCGGACGACTTTCGCGAACGCTATTTCTCCGCCGTCGGCGACGGCAGGTTCGCGGTCCGCCCCGAGATCCGCGAGCGTGTCGCTTTCCGTAAATTCAATCTCCGCGACTCTTTCATCGTCATGGGCTCGTTCGACATCATCCTGACGCGTTATGTGCTCATCTACTTCCAGGACGACTTCAAGCGGGAAGTGCTTCGCAAGGCGCAGGGCAGTCTGGACAAGGGCGGGGTCCTGTTCCTGGGGGCGAGCGAGAGTCTGCCCGCCGGCGTCGCGGGCCTGGCGATGGTCCGTCGCGGACGCGCGACGTGGTATCAGCGGACCGATGCGGGCGTTCCCCGCGTTGCGGGCGCGTCCGACGTCCGCCAGCCGGCGGCGCCGGCCCGCCCCGTCGCGGAACCGGTTGGACCGGGCTCGGCGGCCACGAACGCCGAGCACATGGCGGTGAGACAGCGCTTGAGAGATCTTAACGCAAAATATGACAAGTGATTAAGTGGCCGCTGGCGATGGCTCGCCGAGCGCCTTGGAGACCTCTGTCACGCGGACTGGCGGCCTCGTCTGTCAAAATGGCAGTATCGCCACTGTAACTCACTTTTCCACGCCTTCCTTCCTCAAAGCCCTTGCCCGTTTTTCGTGTCCCGGTATATTGCGGGCACTTAGCACTCGAAGCACGAGACTGCCAAACAGTGTTCCGGCGGTTTCGAACCGAGCAGACCATCGCAGGGAGGAACCAGGAATGGCCATGAACATCAAGCCGTTGGCCGACCGTGTCATCGTCAAGGCCGCGGAGAAGGAAACGATGAAGGGCGGCATCATCATTCCGGACACCGTGAAGGAAAAGCCCCAGCAGGGCACCATCGTCGCCGTCGGCCCCGGTTCGATCAGCGACAGCGGCGAGCGCGTGAAGCCCGAGGTCAAGAAGGGCGACGTCGTGCTGTACGGGAAGTATTCGGGAACGGAAGTCAATGTCGACGGCGTCGACTACCTGATCCTGCGCGAGAGCGACGTGCTGGCCATCCTGGGCTAGCGCTGAACCGGTAACACCGCCGGGGCGGACGAGCCGCCGACCGGTCCACGAGCAAGGAGAGCAAGCATGGCTAAGATGATCAATCACAGCGACAGCGCCCGCGACGCGCTCAAGCGCGGCGTCGACGCCCTGGCCAACACGGTCAAGATCACGCTCGGGCCCCGCGGCCGGAACGTCATCCTGGACAAGAAATTCGGCGCGCCCATCGTCACGAACGACGGCGTCACCATCGCCCGCGAGATCGAACTGAAGGATCCGTTCGAGAACATGGGCGCCCAGATGGTCAAGGAAGTCGCCAGCAAGACCAACGACGTGGCCGGCGACGGCACCACGACGGCGACGATCCTGGCCCAGTCGATGATCCACGAGGGTCTGCGCAACCTGGCAGCCGGCGCCAACCCGATGTACGTCAAGAAGGGCATCGAGGCCGCCACCGCGGCCGCGGTCGAGAGCCTTCGCAAGCAGGCCAAGCCCGTCAAGGACAGTGCCACCATCGCCAACGTCGCGGCCATCAGCGCCAACAACGACAAGGAAATCGGCGCGATGATCGCCAATGCGATGGAGAAGGTCGGCAAGGACGGCGTCATCACCGTCGAAGAGGCCAAGGGCACGGAGATGGAACTGGACGTCGTCGAAGGCATGCAGTTCGACCGCGGTTACCAGAGCCCGTACTTCATCACCAATCCCGACCAGATGCGCGTCGAACTGGACAACCCGTTCGTGCTGATCTACGACAAGAAGATCAGCAGCATGAAGGACCTGCTGCCGGTCCTGGAGAAGGTCGCGCAGATCGGCCGCCCGCTGCTGATCATCTGCGAAGAGGTCGAGGGCGAGGCCCTGGCCACGCTGGTGGTCAACAAGCTGCGCGGCACGCTGCAGATCGCCGCGGTCAAGGCGCCGGGCTTCGGTGACCGCCGCAAGGCCATGCTCGAGGACATCGCCGTGCTGACCGGCGGCCGCCTCATGTCCGAAGAGGCTGGTCTGAAGCTGGAGAACACGACGACGGCCGACCTCGGCCAGTGCGCCAAGATCACCTGCGACAAGGACAACACGACGATCGTGGGCGGCAAGGGCAAGGCCGCGGACGTCAAGTCCCGCATCTCGCAGATCCGCGCGCAGATCGAGGACACGACCAGCGACTACGACCGTGAGAAGCTGCAGGAGCGCCTGGCCAAGCTGGCCGGCGGCGTCGCGGTCATCCGCGTCGGCGCGACGACCGAAGTCGAGATGAAGGAAAAGAAGCACCGGGTCGAGGACGCGCTGAGCGCGACCCGCGCCGCGGTGGAAGAGGGCATCGTGGTCGGCGGCGGCGTCGCGCTGCTGAAGACCGCGAAGGCGATCGCCGCCCTCGAACTGACCGGTGAAATGGCCGTCGGCCGCGACATCGTCATGCGCGCGGTGGAAGAGCCCCTGCGCATGATCGCGACCAACGCCGGCATCGAGGGTTCGCTGGTCGTCGCGCGCCTGCGCGACGAGAAGAAGCCGACCATCGGCTTCAACGCCGCCACCATGGAGTACGAAGACCTCATGGAGGCCGGCATCATCGACCCGGCGAAGGTCACCCGGAGCGCCCTGCAGAACGCCGCCTCGATCGCGGCCATGCTGCTGACGACCGAGGCCTGCGTCACGGACGAGCCGGAGAAGGACAAGGGCGGCGGCATGCCCGGCGGCATGGGCGGCATGGGCGGCATGGACGGCATGATGTAGTCGTTCGCGCTCCCGCGACGGACAAGCCCCCTCCGGCCCGGCTGGAGGGGGCTTTGTCGTCCGCTTCGGCGGTGCGTCGTCGTTTTGACCTGGCCGCCGCCGCAGGCTACACTGCTGTCATGCACATCCTCCACCTGGGCAAGTACTATGCGCCGTACCGCGGCGGCATGGAGACCATCCTCCAGACGATGGCCGAGGGCCTCCTGGACGAGGGCTGCGACGTCACGCTGGTGACGTCCGCCGAAGGACCGCGCGGCACGTTCGAAACGGTGCGCGGTCCGCGTCTGGGACGCGAGGGCCGGTTGTGCCGGGCCGCGCGGTTGGGCCTGCTGAACTCGCAGCCGCTGAATCCTGGTCTCGCGGGGCTGGTGCGGCGGGAACTGGCGCTGGGACGCCCGGACGTCCTGCACGTCCATCTGCCCAACCCGTTGGCGGCGGCGGTCTGTCTGGCTCTGCGACGCGATCCCGCGGCGCTCCGCCTGCCACTTGCGGTCTGGTACCACGCCGACATCACGAGACAGCGCGTGGGCGGCCGGCTGGTCGCGCCCCTGGTCCGCGCCTGCCTGCGAGAAGCCGAGGGGATCTGCGTCTCTTCGGTAGCGTTGCGTGACGGTTCACCGGTGCTGGCTCCCTGGCGGGACAAGGTCGCGGTCATTCCTTTCGGCATCGAGTCGCACCCGTGGACGGAGGTCGTGCCTAGGCGTGATGGCCCACTGCTTTTCGTCGGGCGGCTGGTCGGCTACAAGGGCGTCGGCGTGCTGCTGGAGGCGCTGGCCCGGGTGCCGGCGGCCGCGCTCGATCTGGTCGGCGAGGGACCGCTGGAGGCGGACCTGCGCGCGCTGGCGCAGCGGCTGGGCGTTGCCGGGCGGGTGCGATTCCTGGGCGAGATGGACGGCGCCGCCATCGCGGGGCGGCTGAGTCGGGCGCGCGCGTTGGTGCTGCCGAGCCTGGACCGCAGCGAAGCTTTCGGACTGGTCCAGCTGGAAGCGATGGCCGCCGGTGTGGCGGTGATCTGCACGGATCTGCCGACCGGGGTGCGTGAAGTGGGGCTACCGGGGCGAACCTGCCTGCAAACGCCCGCGGGCGATGTCGCGGCTCTGGCGGCGGCGTTGGCGGCGATCTGGAACGATGATGGACTGGCGATGCGTCTGGGCGAGGCCGGGCGCCGCCGCTTCACCGAGCATTTCACGCGCGAGTCGATGGTGGCGCGGCTGCTGGCCTGGTACCGCACTCTGGCACCGGGTGCCGACAGTCCCGGCAGTCGGCGATGAGAGACGGGGAGCGTTGATGCGATTCAGTTTTCTCGACCCTTGGCATCTCTTCCTGCCCCGGGAGCCCGGCCACGTCGTGGCGTTGTGCGGTTCAGGCGGCAAGACCACGCTGCTGAAGGCGGTCGCCGGGGTCTGGGCCGCGCAGGGTCTGCCGGTGACGGCGACCACGACCACACGCACCGAACCGGTGGAAGGCTTCCTGCCGATCCTGACCGGGGCTGCCGGAACCGGTCCCGCGAAGGAGCCTGCGGCGCCGGCGTACCGGCATGCCGGCGAACGGCCCGACGGCAAATGGGAAGGGCTGACGGCTGCCACCGTCGATGACCTCGACGCCTCGCTGCCCGGGCGCCTGATCGTGGCCGAAGTCGACGGCGCGGCCAAGCACCCGTTCAAGTACTACCGCGCGGGCGAACCGGTCTGGCCGGCGCGGACCTCGCTGGCCATCGTGGTGATGGGTGTCGGCGGGATCGGCGAACGGGCCGGCGATGTCGTCCACCGCCTGGGCCGGGACGGCGTCAGCGATCCGGTCGGCGTGAGCGCGGACGCCGTATGGGAGTGGGACCATGCCTTCACGCTCCTGACGGGGCCCGGCGGCTATCTGGACCAGGTTCCCGAACACGTCCCGGTGGTGCTGGCTCTGGCCGGACTGGAGCAGCAGCCGGACAGTGTGGGCCTGTTCGCATTCACGGCGCGGGCGATGGCGCACCCGCGGTTGCCGCTGGTGGTTTTCTGCAGCCGGCTCGAGGACGGCCTGTCGTTGCGCGCGGCCTGCCGCGAAGACGACGCGGATGATGAACCCGCTCGCGGCTGAACCGGGCCGGGGGACCCGCCGCGACGCGGTGGTCATCCTGTGCCGGGGGCAGAGCCGCCGCCTGGGACGGCCCAAGGCGCTGGCGCGGATCGGGACGGATCCGCGTGCGCGTGCGCTGTTGCGGCGCGTGGCCGAACTGTACGCCGGTTGCCTCGACGCACCCGTGATCGTCATGACGACCGATGACCTGCGGCAGGCCTGTGCGGCGCTCGTGGCTGACCTCGGTGCGGTCACGGTGGTGTCCGGGCCGGCGGGCGGTGACACGGCCCTGACTCTGGGGCTGGCCTGGGATCATGTGCGGCGCCTGGATCCGCCATGCACGCACGTCTGGGCCCATCCGGTCGATCTGCCGTGCGTGAACCCGCGGACGATCGCGCAACTCGCGGCCGTTTCCGGTGGGAGCCCCTTGGCCGTCGTGCGTCCGGTCTGGGGCGGGCGGCCGGGTCACCCGGTGATCCTGCCGGCTCCGGTTCTGGAATCGCTGGCACCCGGGGCGCTCGCGTGGCCCGGCCCCTGGCGCGACCTGCTGGAGCGCGCCTGTGCCGAAGGACGCGTGGCGCCGCCCCGGGCGGTTGCCGTGGCGGACCCCGGCGTCGTTCTGGATCATGATTGCGCGGGCGACGAATTCTGACCCCACGCCGCAGGAGGCGATGATGACGGACTCCGATCCCTGGCGTACGCCGCGTGAAGGCGAGGTCCTGCTCGAACTGGCCCGCATGGTGCGCGAGCAGCGCCCCGGCGTGCTGGCCACGGTCGTGCGCACCGAACGCTCTACGCCCCGGGGGCCGGGAGCCAAAATGATCGTGCACGCGGACGGACATCTGACCGGAAGCGTCGGCGGCGGTACAGCCGAAGCGCATGTGGTGGCATGCGCCCGGGAAGTGGCTGCCGGCGGCTGTTGCCGGCTGGAGAGTGTCGACCTGGACGGTGGTCACGGCATCTGCGGCGGACGCATGGAGATCTTCCTGGAACCGGTGCTGCGTGCCATCCCGTTCATCGTCATCGGAGGTGGCCATGTCGGCCGGGCGATGGTGGAGGTCGGGCGCACGTTGCCGTTCCGCTTCCTGCTGGTCGACGATCGCTCCGAAATCCTGGCCGGCCTCGGTGAGGATTCCGGCGTGCGGACCCTGACCTGCACGCCTGCTGAACTGGCAGCGCAACTGGGCCCGGCGCTGGGCGGCGCGGCGCTGGTGGCCAGCCGGGGCCACGCCCAGGATGCCGACTATCTGGAAGCCCTGCTTCTGGCGGAACGTGCCGCCGACAGGCCGTTCGCGTTCCTCGGGCTGCTCGGAAGCCGCGTCAAGACCGCGGTGACCCGCCAGGACCTGCTGCGCCGTGGCATCGCGGCCGCCGAGCTCGACCGGGTGCGGGCCCCGGTCGGACTGGATCTGGGTGACGAAACGCCGGCCGAGATCGCCCTCAGCGTCCTGTCCGAAGCACTCGCGGTCCTGCGCGGACGAACTTTCCTGAAGGATGAAGAAGGCGGCGATCTCGGGATCCGGTTGCGGCGGCGGCGGCCATGAGCGTGGCGCCGCACATCTGGATCCAGGGCGCCGGCGAGATGGCGTCGGCCACCGCCCTGTGCCTGGTGCGCGCCGGCTACCGCGTGGTGATGGCGGAGATCGACCGACCCCTGGCGGTGCGCCGGCTCGTGTGCTTCGCCGAAGCCGTGTATGAAGGACGGGCGACCGTCGAGGAGGTGCCGGGAATCCTGTGCTTTCCGGACGCCGCGACCTGGCGGGACGGCGAGGTCGTCGTGTTCGTGGACCCGCTCGGGGCGGCCCTTCCGGGGCTGCATCCCGACGCGGTGGTCGATGCACGTCTGACGAAGCGCCCGCCCGTTCCCCTGCCGCGCGGTCGCACGCCGCTGATCGGGGTGGGCCCGGGGTTCACCTGCGGACTCGATGCCGATCTCATCGTCGAGACGCACCGCGGCTCGGTTCCGGGCCGCGTGATCGATGTCGGCGGGGCCGAGCCCGATACGGGGATCCCCGGCATTGTCGCCGGCCAGACGGTGGCCAGGGTCCTGCGCGCCCCGGCGGCCGGACGACTGCGTCCGTTCTGTTTGATCGGCGAGTCGGTGCGGGCGGGCCAGACCGTGGGCGAGGTGGGCGGATTGCCGGTGGTCAGCGCGCTGGAGGGGCTCCTGAGGGGGCTGGTGCACGAGCGGGCGGAACTTTCGGCGGGCGTGAAGGTTGGAGACGTGGATCCCCGCGGCGCGTCCATCGACCCGCGCGCCGTTACGGACAAGGGACTCGCGATCGGCGAAGGGGTTCGGTCGGCTCTGGTGAGGCTGGGAGTGTCGCCTGGGGTTGACACCGGTGGCGCTCAGGATTGACAGAGCCGGGCACCGGGGGTTATGTAAGAAGGGGTCCCGGCCGCATCTGTTTCGGGACGTTTTTGTTTCCGGCGGCCCCGCAGGGCCGTCCTGGATGCTCCCCGTGGCTGGAGGTTGGACAAGTGGTTTGCATGCTCAAGTTCATCGAGGGAAGTCGGGCGGTCGTCGGCGCGCTGGCCTTGGCCATGCTGCTGGCCGGTTCGGCCGCGCGGGCCGAGTGCCTGCCCGGGCAGATGCAGGAGGCCAATCTGGCCTACCAGTCGGCCAAGGAGTTCCTCGATGCCCAGAACTGGGACCAGGCCCTGGCCCGGCTGCAGTCGATCGTGGGCGTCTGTCCGGAGCACGTCGAAGCGACGCGCGGCATCGGGACGGCACTCATGGGCAAGGGCGAGTTCGCGCTGGCGGTGCCGGCGTTCCAGAAGGTCATCATGCTTCGCGGCGAGGATGTGCAGGCGGCGGATTTCAACAATCTGGCCATCGCCTACGCGCGGCAGAAGAAATACAAGGAAGCCCGCGCCGAATACATGAAAGCCGAACAGCTGGCTCCCGATGACTGCGGCCTGCTGTTCAACCTGGCGGCGATGCACGACGCGGCCGGCTTCTCGACCCAGGCCGTGGACGTATGCCAGCGACTCCTGGACGAGGATTCCTGCGAGAAGGTCCGCGACAAGGTGCTGGTGATGATCTCCAAGGTGGCGGGCCGCGCCGGTGACCAGCAGAAGCGGGCCGGCAACACCGAACGCGCGCAGTACTACGTCGAGCTTTCGCAGCAGTACGGCGGGCAGGCCGGCGGTTCGACCACCAACGACCTGGCCAAGCAGAAGATGAAGGCCGGGCAGTATGCCGAGGCTGCTGCCCTGTATGAAGGCATGGTTGCCAAGAACCCCGACCTGACCAACGCCTGGTTGAATCTGGCGCGCGCAAAGGATCAGGCCGGCGACGATCCGGGCAGCATCGCGGCCTACACGAAATACCTGACGCTCAAGCCGACCGACACGACCGAATGGGGCGCGATGCTGCAGGTCATGGTCGAGAGCGGCCGCTGCACGGACGCCGCCACCAAGGCCGCGAGCGCTTTCGAGGAACACCGTTCCAAGGGCCACCAGGCCGTGGCGCCCATCCTGTTCTCCTGGGGTCTGGCTCTGGAATGCCAGAAGGACTACGAGGGTGCGCGTGCGAAATTCGCCCAGTGTGCCGAGAGCGGCAGCGAGCGTTATGTGAGTTCGGCCCGCCGCCAGGTCGAGCGCATGGACGGCTTCAAGGCCGTGGCCGATGCGGAGCGCAAGAAGGCCGAAGGTGGCCGCTGACCGGGGTGGATGAACCGCCCCTCGTGTGCGATATTGTTCCCGCGGGTCGCGCTGACGGCCCGCGGGATTTTTTTGCCGCCTGAGGGCGGGGAGGTTCGCGTGGGACGACTGCAGAAACTGCCGCCGTATCTGTTCGCGGCGCTGGACGCGGCCAAGCGCAAGGCCCGGGAATCGGGCGTGGCGGTGGTCGATCTGGGCATCGGCGACCCCGATCGGCCGACGCCTCCGGAACTGATCCGGGTGATGGCCGAAGCCATTGCCGATCCGGCCTGCCACCGGTACCCGGCGCAGCGCGGGGACGCCGGCCTGCGGCAGGCCATCGCCGACTGGCTGCTCCGCCGCCACGGCGTGGCGGTGGACCCGGCGACCCAGGTGCTGGTGCTGCTGGGCAGCAAGGAGGGGCTGGCCCACCTGCCTGTCACCTGTGTGCAGGAAGGGGACAACGCCCTGGTGCCGGACATCGGCTACCCGGTCTACGGGCAGGCGACGATCCTGGCCGGCGGCGAGCCGCGCGTGTTCCGCCTGCGGGCCGAAGCGGGATTCCTGCCGGAACTGGACGAACTGGCGGCGCTGATGGATGACCGGACGCGCCTGCTGTTCCTGAACTACCCGAACAACCCGACCGGTGCGACGGCCGGTCCCGCTTTCTGGCGGGACGTCGCGGACCTGTGCGCCCGGCGCGGCGTGACGCTGGTGAATGACGCAGCCTATCTGGAAATGTCCCTGGACGGAGGCACACAGCCCTGTCTGCTGGGAACGGCCGATCCCGCCCGCGAGCGCGTCATCGAACTGCACAGTCTTTCGAAGATGTTCAACATGACCGGGTGGCGGGTCGCGTTCGCCGTGGGCCATCCGGAGTTGATCGAGGCGCTCGGCCGCGTGAAGGACACCATGGACAGCGGCGTGTTCACGGCGATCCAGCGCACGGCGGCGTATGCGCTGGGACCGGAGTTCGACCGGTTGCTGGCCGGAGTCGCGGCGCCCTACGGCGCACGCAGGGAAAAGCTGGTGGCCGGACTGACGGCGGCCGGATGGGAGATCTTCCCGGCAAAGGCGACGTTCTATGTCTGGTGCCGCGTTCCGACCGCCGAGACGTCGGCGGCCTTCTGCCAGCGCGCGCTGGCCGAGATCGGCGTCGTCCTGACGCCCGGCACCGGGTTCGGAACGGGGGGCGAGGGCTGGTTCCGGCTCAGCCTGACCGCTTCCGAGGCGGACCTGGAAGAGGGCGCCCGGCGGCTGGCGGCCTGGCGATGAACGACCGGCTGCGGCTCGAAGGCATCGATGTCTACGCCCACCACGGCGCTCATCCCGCCGAGCGGGAACTCGGGCAGCGGTTCGTCGTCGATGTCGACCTGTGGGCCGACCTGGAAGCTGCAGCCCTCACCGATGACCTGTCGCGGGGCATCGACTATGCGGCCGCCCACCGCGTGATCGTGACCACCGCGACGGGTGGTTCCTTCCACCTGATCGAGACGCTGGCCGGAAA
The DNA here is from genome assembly GCA_020049465.1 of bacterium. GTDB lineage: Bacteria > Krumholzibacteriota > Krumholzibacteriia > LZORAL124-64-63 > LZORAL124-64-63 > CAINDZ01. The sequence continues at coordinate 51,175 of JAIFKS010000007.1, read as the reverse complement.
CCTGTGCCGGGAGCTGCTGGCCGCTTTCGCGGCCGAACGGGTGCGGGTGACCGTGCGCAAGACCCAGCCGCCGATCAGCGGCTTCTTCGGCCAGGCCATGGTGACTTTCGAACGCGATCGCGCGTGGCTCCATGCGCTCGAGCGGTCGGAGGGTACCGGGGCATGAACGAATCCGCGCACGTCGCCGAAGAGGTGTTCCTGGGGCTCGGGAGCAACCAGGGGGATCGCCTGGGTGAACTTCGCCGGGCGGCGGCGGCGCTGGCGGCGCATGCCCGACTGGAACTGACGGCCTGGAGCCGGATCTGGGAGACCGAACCGGTCGGTCCCGAGGTCCAGGATGCGTTCCTGAACGCCTGCGTGGCCGTGCGAACGGATTTGTCGCCGTTGGAACTCCTGGACGAACTGAAACGCCAGGAAGCGGCCGCCGGCAGGGCGCCGGGCAGCCACCTGAAGCCGCGTCCGATCGATCTGGACATCCTGCTTTTCGGAGGCCAGGTCATTGCGGTCGGGCGGCTGGCGGTGCCTCATCCGGAACTGCGGAACCGGGCTTTCGTCCTGGAGCCGCTGGCCGAGATCGCGGGCACGATCCGACTGCCGGATTCGGGCGAGACAATCGACGAAGCTTGTGCGAAAATAAGGCGTAAAGCTGGGCCGTGGGTACGGCTGTACGACGGAGGGGATCTGCAGACGCAGGTTCCGGGCGCGAACAAGGAGGAGCGGGGTGCTGCCCTGGCGCTATATCGTCGTTGAGGGTGTGATCGGGGTCGGGAAGACCAGTCTCACCAAACTGCTGGCCACCCGGCTCGGCGGGCGGCTGAACCTCGAGATCGTGGAAGAGAACCCCTTCCTGGCGAAATTCTATCGCGACCGCGAGGCGTATGCGTTCCAGACCCAGATCTTTTTCCTGCTGAGCCGTTTCCGCCAGCAGCAGGGACTCGGGCAGCAGGACCTGTTCAACGCGGCACTGGTTTCGGACTACCTGTTCGCGAAGGATCGCATCTTCGCCAACCTGAATCTCGGCGACGACGAACTGACGCTCTACGGGCAGCTGGCCACGATTCTCGAGCAGCGCGTGCTGAAGCCCGATCTGGTGATCTACCTGCAGGCGCGGACCGAGGTGCTGCAGCAGCGCATCCGCTGGCGCGGCCGTTCGTTCGAGCAGGACATGGATCCGCAGTACCTGGAAGCGCTCAACGGCGCCTACAGCTATTTTTTCCATCACTACAAGGATGCGCCGCTGCTCGTGGTGAACACGGACAATCTCGATTTCGTCAACGTGCCCGGCGATTTCGACATGCTGTTCGAGCAGCTGACGGAACAGTTCGCCGGCACGCGTTACTTCGCGCCCGATTCGCGGCCGGCCTGACCGGCCGGCCGGGCGTCACTGGAAAGGTCTCCGCATGCAGGACCCGCGACCGGCACCGAGTCTGGATGTGTTCGCCCGCCGCAAGCGCGAGGGCGAACCGCTGGTGGTCGTGACCGCCTATGACCTGTCGAGCGCGCTGATCGCCGCGGCCGGCGGGGCGGACGCGCTGCTGGTCGGGGACTCGCTGGGGATGGTCATGCTCGGGTACGAGAGCACCCTGCCGGTGACGCTCGACGACATGGTCCACCATTGCCGCGCCGTGCAGCGGGCCCGTCCGGGGCTGCCGGTGATCGCGGATCTGCCGTACGGCACGTTTCATGTCTCGAAGGAAGAAACCGTGCGCGCGGGACTGCGGCTGGTGCAGGAAGCCGGCGTGCACGCGGTCAAGGTCGAAGGCGGCCGGCAGCGCGCCGCGGCCATCGCCGCGTTGCTCGATGCCGAGATCCCGGTGATGGGGCATCTGGGGTTGACGCCGCAATCGGTCAATCGCCTCGGCGGCTACCGGGTGCAGGGGCGCGGGGCCGAGTCCGAGTCGCGCCTTCTGGACGACGCGGCGTTCCTGGCCGAAGCGGGCTGCTTCAGCCTGGTGCTGGAGTGCGTGCCGGCGGCCCTGGCGGCGCGGGTGACCGCGGCGGCGCCCATCCCGACGATCGGCATCGGTGCCGGACCGGGATGCGACGGCCAGGTGCTGGTGTTCCATGATCTGCTGGGTCTGCTGCCCGGACGCCCGCCGAAATTCGTGCGTCGGTACGCGGAACTGGGGCGGGCGGCGACCGACGCGGTGGCTGCTTTCGCCGCCGACGTGCGGCAGCACCGGTTCCCGACGGCCGAACAGAGCTACGGAGTGGCGGCCACGCCCGCCGGCGAACCCGCGACCGAGGGCTCGATCGGACCCGCCTATCCGGGCGGCACGGCGACCGGCGGGGAGCCCGCGGCGTGATCGTTCTGCGGCACGCGGACGAACTGAACCGCCTGGACGCCCTTCGGCAGCCCGGTCCGCTGGTGCTGGTGCCCACCATGGGCGCGCTTCACGAAGGTCATCTCAGCCTGGTGCGCCAGGGTGCGGCGCTGGGCAAGGTCGTGGTGTCGATCTTCGTGAACCCGACCCAGTTCGGCCCGGGCGAGGATTTCGCGGCCTATCCGCGCGATCTGGAGGGCGACCTGGCCATGCTGGACCACGCGCAGGTGGCTGCCGTTTTCGCACCGCCGGTCGAGGACGTTTACGGAGGTCCCGGCGAAGTGACGGTGCGGGCCGGCCGAAGGGCCGAGGGCCTGTGCGGCGCGGCGCGGCCGGGGCATTTCGACGGCGTCTTGACGGTCGTGGCCAAGCTGTTCGGCATGGTGAGGCCGGACATCGCCGTGTTCGGAAGCAAGGATGCGCAGCAGTGCCTGGTCATCGAACAGATGGTCCGGGACCTGCGGCTGCCGGTGTCGTTGATCGACGCGCCGACCGTGCGCGAGCCGGACGGCCTGGCGATGTCCTCGCGGAACCGGTACCTGGATCCGGAACAGCGGACTCGCGCCCTGTGCCTGAGCCGTGCGCTGGCGCGCGGCCGCGCGCTGCTGGAATCGGGCCGGCGGGAAAGCGGCGCGATCGAGGCCGCCATGGGCGAAGCGCTGGCCGCCGCGGACAGCATCGACTACGCCGCGGTGCGCTCGCTGCCGGCTCTGGGAGCGACGGAATCGGTTCCGGACGGACCGCTTGTACTGGCCGTGGCCGCCCGCGTGGGGCCGGCCCGGCTGATCGACAACGTGGCCCTGCGGGTCGAACTGCGGGGCGTGACCGAGATCCGCCTGCTGGGGCACCGGGCTCCGGCGGGCGACTGACAGGGAGACGCATGGACAGCATCAGCGGAAAGTCACGGCCGGGTCCCATCGACGCGGTCGTTCTGGCGGCCGGCAAAGGCACGCGCATGAAGAGCGACCTGCCCAAGGTCCTGCACCGGCTGGCGGGACGCCCGCTGCTGGACCACGTGCTGGACACGGCGGCCGGCGCCGGCATCGACCACACGGTGGTCGTGGTCGGTCACGAGGCCGAACTGGTCAGGAGCACCTGCAGCCGTCCGGGACTCGATTTCGCCCTGCAGCGGCCGCAACTCGGTACGGGGCACGCGGTCCAGATGGCGATGCCGGCGGTCCGTCCGGGCGGTTGGTGCGTCGTTCTGGCCGGCGACGTGCCCCTGCTCAGGGTCGCGACGCTCGAGCGGCTGATCGACGGAACGCTGGCGACAGGCGCGGCGGCCACGGTGCTGACCTGCGTGGTGGACGACGCCGGCGCCTACGGGCGCATCGTCAAGGATGCGGCCGGGCGCGTGCAGAAGATCGTCGAGGCGCGCGACGCCACGCCTGCCGAAAAGGCGATCGGCGAGTACAACACCGGCGTCTTCTGTTTCCGCACGGACGATCTGATCGAGGCTTTGGCCAGCCTGAAGACGGACAACGACCAGGGCGAATACTACCTTACCGACACGGTGGCCTATCTGGTGGGCCGGGGCCGGCCGGTGGAGGCCGTCCAGGCCGACGATGCCGATGAGGCCCTGGGCATCAACACCGTGGACGAGCTGGCTGCCGTCGAAGCGCTGCTCGCCGGCCGGGATCGTTGACCATGGACCGGCTGTGCACGCCCTGGAGGTACAATTACGTGAGCGGCGAGCGGAAAGAGGATGGCTGTGTCTTCTGCAATCGTCTGCAGTGCGACGATCGGACCCAGTACGTGCTGTACCGGGGCGAGCGCTGGTACCTGATCCTCAACCTGTACCCGTACAACAGCGGCCACCTGCTGCTGGTGCTCGGTCGGCACGCCCCACGGATCTCGGACTGCACTCCGGAGGAACTGGCCGATCTGGCGCGGTACCTGAAACTGATGGAGGATGCGCTCCAGGAGGCATTCCGGCCCGACGGCATCAACTGCGGCTACAACGGGGGCAGCAGCGCCGGCGCGGGCATCCCGGGTCATCTGCACGTCCACATGCTGCCGCGCTGGACAGGGGACACCAATTTCATGAGCACCGTGGGGGAAACCCGGGTCATGCCCCAGACGCTGGACCAGATCTGGGAGCGGCTCAAACCGGTAGTCGATCGGCTGGCCGGTTCGCCGGCTCCCGGCACCCCTCCGGCCGGCCCCTAGGGGACGGTCCGGGCAAGTGTCGGTTCCGTTCGCGGCGGCTGGGTGCTATCTTGCGCCGGCGTGCGACCCGGGACCATTGGGGGTACGGGCGACCGACACGGGGAAAGTCGAAGGACGATGCGGAAGTCGATGGGGACGGTGGTCCTCACTCTGATGCTGGGCGTGCTGATCGGGGCGATCGTCAGCGAAGTCCTCGGGCTGTTCCTGAGCAAGGGCAGCGTGGCCGAGCAGCTCTTCGTACGGTATGTCGCGTTCGGTCCCGAGGTGAACCACTGGAACCTGGTGATCCTCGATCTGACGTTCGGGTTCCAGATCCATTTCAACCTCATGAGTGTGATCGGCGTGTTCGTCGCGTCGCAGATCCTGAGGTGGTACCGCTGACCCACGGGAGGCCGTGATGAATCCAGTGCTCGCCATCATGGGCAGCATCGGCTGGCCCGAGATGCTGCTGATCCTCGTGCTCGTGCTCATCTTCTTCGGGCCGAGGCGCCTGCCCGAGATCGCCGAGGCGATGGGCAAGTCCATCCGCAAGTTCAAGAGCGCGACCCAGGACGCTTCGCGCGAAGTGCGCCGCGAGATCGAGGACGCCGGACAGACGAAACGGGAAGAGCCCCGCCGCGACGATGCACCGCGTGACGCCGGCAGCGACAAGCCGCAGGGTCCGGCGCAGCCCTGACCGCACGGAGGTCGGCTTGAACCTTTCGCAACTGCTGGAACAGCTGAAGGCCGACGAGCGATTCCTGCGTCACGTCACCCGCTGGGAAGTCATCCCTCCGCGGGCCGCGCGCACGGTGGCGTTCCCGGACGTCCTGGATCCGCGCCTGCGCGAGGCGTTGCGACGACGCGGCGTTTCCGACCTGTACTGCCATCAGGGTGAAGCCGTGGCGCTGGCCGCGGCCGGCCGGTCTTTCGTGGTGCCCACCCCGACGGCCAGCGGCAAGACCCTCTGCTACAACCTGCCGGTGCTCGACACGATCCTGCGCGATCCGCAGGCGCGCGCTCTCTATCTGTTCCCCACGAAGGCGCTGGCCCAGGACCAGATGCACGAAGTGCACGGCCTGGTGACCGAACTGGGTGTGGACATCAAGACCTTCACCTTCGACGGCGACACCCCCGAAACCGCGCGGCGCGCCATCCGCAGTTCGGGACACATCGTGGTCACGAACCCGGACATGCTGCACCAGGGCATCCTGCCGCACCATACGCTGTGGGTGAAGCTGTTCGAGAATCTGCGTTACGTCGTGGTGGACGAAGTGCACCAGTACCGGGGCGTGTTCGGCAGCCACGTGGCGAACGTGCTGCGGCGTCTTCAGCGCGTGGCACGGTTCTATGGCGCCGAACCGCAGTTCATCTGCTGCTCGGCGACCATCGCCAACCCGCGCGAACTGGCCGAGCGCCTGACCGGACTGCCGATGGCCGAGGTCGCGGACAACGGTGCGCCCCGCGGTTTGAAGCACTTCATTTTCTACAACCCGCCGGTGGTCAACCGCGAACTGGGCATCCGCGCGTCGACGATCAAGACGACGCGCGCCATCGCCGAACGTTTCCTGGGCTGCGGGGCTCAGATGATCGTGTTCGCGCGCAGCCGCATCCGGGTGGAACTGCTGCTGACCTATCTGGAGAAGTCCGGACGCAAGGTGGGGATCCGCGCCGGCGAGGTGCGCGGCTACCGCGGCGGCTACCTGCCGAACGAGCGCCGGGCCATCGAGCAGGGACTCCGTGACGGCACGGTGCGCGCGGTGGTGTCGACCAATGCCCTCGAACTGGGGATCGACATCGGCCGGCTCGATGTCTGCATCATGGCCGGCTACGCCGGCACCGTGGCCGGTACCTGGCAGCAGGCGGGGCGCGCGGGGCGCCGGCAGAACGTCAGCGCGGTGGTGCTGGTGGCTTCGAGCAGCCCGGCCGACCAGTACATCGTGATGAACCCCGACTTCTTTTTCGGCCGCAGCCCGGAGTACGCCACGCTCGATCCGGACAACCTCGTCGTGCAGATGAGTCATCTGAAGTGCGCGGCATTCGAACTGCCCTTCGCCGAGGACGAGGTCTACGGCGGCAACCGCGTCACCGAGATCCTGGAATACCTGTGTTCGATGCGCGTGCTGCACCGGGCCGAAGGACGTTTCCACTGGATGGCCGACACCTACCCGGCCGAGGACGTCAGCCTGCGGAGCGCCGCGCCGGACAACGTGGTGATCATCGACGACTCGCGTCCGGGCGGCGCGGTCATCGGCGAGATGGACCTGTTCAGCGCGCAGGAGATGCTTCACGACGACGCCATCTACATCCACGGTGCGCAGCAGCATCACGTGGACAAGCTGGACTGGGAGCGGCGCGAGGCGCACGTGAAGCCGGTGCAGGTGGACTACTACACCGACGCGCAGAGAAAGAGCGAACTGAAGACCCTGACCTCGGACGAGACGAAGCCGTTCGGCGAAGGGATTCTGGCCGTCGGCGAGATCGGCCTGGTCTCCAAGGTCACGGTCTTCAAGAAGATCAAACTCGGCACCCACGAGAACGTGGGCGCCGGGCGCGTGCATCTGCCGGAGATGGAGATGCACACGACCAGTTTCTGGTGGGAAGTGCCGGAGTCGGCGGCGGAACAGCTGTCGGCGCTCGGTCTGGATCTGGGCGATGCGCTGAAGGGACTGGCCCACCTGCTCGGTTGCGTGGCGCCGGTCTTCGTGATGGCCGACAGCGCCGACCTGCACGCCACGGCCATGATCCGTTCGCCGTTCACGGACAAGCCCACCCTGTACCTCTACGACAGCGTGCCGGGGGGCGCCGGGTTCGCGCGGAAGATCTGGGAGCAGTTCGACGAGATCTGCGAAGCGGCGCGCCGGCATCTCGCGATCTGTCCCTGCGAACACGGTTGTCCGGCCTGCGTGGGGGCGACGGTCGATTCGGGCGACACGGCGCGCGCCGGCGCCGCCTGGCTTCTGGCCGGCCCGGCGGCCGCGGCCGCGGACGGCTGAGACCATGGATCTGCGGCAGAGACTGGCGCGTCTGGATCGGCTGACGAACCGGGGGGCCGTGGCGGCGGACCCGGCGTTGTCGCCGCCCGGCGACGGCTCTGGAATTCCCGAGGCGCCGCCGGCGGAACTCGGCCTGCGCGAAGTGTCGACGACCGCAGGACCGTGCTGGGTGCGCGAGTGGCGCGAAGCCGGGCCTCCGGTCCCGGTCTCCCTGCCGGATCTGGCAGGCATCCTGTCGAGGTACGCCGACCGTCGGCCTGATCGCGAGAAGATCCTGCTTCTGGACACCGAGACGACGGGACTGTCCGGAGGCACCGGCACGCTGGCGTTCCTCGTGGGACTGGCCTGGTGGGAGGGTCCCGAACTGGTGGTACGGCAGCTTCTGCTGCCGGGTCCGGGCCGCGAATCAGGAATGCTCTGCGCGCTGGCGGAATGGGCGGCGCCGTTCGAAGTGGTGGCGACCTTCAACGGAGCGGCGTTCGACCTGCCGCTCCTGCGGACACGGGCGCTGATGAACCGCCGGACCGATCCGCTGGCGCACGCCCTGTCCTGGGATCTGCTGCCGGCCTGCCGACGCATGTGGGGTCGGACGCTGCCGGACTGCCGGCAGCAAACCGTCGAAACGCGGGTGTGCGGCCTGGCGCGCGGCGAAGGCGACATCGAAGGCGCGCGCATTCCCGAAGTATGGCGCGCCTGGCTGGCCGGCGAAGGAACCGACGATCTGCTCTGCGTGCTGCGCCACAACCGGTGGGACCTGGCCGGCATGGCCTGGATTCTGGATCGGCTCTGCACCGAAAGTCGCGCCGCGGGGGCCGGGCCCGACGCGATCGAACCGGACTGGCGGCGGGCGTGGGCCCTGGCGAGGGTCGCCGAGCGGCGGCGTGACGACAATACGGCGGCGGCGTGGATCTGCGCGGCGCTGGCGGCCGGCAGCGCTGAAGCGACGTTCGCCGTTGCCCCTCCGTTCACGGTCGACGCGGTGCGGATCCTGAAACGGGCGCGGTGCTGGGTCGACCTGGAAGCGTTGCTGGAAGCGGCGCTGGCGTCCGGCGCCGGAACCTGGGCCCACCGCGAAGCGGCGATCCTCTATGAACATCGGCTGGCGCGCCTGGAGAAGGCTCTCGGACATGCACGGCAGTGCGGGGAGCCGGGGCGCGAGGAACGTCTGCTGCGGCGGCTGGCCCGCTCGGCGGGAACGGAACAGGGAGTGGACCCATGATCAGACTGCCGAGGGCGGACGCGCATCTGTTGCTGGCAGGCGTGCGGGTGCTGGCCCACCGGCTCGGGCGGGGTCCGACCCCCGAGGAGTTGGCGGAGCTGCTGGGCACCGCGGAAAGCCAGGTGCGGTTGCAGGCGGCGGCGCTGCAGGATCTGGGCGCGGTCGCCCTGGTCAGCAGCGCCTACGAAACGCATCTGGAGATTCGTGACCATCTGGCGATCGAACAGCTCGAGGACGGGGAAGGCCCGGCAATCGGCGACGATCTGCGCGCGTTCGACGAACGCAAACGTGAAGAGGCGGAGAAGCTGGCGCATCTGTTCGATTCGGGTGAGCACGAGAAACTGCGCCAGGATCAACTGCGGCAGATGGATGACGATCTTCGCGAATTCCGGCGGCGGAAACCGCGCAATCCGTTCGGCGGGGACTGAAGCCGGCGAACCGCTGGTCGGTTGTCGGATCCGAAAGGAAGCGAAGGGCCCGGAACGCATGCTCCGGGCCCTTCGTCGCGGAATCAGTGTCGATCAACCGGCGCGGAGCGCCGCAACCGGCGGATCAGCCGTCGCCGCGCATCTGAGCGCGCCGATCCTCGATCTTGGCCTGGTCCTTCAGATCCTGCAGCCACTTCTCGACGATCTCACCCTGGGCGCGCGCCAGCAGGGCCTGCTGGATCCCGGCGCGGCGCATGGCGAAGTCGGTTTCGTCGATCGGCTTGATCCACAGGGGCTTGCCCACATAGACACCGCGGGCGGTCTCGACCTCGGGCGTCAGGCGTCCGACCAGGCCCTCGATGATCTCCTTGTTGAAGTCGGTGCCGTAGCCGACATCCGCCACGTTGCTGTTGTACGAGAACGTGTCGGTCACGGCGTACTTGAGGCCGAACTGGCCCGCTGCCTGGCTCATCGCCGCACCGGCATTGACGGCGGCGATCGCCGGCGCCAGTCGCTGACGGGCCACCTGCGCATTGTGCTGCTTGCGCAGCGCCAGCATGATCTGGCTGCGGACTTCGTCCAGCGTGCGGATACCAGCCGGGTCGATGCGCTCGGCCAGCAGCACGTAGTAGCAGTCGTCGTTTTCGAAGACCGGGCTGACCGTGCCGGCCTTCGCGGTGAACAGCCAATTGGTGCCCATGATCGACATGGCCAGGCCCGGGATATCCCGGCCGCGCGCGACCGGCGCCGGTGACAGCATCTCGTGGGCTTCGGCCTGGGCGGTGGAGGCGAAGCTGCCGGCGTCGACGCGGCCGCGGAACCCGTTGGCCGATTCGGCGATCAGGTCCAGCGTCTGCGGTCCCGGCGCGACATTCTGCAGAATGTGGCGGGCCGTGATCCGGACGACCTCGCCGTCGGCGCCGGTCTCCTGTGCCGTGACTTCGATGAGGTGGTATCCGAACTTGGTGCGCACCGGTTCGCTGATCTGCCCGACCGGCAGGCCGAAGGCGACCTTCGTGAATTCGGGCACCATGCGGTTGCGGTCGAACGTGCCCAGATCCCCGCCACGGGTTCCGCTACCCGTATCGTCGCTGAACTGCCGTGCGGCCGTGGCGAAGTCGAGCTTGCCGGACAGGATGTCCTGCCGCACCTCGGTCAGGGAGTCGAGCACTTCCTTCTCGTCGGCGCTGCTGGCCGCCTTGGCGAAACGGACGACCTTGCAGGCGGCCAGGCCGTCGTGACGGTAGTCGTCGGGATGGGCCGCGTACCAGGCGCTGATCTCCGCATCCGTCGGGTTGTAGCCGTCGGAGATGTCGCCGAAGGCGATGCCGAAGTACTCGGCCATGGCGAGGCCGGACTGCCGCACGTATTCGAGGCGGACTTCCTCTTCGCTGACGACCGCGCCCGCGGCGATCTCTTCGGTCAGCTTCTGCCGCGGAAGCAGCTGGCGCACGTAGTTCTCGATATCCGACCAGTCGTTCTCGGGGTTCTGCAGATCGGCGTAATAACGGTTCAGGTCGAGCTGTCCGTCCTCGGTACGGTACGGCGCCAGAATCTCGGCCGGCGGGTTATTGGTCAGGACGTCCAGGATTTCCTGGTCGGTGACTTTGATCTTGCGCTCATCGATGGCCTTCTGGATCAGCGCGTCCTGCACCATGAGCGTCCAGGCACGGTCCTGCGCCATCGCGTACTGGTTCGAATTCAGTTCCCGCTCGGGAGACTGCTGGCGCATCGCGGCGACCTGCTGGCGGACGGCCAGGTCGTAGTTCTGCGCCGAGAGGGGTTCGCCGTTGACGGTGCCGATGATGCCGGCGCCGGCAGCTCCGGAACCGCCGGCGCGGCAGCCGGTGTCGCCCGCGTACATGAAGAATCCGAACAGGACGAAGCTGCCGGCGATCACCCAGTAGAACATCTTGGCTTGGGAGCGGAGGAACTGGAACATCGAACGAACCCCTTGCCTGTGGTGGTGCGGACCGCTGGACGCGCGCGCGCACGGCGTGCCCGCCCGTTCCGGATCAGGACAACAAGAGACGGCGCCGCCGCGTACCGGCGCGCCGCACCGCAGATCAATCGTATATGATGGCAGAACCGCGGTAAAATCTCAAGTTGCGCGTTGCCCTGCCCGGTCGATGTCGTAGACTGGCGTCGGCCGCCCCGTCCGGGGCGGTCCGGGGGATTCTGGAAATGGGGGCGAACGTGGAATGGAACGCGGGCCTGGTGGCCCTGCTCAGCGGGCTGATCGCCCAGGCGGCGAAGGTGGGGTGGGAGGCGGTGACCCGCAGGCGCTGGCGCCCGCTGCTGTTTTTCGCCAACGGCGGCATGCCCAGTTCCCACGCCGCCACGGTGACGACCTTGGCTCTCCTGGTCCGGCGGGCGGACGGCGCGGCTTCGGCGCAGTTCAGCCTGGCGCTCGTTTTCGGCGTTTTCGTGCTGTTCGAGGCGACAGGGCTGCGGCAGGAAATGGGCAAACAGGCGCGGCTCCTGAACGATTTGCGCGAGGCTCTGCACGCCGGCCTGCCGTTGCCCGGCGGCCGCTTGAGGGAACTGGTGGGGCATACCTGGGGCGAGGTCGCGGGCGGCATGTGCGTGGGCGTGGGCTGCTACTTCTGGTTGCGCGGCCTGTCGGGGGTATGACGCCGCGGGTGGGAGAGAGGTCGCGCCGGGGCGTAAGGAGATCATTAAATTAATGATTGACAGGTGATCGCATCGCCGTAATGTCGCGTTTCAGGTGGTGGCGCCCCGACCCGACGGCCGCCCCTTTCGACATAGATGCGCCGCACGGGCTGGAAGCCCGGACGGACGGGACAGACCGCGATCCATGATCGAAAGGATTCGGCATGCGCGTCGTTGCCCTGGCCAACCAGAAAGGCGGCTGCGGAAAGACCACCACCGCGACCAATCTTGCCGCCGCCCTCGCCCAATTGGGCCACAGAGTCCTGCTCATCGACAACGATCCCCAGGGTCACGCGACCCTGTCCTTCGGATTCCGCGAACGCGATTTCACGCTGAGCACCTACGACCTGTTTCTGACCACGGACATCCTGGTCGAGGACGCCTTTCTGGAGATCGAACCCAACCTGCACCTGGTGCCCGCGGGCGTCGAACTCAGCGCCGTCGAGATGGCCCTGGCGCGCGAAGCGGAAAAGGACCTGCGGTTGCGCAACAACCTGCGCCGCAGTGCCCTGCCGTACGATTTCATCCTGATCGACTGCCCGCCCAGCGTGGGGCTGTTGACGTTCAACGCCCTGCTGGCCAGCGGAGAGGTCATCATCCCGGTGGACCCGAGCTGCTACAGCCTGCAGGCTGTGCGCAAGATGCGCGAGACGCTCTCGATGCTGCGGCAGAAGAAAGGGCACGACGTCATTCCGCGCGTCCTGATGGCGGATTTCGACACGCGCCCGCTGTTCGTGCGCAGGATCATGGAGGAACTGGCCGAATTGTACCCGGACGAGTTGATGGAAACGATCATCCACCACACGGTGCGTTTCCGGGAAGCGGCCGGAGCCGGGCAGCCGGTGGCGCGGCTCGACGCGGACTCGCGCGGCGCCCACGATTTCCGGATGCTGGCGCGCGAAGTGGCCGGCAAGGCGGAGGCCACGGTGGCCGTGGCGGCGCTCGACCACTGGACCGCCCTGCTGCACGGGCCGCAGGTGACCAAGGCGGGCGTGCACTTCGAGGCTGATTTCCCGCGTGCGCGTTCGGTACGGCTGACCGGATCCTTCTGCGACTGGTCGGCGAAGGGGCTGCCGCTGGCGCGCCGTGAAGACGGGATCTGGGAGACATACCTGATGATGGAGCCCGGCCCCCACCAGTATCGGTTCATCGTCGACGGCGCCTGGTTGCCGGATCCGCACAACGCGGAGACCGCTCCCAACGAATTCGGCGGCGCCAACAGTCTGATCACGGTGTCCTGAACCCTGGGGGCGGGGGCGCTTGTCGCCGCCGCCCCCCGCCACCGTTGCCCGTGCCACGTGAGCCCTTGTCAGCGCAGCCCGGAGTCCGCAGCATGAGCCGACAGCAACGCCCCGCCGGCGCGGCCGAAGGGGCCCTGCGTTCCCACCATATCGATGCGATCGCGCATCATTTCCTCTCCGCCGACGGCGACCCGGTGCCGGACGACGCGGCCGTGGTCTGCCGTGATGTCGCCGTGGCGACGCCCGGCGCCGGGCGCGCGGCCGCCTGCGCGGCGGCGGGTCTGGCGGCGGCGGCGGCCGGACAGTCGGACCGCTGGGGAAGCTGTCTGTTCGAAGACGAGACCGTGGCCTGGTCCGCCTTCAGCTATCTGGGCGGCGCTGATCCCGCTGAACCCCCGCCCGCGGTGCGGGCGGACCTGCCGGCGGGATTGCGCGCGCAATGGCTGGCGCCCAACGGCGGGTTCGGTCCCGGTTCGCCGTTGTGGCTTCGCTGGCGTCTGCTCGGTGAAGCTTCGGGGGCAACCCTGCCGATCTGGGAAATCGCGGCCGGTTTGCCGGCCGTCGCCCGGGCGGCGCCGGTGCGCTGGTCGGCACTGGTCTGGTGCGTCGTGGCCGGGGAAGCGGCGGCGCCCGGTTCCGCGGAATGTCTGCGGCGGCTGACCGCCCTGCTGAGACCCGAAAGGATCGAGATTCTGGTCGTCCCCGATGCCTGGGACGAGCGACCCGGGTCCCATCGACCGGTCGGCAGGAGGGGCGATCCCGGCTGGCGTAACCAGGCACACCTGCAGGAACTGGCCCGCGGTGCCGTCGGGCCTTCGCCGGTGACGGTGAGGGTGTTCCCAGCCGCGCCACCGGGCGGCGCCGAAGCCGGAGCCGTCATGCTCGCGGAGATTGCGGCCGCCGTGGCCGGGGTCCTGCCCGCAAGTGAACGTCGTTGAAACGGACGCCCGCCGGATTTCGGTGGACCGGGCCCGGGCGCTGCCCTAGGGTCCGCCACGGAGCCGGCTGCCGCCGCCTGTCTTGATCACCGCTGCCGCGAGGCCCACGATGCTGCCTGTTTCGTTCCCGAGAACCGGTGCTCCCCTGATCGCACCGCCGCGCCCGGCGCGGTGGCCCCGCTGATCCCATGCCCACGGCGAAATCCCTTTCCCCCCGGGATCGCGCCGCTGGGGTTCTGTGGGGGCTGACCCTCGTCATGCTGCCCTGGATCGGGGCTGATCTGATCATCCTGACCACGGGACGGGATGCGGGCGCGGGACTGCAGCCGTCGTGGCTGTTCATGGCGCTGACCTGGCTTGTTTCCGGACCGGGAAACCTCTGGAACGACCTGCCGCGCTCGTGGCGATGGGGACTGGGCGCGGCCGTGGTGGCCGTGCTGATGTCGGCCGGTGGCCTTTGGTTGGCGCCCGCGGAAGTTGGCGCCGCCGCCGCGTGGAGCCGCTACCTGCGGCAGGTGGTCCAAATGACGGTGATGGCGGCCTTCACGCTCTGGCCGGTGGTGCACCTGCGGGGACCTTCGGCGTGGCGCAGCACGGCCCGCTGGCTCGTGGCCGGCGCACTGCTACAGGCGGCGTACGGACTGCTGCAGCAAGTCGGCTACCACCGTTCGTCGATGCTGCTCGCAGACCTTGAACGGATCTTCACCTCCAATCCGTCGATCCTCAGCGGTTCAGCCGAACTGTATGTCGGGAACCGATTCCTCGAGATTCCGCGGCTGCGCGGCACGGCCTGTGAACCCTTGTACCTGGGCAACTACCTGCTCCTGGCGTTGCCCGTGGTCGCACTGACGGGCTGGTCGGCGTTCGCGCGTCGGGCGGCAACCGGTGCGCTGTCGTTGCTGTTGCTGCTGACCTGGTCGCGCGGCGCCTGGCTCGGGGCGGTGGGAGGGGTGGTGGTGGCGGCGTGGTGGGCGGCACCGACGCTGGCGGGGGCGGTCCGGCGTCGGAAGCGGCGCCTGGGGTTGATCCTCGGCGGTGCTGCAGCGCTCGTCCTGGTGACGGCCGCCATCGCCGGCTGGGAGCCGGTCCTGCTACCGGCGCGCCGCCTGGCGCAGACGTTCAGCGTGAACGACTGGTCGAATCTCACGCGGCTCTATTCGATGCAGGCCGCCTGGCGCGCTTTCACGCTCAGCCCGGTGGTGGGGATCGGCTGGGGACAGTTCGGGTGGCATTTCCCGGCTCTCGTGGACCCGGCTGGGCTCCAGGCGATGTTCACCTGGCCGGTCGTGGCGAATTTTCCGCTGCTGGTCCTGTGCGAAACGGGGCTTTTGGGCTTCGCGGCCCTGATGTTCGGTGCCGGTGGACTCGTGCGTGCGGTGTGGCGGCGCCGGGCTGCGGTTCCGGAGCCGGGTGAAGGAGACCGATGGTCGTGGGTCGCTGCAGGGGCGCTGTCGGCGGCCGGTGCGGCGATCGCGGTCCAGACCATGACCTTCGCCCAGTACAACCTGCCGCACGCATGGGTGGCGCTGGGATTGTTGATGGCGGCGCTGCTGGAGGCGCGGGCCGGGATCCGGGAATGGGGTGGGCGATGACGTCGCGGCCGACCATCGTGCTCGACGCGCTGTCGGTGCGGGCTCAGCCCACGGGTGTGGCCGGCGCCGTCGTGGAACTGGTGCGCGCGCTCGCGGCGGACGACCGGGGATTCGATTTCGTCGTCGCCGCCGTATCGAAGGAGCCGTTCGCCTGGCTGGAAGACGCGCCCCACTGGCGCCTGGCTGTCTGTCCGGAGGCGGACCGGGATCTGAGCCGGGCCTGGTACATCCAGCGGGGACTGCCCGCTCTTTGCCGCGCTTCGGGCGCCGGCCTTCTGCACAGCCTGCAGCCGGTCGCGCCCGTCCGGCCTCACTGCCCCCTGCTGGTGACCGTGCACGACCTGGCCTGGCGCGAAATGCCCCACGTGGTACCGAGGTCCCGGCGGCTGTACTACGACGCGGTCATCCCGGTCGCACTGCGCCGGGCGCGTCTGATCCTGGCCAACAGCGCGGCGACCGGACGACAACTGGCGGCGCATTTCCCGCAACTGGCCGCGCGAATCCGGATCACTCCCCTGGGAACACCGGCTTGGGCGCTCGAACCTTGGAAGCCGGTGCCCGGGATACGGCCGCTCCGTCCGTTCTTTCTCTTCGTCGGCGCGCTCGAGCCCCGCAAGAACCTGCCGCGGCTGCTCGAGGCCTACGAACGGCTGCTGGAGGTGCGTGGTGCCGGGGCGCCGGACTTGCGGCTGGTCGGGCCGTCCGGCTGGCTGACGGCGCCGCTGATGGAGAGGCTCGCGCGACCGGCGCTGCGCGGCAGGGTGCTCGTGTCCGGTTATTGTGAACGTGCGGAGCTGCGGCGTCTCTACGGCACGGCTGTTGCTCTGGTCTTCCCGTCGCTGCACGAGGGGTTCGGGCTGCCGGTGCTCGAAGCGATGGCCTGCGGTCTGCCGGTGCTGACGTCCGACCGCGGGGCCCTGGCCGAGGTGGCTGGCGGCGATGCCCTGCTGGTCGATCCGCTGGATGTCGACGCGATCGCCGCCGCGCTGGAACGCCTGCTGGCCGATGCCGGACTGCGCGAACGGTTCCGGTCCGCCGGACCGGTGCGGGCACGCCAATGGGATTGGGCGCACACAGCTGATCTGACGACAGCGGCTTACGCGGAAATCCTCGGCGGCCCCGGCCGGAGAAAATGATTGCCCGCCCCGGAACCCTGGCGTAACTTGCAGAGGGGCCGGCTCGACGCGGATCGCGGCCGTTTTGGTGTTTCAGGGAGGAACAGTGGATCTCGAAATTGTTGCCCTGCTGGGATTTGCGGCCGCGTTCCTGATGTCATGGCTCGTGCAGCCGCATTTTCGCAACCTGGGCTTCCTGACGGAGATCGTCGACCATCCGGGGTACCGGCGGGCCCACCGCGAGCCGGTGCCTCGCACGGGCGGCATGGCCATCTTCATCTCGTTCTTCTGCGCCCTGTTCTTCCTGGAGCACGTGATCCTGGGCACCAGGCTGCCCTGGTCCTGGCTCGGCATCCTCAGCGGCGCCGGGCTGGCGATCCTGGCCCTGGGCGTGGGGGACGACCGATTCGGCATCCACGCGGAAAAGAAGCTCTACGGGCAACTCGTGGTCATCGTCGGCCTGATGCTGTTCGGCCAACGCATGGACACGGTGACACTGCCCCTGCTCGGCACCATCGCGCTGGGCGGCTGGGCCTGGCCGTTCACGCTGATGTGGTACCTCGGATTCATCAACTCGATGAACCTGATCGACGGTCTCGACGGGCTGGCCAGCGGCATCAGCATCCTGGCGTCGGCCGCGCTGGTGATCATCTCGATGGCTGTCCAGGAGATGTACTCGACGCTGTTCGCCGCCACGTTGTGCGGCGCCACCGTGGCTTTCTTCTACTGGAACGTCAGCAAGCGGAAGATCTTCCTCGGCGATTCCGGCAGCATGTGGATGGGCCTGGTCCTGGCCAGCCTGATGCTGAATCTGAGCCAGATCACGCCGATCCAGCTGCCGGTGCTGCTGGCGCCGATGATCGTGCCGATCTGGGACACGGGCACCACGATCGTGCGTCGCTGCCGACGGCGCACCTCGATCTTCCAGGCGGACGATTTCCACCTGCATCATCGACTGTTGCGTCTGGGTTTCTCGCCGGCCGGGGCCACGCTGTGCCTGCTGCTGGTCACCCTCGGCACCACGATGTTCGCGCTGAGCGATTTCCTGGGCGTCGCCTGGCTCGGGCTGCCTGCGATGGGGATCTGGATGCTGGCCGCGCAGCTCGGCGCCCAGAGGCATCTGCAGAACCGTCGGCACGGGCTGGATCTCTTCAGCGAGGTTTCCTACGCGCTGGGCATGGACGACCGGCTCGACAAACTGACCGGACGCATCGAGCAGGATGTGGCCGACATCATCGATCTGCAGGCCGAGCGGCAGCGCGTGGCGCGGCTCAAATCCGGCATGCGTGAGGGCACCACCGGCTCGCTGACGGTGGCCGAGGAGACCCCCGATGCCGTTCGACCCCCTTCCGGAGAGCCTTACTGAACTGCTCGGGCGGCCGGACACCGAGCGGCTGCGCGCGGTGGAACTCGGTTGCGGCGACGGTCGCCTGCTGGGACTGCTGCGACGAAGTGGTCTGGCCTGTCTGGGAGTGGACCGGATGCCGCGGGCGGCGGGATCAACCGCCGAGGTGAGGGGTGACGCCTGCCAGCCGCCGTTGCGGCCGGGCTCCCTGGATCTGGTTCTGGCCGCCAATCTCGTCCGGCACCTCCTGCCGGCGCAGCCCACACTCGGTTTCCTCGAAACGTGGCTGGGACTGCTGAAGCCCGGTGGCTCGATTTTCATTCTCGAAGATGAACCGACCGGGACAACGCCGGCCGCGGCGCACTACCGCGATCTCCAGGATTTCCTGGCCCGGCTCTGGCCCTCGGCGCGTGGGCCGCTCGTGACGGGCAGCGAATTCCGCCGTCGCCTGCCGCCGGCGGTGGCCACCCGGGTGGCGGATTTCGGCACTGGGGCCAATCATTGGCCCCAGGACGCGGACGCGGTGGTCGCGATGTTGAGGGCCGGCGCGCCGGCCGCGGGCGGCGAGGCCGCGCGGCTGGCCGACGCGATCGCCGCCGATGGACTTGCGTGCAGCCGCCAATGGTGGTGCCGTCTGATCGCTTCTCAGGATTTGGGTGGGCAAACGTGACGATGAATCCCGAACCGAGGTCAGGAGCGAAAGGGCGCGGCTTCTTCGCGCGTGTCCTTGTCTGGTTGGCGCCGGCGGCCCTGGCGGCCTGCGCGCTGCTCACGGCCGGACCGCGGAGCGCGGTGGACTGGCGGAGCCTGCGCGCGGTGGCCCTGGAGAGCGACGACTGGGGGCTGGCCGGCTTCGTCCCTTCGGCCGGGGTCTGGGACGGGTTGCGTCGTGAGGACCTCTCGCCCGGCGCCTTCCCCGAGGTGTACTGGAACTCGACGCTCGAGGACAGCGCCACGGTGGCTGAGCTGGCGGCGGTGCTGGCGTCGCACCGGGGGCGTGACGGACTGCCGGCCGTGCTGCAGCCGAATTACGTGATGTCGGCGCTGGCCTGGGAGGACGGGCGGTGGCAGCGCTACGATCTGCCGGATCTGCCGCGGGAATACCGGCGGCCGGGCCTGTGGGAGGCGGTGGCGGGAGCGCGGCGCCTGGGCGTCTGGTATCCGGAGTTCCACGCCGCCTGGCACTACGATCCGGCGCACCGTCGCGAGGCCACGAAGTCCTCCGCCGTGGCGCTCGAGGCCGCGTCGCGGGGCATCATGCTGTTTCCCGGGAGTGAAGCCGCGCGCGAATTGGGGCCCTGGAGGTCGACGCCGGAACTCGCCCGCGAACTGGACGACGCGCTGGTTGTTTTCGAACGGACTTTCGATCGCCGTCCGGGATCCCTGATCGCCCCCGATTACACCTGGAATGGCCGCGTCGAGCGTCTCTGGTCGTCGCGCTCCCTGAACGTGATCCAGGCCAAGCGCGAACAACGGCATCCCGATTTGCCGTCGGGAGCGGCCGGGCGTGTCCTGAAGGTGCTGGAGCGTCAATGGGTGAAGACGACGCGGACCGGAAGCACCTATCTCGAGCGGAACTGCCGTCTGGAGCCGGCGCAGAGCCCGGATCCCGAGGCGACGGTGGCGGCCTGCATCCGCGAGACGGCGCGCGCGTGGCGACGCGGTGAACCCGCCATCGTCGAAACACACCGCGTGAACTTCGCCCATGCCGAAACCGCCGTGGTCGCACTCGGCCGGCGCGCCCTCAGCGACTACCTCGATGGGGTGGGGGCGCTGCCCGGGGCTGGCCCCTTGTTCGTCGCCGACGTCGAGATCGCCTCGCTGGCGCGCCACGGTTGCAGCGTGCGGACGGACGGGGCCGGGGTGGTCGTGCGCAACGGGACTCACGCGAGGCGATTGGTGGCCATGCCGGGCGCCGGGAGCGGTCCGGAGGGAACAAAGACGTTGTTGATCCTCGATGCGGGACGGCATGGAAGATGGATTTCCGGCGCACGGAACACGGTCGAATTGGCGGAATCTGTTGCGCCATAATCGGATAACAAGATAATACAATTTCATTCGGTCATGTGGCAAGATTTGTGTCATTGACCCATTTTGTCAGTTTTGGTATAGTCTTACGGTCTCAGATGGACCACAAGGACACTCACGCCGAACGCGTGCGCCGGGATGGCAGCCCCGGCGGCGGCACCTGCCCGGGAGGACGTCAGGACACACGGCTAACGCGCATCATTCCCGCCGGCCTTGGCCAGCGGGAAAGTACGACAACCGGAGATCCTGAGGCGCATGCCTCGTCACAGCTGTTGATGTCACCGTCCGGCACGCCGGATGAACGACCGACCGGAGGCCTGTAGATGAAAGCGTTCGGCGCCCGTTTTTTTGTCACCATCATTCTCGCTACGCTGAGTGTCGCGATGCCCGCGGCGGCGGCTGCCGGAGCCGGCGGCGCGGTGATCCATGAAGGATCATTCGACGCCGGTCGGATCGTCTGGCAGCGTGACCGCGAGGGCGCAGCGTATCCGGTGCTGGAAGAACTGAAGGGGATCGACGATCCGGGTCGGCCGCGCCTGCCACTGCGCACGCTGTTGCTGCTGGTGCCGGCCGACGCCCAGGTCCAGGACGCCTGGATCGAGCCGCTCGCGACGCACCGCGTGAAGGTTGATGGTGCGCTGGCCGTCGCCGATCCGCTGTTCACCGACACCGGTGTCTATGTCCGCGAGGGTCGGCTGCCCGCGGGAGGCGAGTCGTTTCCCGCCGCGTGGGGGCGCTTCGGGGGGACCCACACCTGGCGCGGCTATCGGCTGCTTTCCCTGGAAGTCTATCCGTTCCGCCAGATCCAGGACGGCGCCGGCGAAGCGCTCGAGTTCCTCGACAGCTATGCCGTCCGGGTGAACTTCAACGGCGTCAGCGCCGGCGATATCCCGGCCGCGGAGATGGCCGTGCGCGAACGCCTGGTCGTTTCCGACTTCGAGGCGAACCGTTCGGTGCTCACGCAGCTGGTGGCGAATCCGGAACTGTTGAGCGGCTACTCGCGCCAGGACGGTGTGTCCGTGGCCGCAGCGAGCGGCGGTTTCAGTCCGGACAAGACGCCCAGCCTAACCGGCAGCGCCGTCAGCTACCTGATCATCACCAACGAGGAAATGCGTCCGGCGTTCGAGACGCTGGCCGCCTTCAAGACCGCCCAGGGTCTGCCCGCGGTCGTGGCGACACGGGAGTACATCGAGGCGAATTTCCGCCGGGGCGCCGATTTCCAGGAGACGCTGCGGATGTTCATCCGCGACGCGTACCAGAAGTGGGGCGTGGACTACGTCCTGCTGGGCGGGGACTCCGACATCCTGCCGCCGCGGTATGTCAGGAACACGTTCTACCCGACGAACGGCTCGACGTTGATTCCGAGTGACCTCTATTTCGCCTGTCTCGACGGTAACTGGAACGCCGACGGCGATTCTTTCTACGGTGAGCCCGTGAGCGGGACCACGACCGGCGATCTCGCCGACTTCGCCGAAGAGGTCTACCTCGGCCGGGCCGCCGTCAGTTCCGCCGCGGCCGCCACGGTCTTCGTCAACAAGGTGCTCGCCTACGAGAACACGGCTGCCGGCGCCGGTTGGACGAAGCGCACGCTGTTCGCGGCGGAAGTGCTGTTCCCCGACGATTTCCACATCCAGAACTTCATCATCCTGGACGGCGCGAAATTCGCGAACGAACAGGTGGTCACGCACATCGAGCCCTGTACGGACATGGAATACACGCGGATGTACGAGACGGATCAGCTTTATGTCCGTGACGCGCCGCTGACGCGGGCCGCGCTCATCGACACGCTGAACACGGGCCATTACGGGATCTTCAACCAGATCGGCCACGGCTATTATTTCAACATGTCGGTGGGTGATGGGAACTTCATGACCGGCGACGCGGACAACCTGACGAACACCGGCCGGTCGTTCGTCATGTACGCGCTGAACTGCGCTTCGGCGGCTTTCGACAACAGTTGCCTGCTCGAACGCTTCGTGCAGAATCCGAACGGTGGATCGATCTGCTCCCTGGGCTCGGCGCGAGCGGCGTTCCCGAACAACGCCAACAGCTACCAGCAGGAGTTTTTCAGCAAACTGTACTGCACCAGCGAAATGCGGGTCGGCCGCCTGATGGCCCTGAGCCGGCTGCCGTTCATCGGACTGACTTCCAACAACTACGTCGATCGCTGGACTTTCGAGAACTACACACTGCTGGGTGACCCGACGCTCCCGATCTGGACGGATTCACCGCGGGTCGTGTCCGTCGCCGGCCCTGTCTCGCTGGGTGTCGGTCCCCAGAACGTGGCGCTGACGGTGACCAGTGCCGGAGTGCCGGTCGCGGGCGCGCTGGTGTGCGTGCAGAAGGCGGGACAGGATCTGGTCCAGGGGCTGACCGACGCGCTCGGCCAGGTCACCCTGCCGTTCCTGCCGACCAGTTCCGGATCAGCGGTCGTCACGGTCACGGGGCGTGATCTTGCGCGCACGACGCTGGCCCTGCCCGTCGTCAGCGGCGGCGCCTATCTCGCGGTGGAAACCGTGGCGTTGCTGGACAACGGCACCAGCGGCAGCATCGGCAACGGCGACGGCTACCCTGACGCGGGCGAGACGATCGCCGTCTGGCCGGTGCTCCGGGAAACGGGCGGATTGCCGGCCGCCGGCATTACCGCCACGGTCTCCTGCACCGATCCCGGCGTGACTGTGCTGACTCCGGGATCCGGATTCGCCGCGGTGACCGCTGGCGGCGCCACAGCGGCTCTGACGCCGATGCTCCTGGCCATTAACAACAATGTCGTCGACGCGACGACGGTGACGCTCGCGTTCGATGCAGAGGCGGCGGGAAGCCATTCCCTTTCCGAGTATCCGGTCACGATCCGGGCTCCCCAGGTGGAAGTGGTGTCGCTGAACTGGGAGGACGAGACCTGGGGCGACGGGGACGGGGCGTTGGAAGCGGGCGAGCGCCTGGGCGTGACCATCATCCTCAAGAATTTCGGCACCGGCGCCAGCGGCGCGTTAACCGGGCGTCTGCGCACCGACAGCGCCTTCGTGACCCGGTACGACTCGGTGGCGACCTGGCCGTCGTTCGGACTGCTGGCCGAAGCGACGGGCGCGCCTGCCTTCTCGATGGCGATCGATCC
Source organism: bacterium (assembly GCA_020049465.1). GTDB lineage: Bacteria > Krumholzibacteriota > Krumholzibacteriia > LZORAL124-64-63 > LZORAL124-64-63 > CAINDZ01. The sequence goes on along the minus strand of JAIFKS010000007.1, from coordinate 28,013 downwards.
CAGCCGCAACAATGCCGCGCGGATCCTGCTGACGGATTCCTACGGCCGCACGTTGCGGCATGATTTCACGCTGGAGCGTCCGGACACGCCCGGCGGAATCTCGACCAACACCACGCTCGGCGCCGATGTGATCGCCCTGTCGTGGTCGCCTTCGCTTGCAACCGACACGCGCGGGTACAACGTGTATCGCAGCCAAACCCCCGGCGGGCCGTACGTGCGTGCGAATACGGACGTGATCATCGGCTCGTCCTATTACGCGGATACGGGCCTGGACCAGTTGACCACGTACTACTACCGGATCGGTGCGGTCGACCAGTCGGGTGTGCCGAGTCTGCTGTCGGCAGCGGTCAGCCGGAGCACGGCGCCTGCCGAAGCCGCGAACTTCCCGCGGCCCTTCGCCGGAGAGACCAGCAGCCCGCTCGCGGTCGGCGACGTCGATGGCGACGGCAACCTGGAGATCGTCGTGGCGAGCAACCAGGTCTTCGTCTGGCGCCACAACGGCGAGGAACTCCTGGACGGCGACGGCGATTCGCAGACGCTGGGCAATTTCACGGATTTCGCCGTCGGCGCCGTGCTGCAGCCGGCCGCGGTGACCCTGGCTGATCTCGACGACGTGCCCGGACTGGAATTGATCGTCAGCGAGCGCGCGCCGTCATTCAAGATCCATATCTACACGAAGACGGGCGCCGAACTGGCGGGCTGGCCGCGCAGCCTCATCCTGCCGGCCAACAGCGGCTGGAACTGGGCGGCGCCGTCGGTCGGCGACATCGACGGGGACGGGGCGCCGGAGATCGTTGTCAACACCCTGAACGGCGTGGTCTGGGCCTGGAACGCCGACGGCACCGAGGTGCGCGACGGAGACGCGAACGCTGCGACGACGGGCGTCTTCTACAAGCGCGCGGGCGCCGACTTCGAGTGGTCGCGCAGCGGGCCGTCGTTGCATGACCTGGACGGGGACGGCGCGCTGGACGTCATCTTCGGCACGAAAAACGACGCCACCGGACTGAGGCGGGTCATGGCGTTGCGGTACGACGGGACGAACGTGCCCGGCTTCCCGTATACGGCTCTAGGCGCCATCAACGACGACGTCGTCATCGGTGACCTGGACGGCGACGGCGCCGAAGAGCTCGTCTTCTTCTGCAAATCGGGCTACGTCTACGCCGTGCGCCAGAACGGGACGAATTATCCGGGGTTCCCGAAGGCGACGGGTTTGGTCGTGAGCGACGAATGGGTGGGTAGTGCGGCCCTGGGCGATTTGGACGGTGACGGCCACCTCGATATCGTCTACGCGCCGAACCAGACGGGCCTGATCGGAAAACTGGCGGCCATCGACACCGATTACGCCGGCGGTACCAGTGGGCAGTTCCTGCCCGGTTGGCCCGTGACCCTGCCCGGCAGTTCGGAAGGCAGCCCGGTCATCGGCGACATCGATGGCGACGGGTCGCCGGAGATCGTGCACGGGATCGGCGGCGGGAACGAGGCGGCACCTTACAACCTGTATGCCTACCATGCGAACGGACAGGCGGTGGCGGGCTTCCCGATCACCCTCGAAGGCCCGCTCATGCCCGGCGTGACGATCACCGACCTGGACGAGGACGGAGACGTCGATCTGGTCTACGCCGGTTGGGACTTCCTGTGCCACGTCTGGGACATGCCGTTCGCGTACGATCGCCAGTCCGTGCCCTGGCCGACGTACAAGGGAAACATGCAGCGGACGGGCGTCTATTTCCCGGTGGAACTGGTGGGTGTGGAAGATGGTCCGGCCCTGCCGAAGGCGGCATTGCAACTGGACCGTCCGTACCCGAACCCGTTCAATCCGTCCACGAAGTTCAGCCTGTACGTGGCGGCACGCGGCGAACTGGTCGTGGACATCTACGATGTCCAGGGGCGCCGAGTGCGTGCGCTGCATGCCGGACCGATCGATGCCGGCTGGCACACGCTGGTCTGGGACGGCCGCGACGACGCGGGCCGCGGGCAGGCCAGCGGCGTGTATCTGGTGCGGGCGCAGGCGGCCGGACACGAGGGGCTGCAGAAGATGACGCTCGTGAAGTGATCCGCGGGCTTTGCCAGGTTGACGATTCGGCCGCCGGGTCTGCTGACCCGGCGGCCGGGTCGTTTACGGAGCAGGGCAGGTCGCCGTTGACGGAATCACCGGCCGCACCCTAACGTCATCGCAACGAGTCGACGCCGGCGCCGCGCAGAGGGGAGATAGGGCCATGACCCATCGCCAATGGAGCCGCACCTGGACGGCTGCCTTCCGGTGGCTGGTCGTCGGACTGGCAGTGGCGGCCGTGGCGGCCGTGGTCGGCTGCGGGCGGCGGGATGCGGAGTCGGCGGGCGAGGGGGCCGGCGGCGTTTCCGGGCCGGTGAACGGAGGCACGGCCGTCGTGGCGCTCGCGGCGGATCCGGACGTGCTCAACCCGTTGTTGTCGACGTCATCGATCGCCGGACTGGTCATCGCTGAACTCCACGACGGCCTGACGGACATGGACGAGGACCTCTCCTATCAGCCTCGTATCGCGCACCGGTGGGAGATTGCGCCCGACGGCCTGTCGATCACCTACCATCTGCGGCCCTGGCGGTGGTCAGACGGCGCACCGCTGACCGCGCGCGATGTCGTCGGGTCGCTGGATCTCTTCAAGGACGAGCGCGTCGCGAGTTCCCGGCGCGGTCTGTACCGTGACATCGTCCGGGCCGTCGCCCTGGACGACAGCACCGTGCGGTACGAATTGGCCCGTCGCGTTCCGGATCCGGTGCAGGCGACCTGGCACCACATCGTCCCCTGGCATGTCGTGGGCGGCCTGGACCCCGCCACAGTCGGTTCGTGGCCCATCAATCGCGAACCGCTGGCGTCGGGTGAATTCAAGCTGGAATCCTGGACGCACAACCGCGAACTCGTGCTCGTGCGCAATCTGTTCTACCCGGGCAAGCCGGCGCGATTGGACCGGGTGGTGTTCCGGATCGTCCCGGAAGAGACCTCGCGGCTGCTGATGCTCGAAACGGGCGAGATCGATCTGGCGGATGGCGTGGCGCCGTCAGCGGCCGCGCGCCTGTCCTCGCGCGAGGATCTGCGACTGGTCGTGACGGGCGGCCGTCGCATCTATTACCTGCAATGGAACTGCCGCAATCCGTCGCTGGCGGATGCGCGGACGCGCCGGGCTCTTTCGCTGGCGCTGGACCGCGAGCGCCTGGTCGCGACGCTGGTGGCCGGTTACGGCCGGCCGGCGGTCGGCCCGATCCCGCCGGCGCTCTGGAACCATCACCGCCGTCTGGCGCCGCCGGTCTGCGATCCCGACGCCGCCCGTCGCCTGCTGGCGGAGGCCGGCTGGCTCGACGGCGACGGCGACGGTGTCATCGAAAGGGACGGGCTTCCGCTGCGGTTCGAGATCCTGACCCGCGGCGGCGATCCTGCGCGGGAACTCGGCGTTGTGATTCTCCGCGAGAATCTGGCGGCAGTGGGAGCGGCGGTCGAAGTCCGGAGCATGGAGCATGTGGCCGGCCTGGCCCGCTTGCGCGATGGCCTGTTCGACGCCTATTTCGGGCTGCTGAACGCCAATCTGTACGGCAATCCGGCGCCGTACGTGCGGTCCTCCGCAGTGGATGAATTCAACCAGGGCCATTACGCGAACGCCGGCATCGACTCGCTGCTCGACCTGGCGCTCGGCATGGGCGATCGGGAGCAGGCGCTGCCGGTCTGGGAGAAATTGCAGGAGGATCTGGTCATCGACCCGCCTGCGGCCTACCTGTTCTATGCGGACAACCTGGTGGCTGTCCGCGGCCGGCTGCGGGACGTACGGCCGCACCTGCTCTCGCCGGTCAACAACCTGTCGGAGTGGTGGATCGCACCGCCGGATCGTCGACGGGGACCCTCTGCCCAGGCGCCGATCCGATGATTGTCGCGGACGCCCCGCCGACGTACATTGAAGCCATGAAACGAATCCTGAAATTCCGGCGGTTGGCGGGCGCGATGGCGGTTGCGGCCCTCGCGCTCACGTTCGGGTGCGGTGGTGGCGGCACGACACCCGACGACGGTCTGACGCCCGTGATCACCTTCACGCCGGAGGCCCAGGCGCAGCAGATTACCGTCGGGCAGAACACTATCTTCCGGGTAGCGGTGGATCCGGAGGTTGCCCTGACGGTGACCTGGCGCCGTGGCGCCGCCGTTGTGGGGACGTCGAGGGACTACGCCTTCGCGGCGTCGCAGGTCGGACGCGACACGCTGCGGGTCCGTGCCGAAGCTGCGAGAGCTTCACGCGACTACTATTGGGTCATCGATGTCGCACCTGAGGCCCAGACCGTGCCGCCGCCCGTACCCGGCGTCTCCGTGGCACCCGGACAGGACCCGGTGCAGGTCACGGTTTCCTGGTCCCGCGTCAACGCTTCGACCTACCCCCTTGTCGACTACGTCGTGGCTATCAGCTACGCCGGCCAGATCACGGTCCAGAACTGGGGCGACGCGCAGGTGTTGGGCGAGGTTGCCCATGTGGCGGGGCAGGTCAACTATACCCGGACCTTCGGCCACCTGGACGCCGGTCTGGTGCCCGGCGCCGAGGCCTGGATCGCGATCCGCGCGCGTGACGACCGCGGCCAGCTGTCCGCCGAGTTCACGAACCGGTTCACCCGCATCACGACGGAGTGGTGGATCTATGGCAGGGTGACGGATGATGCCGGCGAGCCGCTGGTCGCCGTGAGCCTGGCGTCGTCTCCACAGGTGCGCAACGGCAACAGCGATGGCGGCGGGCGGTTTCGGCTCGGCCCCTACCGGAGCATCGACACGGTGACGGTGCAGACGGCCACGATCGAATATTACGACCTGACGACAGCTCGCCTGGGAAGTGCCGTGGACGTGGAACGCGACATCGTGCTGCCGTTCAAGCACGGCGTCGACCCGTCATGCACTGGCTACGACGGCGATTTCCTGACCTATCTGCGCCACATGACGCGCACGCAGTCAGCGGATGCGGATACGGCGGCCTCGCGGCTCTGGAAGTGGGAGCGTTATCCGGTGTCGGTTTTCCTGCCGGACTCGACCACGGCCTCGGGGCGTGATCTCGACGGACTGGCGCGCGCAATGCTGGAGCTCTGGAATTCGGAAATGGGCGAGACATACGTAGTCGAGGCGACGTCGGCGGCGACTGCGGACGTGCGTGTGGAGTGGACGCCGGACATTTTGGGCGGTTACGGCAGTACGGCATTGGATCTGCCTGCCGGCGGCGTGCTGGGGGACGTCGCGCCGATCCGGGTGCGCGTGCGGGTCGCGGCGGTCATCGAAGCGGACCAGTTCTTCATGGAAGTGGTCCTTCACGAGTTCGGTCATGCCCTGGGCCTGGTCAAGCACTCCGACCTCTGTCCGGGATCGGGCCATCTGATGCTGGACGGCGGTGGCGGCGGCAACCTGGATCTCGAATTTCCGATCCACCCCGACGAGATGCGCGCGGTACGCACGATCCGCCGACTGGCGCAGGGTGTCGACATGCGTCGCTACGCGCCCTGATCCTCGCACTGTCGGATCACCCCGGCGGCCAGGCCAGCGGCCGCCCGCCCAGAACATGCAGATGCAGGTGCGCCACCGATTGCCCGGCGTCCTCGCCGCAATTGATGACGAAGCGATAGCCGCCGGGAGCCAGACCTTCGGCGTGTGCGGCGGCAACGCCGGCGCCGAGCAATCCGTCAGCCAGGCCACAATCAGGGCCGACCAGTTCATTCAATCCGGAGATGTGGCGGCGCGGGACCACCAGCACGTGGCTCGGCGCCTTGGGGTTGACGTCGCGGAACGCCACGTAGTCATCGTCCTGGTGGATGATTTCGGCTTTGATGCGTCCGGACGCGATCTCACAGAACAGGCAGGTGCTCATCCGGGACTCTCCCGCGTGGAGGACCAATTCGGGGTGACGGACCACCGGCGCTCACGGATGATCCCCGGACGGCCGTGGGCGGGCAAGCGCTATCTCCACACGACCGGTTCTTCGGACATCCCGCGAACCGGCCTCGGTGCCGGCTATCGAGCCATCCGGCCCTGATGCCGGTCGAACGGCCCGTGGCCCCGATTTTCTCTTTTTATTTGCTGGACTTTCGCCAATGTTTCGTCCAATGTGACCTCCGAGGGCGCTCTGCGAGACGCCCCATCCGGTTTGAGTCGTAAGAACCGGCTGGGCTGCGAAGCCTTGTCGATGCCTGAAACACCGCCGGACCGCGGTATGCCGGCGGTTCGCTCGTCCAGAACCGACAATTCCCAGGAGGGATCCCATGGGACTGACCCCGCGCCAGGCCGAGATACTCGACTTCGTCACGGCGTACACCGAGGAAAGGGGGTTTGCCCCGACGCTCCAGGAGATCGGGACACGATTCGGCCTGTCGTCGGTGGCGACGGTCCACAAGCATGTCAAACACCTGGTCGACAAAGGCTACCTGAAGCGCGAACGGCGCAATGCGAGCCGGGACATCGAAGTCGTCGGGGCGGCCGGGTCCGGACTGGTCTCGATTCCCCTGCTGGGCACCGTCGCGGCGGGAAGGCCGATCGAGGCGCTCGCCGAACACGAGGAACTGCGGGTGCCCGAGGAGTGGCTCGGCAAAGGCCGGACCTATGCCCTGAAAGTACGCGGCGATTCGATGATCGACGAGCAGATCCGCAGCGGCGACACCGTCGTGGTCGAGGCGCGCGAAACGGCGCGCAACGGTGAAACGGTCATCGCGCTGGTCGACGGCGAGTCGGTCACGGTCAAGCAGTACTTCCGCGAAGGAGCGTTGATCCGGTTGCAGCCGGCCAATCCGGCGGTGCCGGTCATGCGTTTTCCCGAGGAGCGGGTCGCGGTGCAGGGTGTCGTCATCGGGGTGCTTCGCCGTTACAGTTAATACCGCGCGGCTCGTTGATTCCGCTCGGAGCGGTCGCAGGTGCACGCATGGCCGGGGTCCGGCAGGGCCCCGGCCGCGGCATTCCCGGCCATAATCGGCTCCGGCTGGTTGACGCCCCCGTTCCGGACAGGTAGCATACCCGAAAGCCGGGCATGCACTTTCGGGTTTCCTGGAGCGGAGCGGGTCGACCATGGGCAGCAAGGACAGGCCGGGCGAACTGGAAGAGATCTTCGAGATCCTCGTGACCGCCTATGCCCAGAAGGGTGGCACCGTACCGGGTGAAAGCGACCTCTGCTGGCGGCCGGCCACGGACGCCTGGGAGACCGACGAGGAATTCATCGTGCAGATGGATCTGGCCGGGATGGATCCGTCGCGGATCGAGGTGCTGGCGGACGAGAAGAGCCTTCTGGTCCGCGGCATCCGCCCCGAAGCCTCGGGGCCGGGAAAAAAGCATTTCCACAAGATGGAAATCAGCGTGGGCCCTTTCGCGCGCCGCGTACCGATCACCGTGGTGATCGACCCTGCTTCGGCCACCGCGCGTTACCGCGGCGGCTTCCTGTACGTGACCTTCCGCAAGGGCGGGGGGGGGCAGGGCGACCGGCGGCAGATCGCGATCGAACGCTGAGGATCCGGCACGCGGCGTGATGACGGACGGACAACGGCCGACAGCGGCAAGGGAAGGAGCTCGACGATATGGCGGACAACCACCCGGATCACGAGGACCAGGAGCACTCGTCCGAGGTCACCCTGCCCCGGGAACTGCCGGTGCTGCCTATCAGCGAGGCTGTGATCTTTCCGGCCATGATGGTGCCGCTGGTTCTGACCGACACCAATCTGGTGCGTCTGGCGGACGACTGCCTGGCCGGCGACAAGATCCTCGGCACCTTTGCGCAACGGGACACCGAGAGCGAAGGCGACGAGGACCCGGCCGATCGCGACCTGATCTACAAGATCGGCACCGCGGTCAAGATCCAGAAGATGCTGCGCTTCCCCGATGGAAGCATGCGCATGCTCGGGCAGGGCATCGCCCGCTGCCGGATCATGGAATTCGTCCGCGACGAACCGTACATGGTCGCCCGCGTCGAACTCATCGAGGAAGAGGTGCAGGACGACCCGCGCACACTGGCATACATGCGCGGCGTGGCGAACAATTTCCTCAAGATCATCGACGCCAGTGAAACGCTCAGCGATGAACTGAAGGTCGTCGTGATGAACATCGACGATCCGGGCCGGCTCGCGGACCTGATCGCGTCGAATCTGGACATCGAGGTGGCCGAGAAGCAGGCCATCCTCGAGGAGCTTTCACCCCGCAAACGGTTGCAACTGCTGTCGAAGATCGTGATGCGGGAACTGGATGTTCTCGAGCTCGGGCAGAAGCTGCAGTCGCGGGTTCGCAAGTCGATTGACAAGGACCAGCGCGAATACTACCTGCGTCAGCAGCTGAAGGCGATCCAGCGCGAACTGGGCGAGACCGAAGAAGGCTCGGTCGAACTCGAGGACCTGCGCGAACGCATCGACAAGGCCGAACTGCCCGAAAAGGTCCTGACGGCGGCGAACCGCGAGTTCGACCGGCTGGCGCGCATGTCGCCGGGCGCCAGCGAATACACGGTCAGCAAGACCTACGTCGACTGGCTGCTCGATCTGCCGTGGTCGCACAGTTCGGAGGACAAGCTCGACCTGAAGCGCGCCGAGGAGATCCTCGAACGCGATCACTTCGGGCTGGACGACGTCAAGAAGCGCATCATCGAATACCTGGCCGTGCGCAAGTTGAAGGAGAACCACCGGGGTCCCATCCTGTGTCTGACGGGTCCGCCCGGAGTGGGCAAGACATCGCTGGGGCGCAGCATCGCCGAGGCCGTGGGCCGGAAGTTCTTCCGGTTCTCGCTGGGCGGCATGCGCGACGAAGCCGAGATTCGCGGCCACCGGCGCACCTACGTCGGCTCGATGCCGGGGCGCATCATCACGGGTCTGAAGGAATGCGGCACCAACAACCCGGTGTTCATGCTGGACGAGATCGACAAACTGGGGCAGGACTTCCGCGGCGATCCGGCCAGTGCCCTGCTCGAGGTGCTGGATCCCGAACAGAATTCGGATTTCACCGACCATTACCTGACGCTGGCGTTCGATCTGTCGAAGGTGATGTTCATCACCACGGCCAACATGCTGGACACGATTCCGCGCCCGCTGTTGGACCGCATGGAGGTCATCCAGCTGGCCGGGTACACGAATTTGGAGAAGCTCCAGATCGCCAAGCGCTATCTGCTGCCGCGCCAGATCGAGGAAAACGGCCTGAAGCCCGGACAGATGCGCCTGACCGACGCCGGCCTGATGAAGGTGATCGAGGACCACACGCGCGAAGCCGGCGTCCGCAGCCTCGAGCGCGAGATCGGCGCCGTCTGCCGCAAGGTGGCCACCGACGTCGCCAAGGGTAAGAAGAAGAAGCATTCGATCGGCGCGAAGAATCTGGAAGACTATCTGGGCCCGCCCAGCTACACGGGTGACCGCCTGCGCAGCCACCTCAAGGTCGGCGTGTGCACGGGCCTGGCCTGGACGCAGGTGGGCGGCAAGATCCTGTACATCGAGGGGCTGGCGTTGCCGAACGGGCACGGCAACCTGAAGCTGACCGGACAACTGGGCAGCGTGATGCAGGAATCGGCGTCCGCCGCCTACAGCTACCTTCGCAACCGGTTCGGCGAAAAGAAGGAGTACCGGCCGTTCTTCGCCGAGCGTGACGTGCACATCCATCTGCCGGCCGGTGCCGTGCCCAAGGACGGGCCGAGCGCGGGCATCGCGATGGCCTCGGTGCTGCTGTCGCTGCTGCTGGGGCGTGCCATCGATCGGCGTACCGCGATGACCGGCGAGATCACGCTGACGGGCGCGGTGCTTCCCATCGGCGGACTCCTCGAAAAGGTCCTGGCGGCGCATCGCGTGGGCATCCGCCGCGTGATCATTCCCGCGGACAACGAGGTGGATCTGGCCGAGATCCCCGAGGAAGTGCGGGCAGAGGTGGAATTCGTGCCGGTCAGCCGTGTGGAAGAAGTCTGGAGCACGATCTTCCCCGGTCTGGACGCCTGAGCCTGACTGACGTCGAGAGAGGAATCCGGTGTCCGAGCACAAGCTGTTCAGCACGCTGCTGCGGCCGTTCTTCCGCAAGGGGACGGAAGCCCGGTTCTCTCTGCCCGATTGTCTGGCGGAGGATTCGCGGCTCCTGTGCATCGACGCCGGCAACCTCAGTGATGTGCTGTTCCACATGCCCCTGCTGACGGCTATCCGGCGGCGCTATCCGGGCACCTGCATGGATTTCCTGATGCCGGAACAGCATGCTCCGCTGGTCATCCCCAGCGGCCTGGCGCGGCAGTGCCTGATCTACAAGCCCGGTCAACTGAATCAATGGCGGCCGGCGTTCACGTCGCTCCTGCGTCAGGTGCAATCCGGCGGCTACGGGATGACGATCCTGATGGCGCACGAGCCGCACTCGGCCCTCGAAATGGCTGCGCTGGCCACGGGCGCCGCACTGCGCTACGGGCCGTCGCATCCGGATGCCTGGCCGGCCACCAATTTCGAACTGCGCGCCGGGACCGACGGCTACCTGGGCGATCGCCTCCGGCATGTCGCGCCATTTCTCGGGTTCACGGCCGCGGAACTGAAGCCGCGCTGGCCGCTCCCGATGGACAAGGTCCGGCAGATGGCGCAGCAGGTTCATTTCCACAAGCCGAACCAACGGCAGATGCTGGTGGGCCTGGACCCGGGGCAGCCGCTGACGGGAGCGGCGCCGGCCATCGAGACGTTCAAGGCAGTGGCGAAGCAACTGTCGGCGAATATGGAGTGCCGGGTGATCCCGCTTGGCCATCCGGATCAGAGCGAGCGGATGGCGCGTCTGGAAGTGTTGCTGTCCAATGTTCCGAGCGGACTCAGCCGCGAGACCCTGCTTGAAGTGGTCCTGCTCCTGTCGCAGTGTGACCTCATCGTCGCTGGCAACACCGACAGTTTCCATTTCGCGGTTGCCATGGGCGTTCCAGCCATCGGCCTGTTCCATGCCTCGGATCCGGACTGCTGGCGTCCGCGGGATCGGGCACTGACCCGCGTGCTGACGCTGGAGGAGGATGGCAGCGTCGCGCCGGAGGAACTGCTGGCCGCGGTCGAAGCCGTGGCGGGCGACCGACGGCGCGCAGCGGCCATCACCGTGATAAGCACCGCGGCGTCGACCGCCGGCGCCGCGGCGCCCCCGGTGGCAGGGACGAAGCCTGTCGAGGGCTCCGGACAGACGGCGGACGCGGCTTCCGGTCCCGTGGTGAAGCCCGTCCCGCCGACGCCTGCCTCCCGTTCAGCGTCGACCGATGCCCCGGTCAAGTGACGTGCGGCCGGTGAGCCGCGTGCTGGTGGTCGCACCGAACTGGCTGGGCGACGCCGTCATGATGACCCCCCTGTTGACATGGCTGGATGCCGCGCGCCGCGCACCGGGAGGACCCGCGCTGAGGCTCACGCTGGCGGTTCGGGCTTCGTGGGCGCCGTTGTTCACGGGAGATCCCCGTTGCGATGAACTGATCGTCGTCGAGCGCCCCGGCTCGCATGACGGCTGGCGAGGACTCGCGCGCCAGGCTGCGCAGTGGCGGGCGCGGCGTTTCGACGCGGTGCTGCTGGGCCCTCCTTCCTTGCGGGCCGGCCTGACGGCGGCGCTGGCGGGAATCCCTTTCCGGATCGGACACCGGGGCGACGGGCGTGGTCTGTTGCTCACGGACGCTTTGCCGCGCGAGACGCGGGGTCGGCGTCACTTCAGCCGTGAGATGCTCGATCTCGGCGCGGCGCTCGCTCGTGTCGGCGGTTGGGATCCCGGGCGGTTGCCGCCGGTCGACGACACGGGGCCGGCCCGGCTGGCCGGTCCGGCCGTGCCGCCACCGTCGAACGTCGTCGGGGCGCGCCCACTGTGGGCGCTGGGCCCGGGAACCACGTACGGCCCCGCGAAGACCTGGCCGACCCGTCCGACCGCCGCGTTCGTTTCGGCGGCCGTTACCGAAGAAGGTGCGCGCATCCTGCTGCTTGGCGACGGCAACGCGGCACCCCTGGTGGCGGCATTGCGCACGGCGGCGCCGCAATTGAAATGGGCGGCGGGCGCCGACGCTGTGACCGCCGCCCCGGACGCTGACATCTTCGATCTGACGGGTGTCACGGGGCTGCCCGAAGCGGTATCCTGGCTACGCGCCTGCGGGCTCTATGTCGGCAACGACAGCGGTCTGATGCATGTGGCGGCCGCGCTCGGTACGCCGACGCTGGGTCTGTTCGGCTCGTCGAATCCGGACTGGACGCGGCCCACCGGTCCGCACGTGGAGATTCTGGCCGCCGACGGCTTCCCCTGCCGTCCCTGTTATCGCCGCACCTGCAATCAGCCCGTATTCTGTCTCGACACCATCGAAGGCCGGGATGTACTGACAGCCGCGCGGGGATTGTTGGGCCGGGTCACGGCGGCCCGGGGCGGCGTGGTTCCGGAAAGGAAGGCCCGATGATCTGGACGTGCCCTCCGGCCGGATTCATGCGCGAGGGACCGGCCCTGTTCCTGGACCGTGACGGCGTGGTCATCGTCGACAAGGACTACCTGTCCGATCCCGACGGCGTCGAACTGGTGCCCGGCGCCGCGGCCGCCATGGCGCAGGCGGCGGCGGCAGGGTACCTGCTGATCGGACTCTCGAACCAGAGCGGTCTCGGACGGGGGCGCTTCGGTTCGGCGGAACTGGCGGCGGTGATGGCGCGCGTCGATCTCGAATTGTCGAGGTACGGCGTCGTCCTGGACGGGATGTACTACTGTCCGCACGCGCCGGAGGACGGTTGCCGCTGCCGGAAGCCCGGTCCGGGGCTGCTGGAAGAGGCTGCGCAGTCGTTCCGCTGGGATGCAGCCTGCTCGTGGGTGATCGGGGACAAGTCCAGTGACGTGGAGCTGGGCCGTCGGCACGGTCTGGGCGCGGTGCTGGTGGGCACTGGACACGGGGCGGGCGAAGCTGCGCGCGTGCGTGCCGCCTGGTCGCACGATCCACTGGTGAGGCAGGCCGCTGATCTGGCGGCTGCAGTGAAGCTCGTTCTCGGTGCGGGGCCCGCCGCCGGGGGGAGACCCGCATGAGCTGGCGCCTGGGCAACGACCTGGTGAAGCGGGTGCTGGTCACGCGCCTGCGTTATCTCGGCGATATCGTGATGACGACCGTGGTCCTGGACGCGCTGAGAGCGGGCGATCCGGAACTCGAGATCGGTTACCTGTGCGAAGAGGCCTACGCACCGGTTCTGGCCGGCCATCCGGAGCTGGCGCGTGTGCACGCGCTGGCGGTGGCCCGGCGCGGCTCCGACGCCCGTGCCCGTGCGGCAGCACCGGCGGACCATGATGCTTCCGTGCGCACACACGGAACCGCGGGCACCGTGCTGGACATACGCAGGATTCGCTATGATCTGGCGGTGGATCTGTTCTTCAATCCGCGCAGCGCCTGGCTGCTCCGCGCGGCGGGCCTCCCGAGGCGTCTGGCGGGACCGGCGGGCAGCCGCGGCTGGCTGTACACCCACCAGAGCGGCGCCGATGCTGTGCAGGGGCGACCCGACTGGGCGCGCCTGGCGCCGGGCGGGTTGGGCGACCACCTGACGCGACTGGCCCCGCTGATGCACGTCGAGAGCGGGCTGGATTTCCTCACCTGGTTCACCGGACGCAACCGCAGGGCTGCCCCGAGCCTCGCGCCGAGGGCGGGGGCTTCGGCTCGCGCGGCGGCGCTGCTGAACGCCGCAGGTTTGCCGGCCGAAGCGCCGTTCCTGCTGCTGGCGCCCGGCGCCACTTGGGCGACCAAGCAGTGGCCCCTCGGGCATTGGCGTTCGCTGGCCGCTCGACTCGATTCCTTCTGGAATGGATCGGTGTTCGTGCTGAGCCCCCCCGGCGGCGGGCCGGCCACCGGGATTCCGGTGGGCCGCGGCGGCGTGCTGCCGGTCCTGGCGCTTGACGACGTGCTCGACCTGCTGGCCGCCAGCGCCGGGCTGATCACCGTCGATGGCGGCGTGATGCATGCGGCGGTCGGCCTGCGGGTCCCCACGTTGGCGCTGTTCGGTCCCACCGATCCGCGCCTGTGGTTCCCGTATGCGGACAGCGGTCCGTTCCGTGTGCTGGCGACCCGACCGCCCTGCCATCCCTGCGATCTGCATGCCTGCGATGCCTTCATTTGTCTGCCCGACCTCGCACCCGAAGATGTCCTGTCAGCGGCGCGGGATATGTTCACAACGCTTCCGGCGTGGGATGCGGATTCCGGCGGACGCGCCGGGGGCCGACCCGGGGTGCGGTCATGACGGCGCGCCAGCGGGACTTCCGCCGTATCCTGCTCATCAGGCGACGGGCGCTCGGTGATGCCCTGGTCTCGCTGCCGGCGGTGGCCGCGGTCGCGGACGCCTGGCCGGAGGCGATCATCGATCTGGTGGTCGACAAGCCGCTGGAACCCCTTTTTTCGGATCTGGCCCCGAACGTGAACGTGCTGGCGTATCCCCGGGCGGACGGGCAGCCTTGGCTGCGCTGGCTGCGCAGCCGACGGTACGAACTGGTTATCGACTGGCTCGGGAGTCCGCGCACCGCGATCTGGACCGCCCTGTCGGGCGCGGGCGTGCGGGTGGGGTACGATCTGCCGCGGCGACGCTGGGCCTACAATCTGCGCGTGCCCCGCAATCGTTCCGGCGCACACCCGTTGCGGGGATTCGCCGGTGAGGCGTTCCTGGATCCCCTGCGGGCGCTGGGCCTGACACCGGAACCGTGGACCCCGGGCGCCGGGTTGCGATCCACGGGTGAGGCGGCGGTGTCTAAGGACACGCCGTTCGGACAATGGCTGCGCAACTGGAGCGCAATGCAGGGAGGGCCCCGGGCCATTCTGGTGATGAGCGCCACCTGGAGTGCGAAAGCCTGGCCGGCCCGCCACGTCGCCGGCCTGTGGCGCCGGTTGGAGGCCGAGGGCGTACGAACCCTGCTGGCGCCCGGTCCAGGCGACGAGGCGCTGGTCGGGGAACTGCTGCCGGAAATGCCGTCGCGCGCATTCGTGCCGCCGACGACGCTGGTGGAAATGGCCGCGCTGCTGCGCTGCTGTGACGTTTTTGTCGGTACAGACAACGGGCTGCGGCATCTGGCCGCGCTGCTGGGCCTGCCGACGGTGACCGTGTTCGGACCCACCGATCCGGCGGGGTGGAACCCGCCGGGCCCGCGCCACGTTTGCGTGCGACGTGGGGAGTCCTGTTCGCCGTGCGACCTGAAGGAATGCCCGGTGCCCGGCCGGCCCTGCCTGGAGAACCTGGGGTTCGAACCCGTGGCCGCCGCGACGCTGGATCTGCTGCGCGCCCACGGGCGGGCCCGGACGGCCGCGGAGCGTTCTGCCGGCCCCGAGGGAAAGGCGACAACGTGTTGATGGAACGATTCCCCGGCATCTGCCGACGGTTGCTGCTGGCGATCCTCCTGGCCACGGCCGGTGCCGCTGGTGCGCAGGGTGGTGCGACCGTCGCGGACACGACGGCGGCGAAAGCGGTCGCCGACACCCTGGCCGGCCGCGGCGGACCGGCGCCCACCGTCTACGGGCCGGGCGAACGGATGGTGTTCGAAATCAGCTACGGTCCGATCAATGCCGGGGAAGGGATCCTCGAAACGATCGGAACAGTCGATCACCTGGGGCGGACGTGCTACCATGTGCAGAGCACGGCGAACAGCAACCGGTTCTTCTCGTCGATCTACAAGGTGCGCGACAAGATCGTCACCTATATCGATGTGATCGATCTCGGCAGCGCCTACTTCTACAAGCGGCTGCGCGAGGGCGATTACAAGAAGACCCTGGAGATCAACTTCGACCGTGTGGCGGGACTGGCCCGCTACGGCGACGGCCATACCATGGCCGTGCCGGCGGGAGTGCAGGACGAACTGTCGGCTTTCTATTATGTGCGCAACCTGGATCTGGAATCCGGAACCGACCTGATGCTGCCGGCCCACACGTCGCGGCGGAACTACAACATGAAGGTCGTGGTCCACGGCCGCGAGACGGTGGAAGTGCCGGCCGGGAAATTCGAATGTTTCGTCGTGGAACCGGTCGTCGAAGGCGAAGGCCTGTTCAAGCACGAGGGTCGCATCACGATCTACATCAGCGCGGATGAATACCGGGTGCCGGTGCTGATGAGGACGAAGGTGCCGGTGGGATCGATCGATGTCGCCCTGAAGGAGTACCGGCCCGGCGTGCCGCTGAACCAACGCCGGATAGCCGGCCGCTGACCCGGAACACGGACCGATCAACGAGGCGGATGCATGACTCCTGACCATCGCCGCTCTCCCTTCGTACCGCCCGCCGACTGGCTGGCCGATGTCGACGCGCCGTCCGAAGGCGCGCCGGGCGCGGGTTTCCTGCTGGGCATGACCCTGCTCGCCGCGGTGCCCCGATTGCTTGGTTTGCGCGCGCAGTCCCTGTGGGTCGACGAAATCCTGACCTGGCAGACCATCCGGCCCGGCGCGGGACTCGACTTCTGGGAACAGTTGCACGACACGATCCAGGGCCCGCTCTACACCGCGGTGGCCTGGTTCCTGGTGCGCCTGGGCGATCCGGAACTGATGATGCGCCTCCCGCTGGCGGTGATCGGCGTCCTGACGATTCCGCTGTTCGGCGTGCTGGCCGGCAAGCTGGTCGACGGCAGGACGGCGCGCCTGGCCGTGCTGCTGCTCGCGATCAATCCCTTCCACGTCTGGTACAGCCAGGAGGGGCGGGGCTACGGATTCCTGATGTTCTTCGCCGTGCTCGCCTCGCTGGCCTATCTGGACCTCGCGGCAGGGCGGCTCAGGCGACGCCAGATCACGGTCTTCATCGCGGCGTTGTCGGCGTGCATCCTGAGCAACCTGTCGGGACTGTTCCTGTGGGCGGCCATGGCGGTCACCATGACGTTCGTCGATCGGCCGAGGCTGGGACGTGATCGCCTGCTGGTGGCGCTCGCCTTCGGGGGAGTGTTGCTCGTGACCATGCCCTGGCTGCTGCAGGCTTCCGGTATCTGGGCGGTCGACCGCATCCTGCCCGGAGCCGCGGTCGGCGAGTCGCTGAGGGGCGAGACGACCTTCGCTCTCGAAGCGCTGCCTTATACGCTGTTGACCTTCTTCTACGGTTACAGCCTGGGGCCGTCGCTGGCCGAACTTCACCGCCCGGACCGTGCCCAGATCGTGCAGACAGCGCTGCCGATGCTCGTGGTGGCTGGTCTTGCCATCGCCGTCGCGCTGGCCGGCGGCCTGGGACGGCGCCCCGACCGGGTCCGGGCCCGGCTGCTGATCTGGATCCTGGTGCCGGTGGCGGTGCTGGTGGCTCTGGCACTGCGCAACGTCAAGCCCTGGAACCCTCGTTACGTTTCGGTGGTGATGCCGCTGGTCCTGCTGTTGTCCGCGAGAGGGCTGGTGCGGTTGCCGAGGGCTGTCGGAGCGCTTACGGCCACGGTGCTGCTGTCCCTCATGGTCTGGTCGCTGGGAGCGGCGCGTTCGGACCATCGCTATGCCCGCGAGGACGTTCGCGAAGCCGTGCGCGTGGTGACGGCGGCGGCGGCGCCAGGTGACGCGGTGCTCGTGCCGGTGGTCTCGGATGTCTATGAATTCTACGACAACGACCGCTTGCCCGTCCTGAACACCCATCGCCGGCCGCCGTTGGCGGGCGCCGGGCAGGCGGACGCCTTCTGCGCCGAGATCCTCGAGGGGCGCAACCGCTGCTGGGTCGTGCTGGCCCGCGAATGGTACTTCGACCCGCAGGGTGAAATGGCGCCGGCTCTGTCGCGCCTGGGCACGCTGCGCCTGGTGGCGCAGCCGGCGGGCACGCGGATCTTCGCCTGGGAGCGTTCGCCCGTCACCGGAGTCCCGAATGGGGGCTGAGTTCTACTACGGCGACCGGCCCGGCTACGAAGCCTTCGTGGGCGTTTCGTGCAGGGCCCCCCGGGCCGGCCGGCTCTACGCGTTCGGCAAGCGCGCCTTCGATCTGGGCGCTGCGCTGACGGGTCTGTTTCTGGTCCTGCCGCTGCTGCCGTTCATCGTGTTCCTGATCAAGCTGGAGACGCCGGGACCGGTTCTGTTCCGGCAGGCCCGCGTGGGGAGGTGCGGCCGGCTCTTCGACTGCTTCAAGTTCCGTTCGATGGCGATCGACGCGGAGAACCTCAAGGATGATCTGCGTCACCTGAACGAAGCCACGGGTGCCGCCTTCAAGATCAAGGACGACCCGCGCATCACCGGCGTCGGCAGATTCCTGCGCCGCAGCAGTCTGGACGAGTTTCCCCAGCTGCTCAACGTCCTGCGGGGAGACATGTCGATCGTCGGGCCACGGCCCCAGATCCCGTCCGAAGTCGCGGATTACACGGCGACCCAGGCGCGGCGGCTGCTGGTCAAACCCGGGCTGACCTGTCTCTGGCAGGTTTCCGGGCGCAGCCACCTGGATTTCAGCGAATGGATGGAACTGGACCGCCAGTACGTCGAGGCCGCCGGGGTGGGGCTGGACCTGCGCATCCTGCTGCGGACCCTGCCGGCGGTCATCCAGCGGAAGGGCGCGTATTGAGCGTGCGCGGCGTGGGCATCGACATCGTTTCGGTGGACCGTGTCGAACGGCTGCTGCAGCGGCACGGTTCGCGGTTCCTGGCCCGGTGTTTCCGGCCCGGCGAGCTTCCGGACGGCGCGGACGGCCGGCGGCGGCTGGATTTCGCGGCCCAGGTGGCCGGGCGCTGGGCGGTCAAGGAAGCGTGCCTGAAGGCCCTCGGCGGCGACGTGCGCGGCATTCCGTACCGGGATATCGAGGTCGGGCGTTCCGCCGGCGGCGCGCCCCGTGTGGTCCTGCACGGCCTGGCGGCGGCCGCGCTGGCCGCCGGCGGCGGCGGCACCGTATTGGCCAGCCTCAGCCACGAGCGGGACGCGGCGGTGGGATTCGTCGTGATCGACCGCTGAAGGGGGCGGCCAGGGTTCGGCGCGAACGCCAATCGGCTTGGCCGGCCCGCTGGCTTGTGCTAAATTCACCCGACCGGTGCCGGACCCAGGACTGCCCCCGGCCGCCGGCATGTGCCGAAGGCCCGAGACGGACGCCACGCGATGGAACTCGAATTCCTGCTCATCGACGTCTTCACGGATCAGCCCTTTGGGGGCAGCCGCCTCTATCTGTTCCCCGACGGGGCGGATGTGGCCGAGCAGCTCATGCAGAAGCTGGCCATGGAAATGGGCGCGGGAGAGACGGCTTTCATCGTGCCGCCGAAGTCGGCCGGACTGCCGGCGGCCGGTCTGCGCGTGTTCACGCCGTCCGGTGAAATCCCGTTCGGCGGGCATTCGGTGCTGGGTGCGACGTTCGCCCTGGACGAACTCGGGCGTACCGATGGCGCCGTGGTTCCGTTCACCTGGGAACTCGAGGCGGGACGGTTCACGGTTGAACGCAGGCTGGAGCGCGACCGGACGGTGTACTACCTGACGCAGGAACCGCCGGTCTTCATGGGCCAGTATTTCCACCGGGGCAAGGTGGCGCGCACGCTGGGTCTGTCCGAGGAAGAGATCGCCATCACGGGGCTTCCGTGCGAGATCATCTCGACGGGTCTGCCGATCCACATCGTGCCGCTGACCTCCCTCGAGGCCATGGCGGCCATCAACCTTCGCCGGCGCGAAGCCGATGCGATCGCGCGCGACCTCGGGTTCGGCGATCTGTTCGTCTTCACCTGCGACGTGGAGAACCCCGAGTCGACCGTGCACTGCCGGATGTTCGCCCCGCATTTCGGCATTCCCGAGGACGCCGCCAGCGGCGCCGCCACTGGCGCGCTGGTCGCCTACCTGATCAAACACCGGCTGATCAAGTGCGACGAGAACGTCCGCATCGTCAGCGAACAGGGCCTGGAGATGGGCCGGCCCAGCCGGATCGTGGCCGAGGCCACGGTGCGCGGCGGCCAGGCCACGAATATCAAGGTTGGCGGTGCCTGCGTCCTGGTGGGGCGGGGCCGTCTGAATATTGCCTGAGCGCGGCCGACCGGCCGGCGCGGAAAGTGAAATGCACCCATGAAAGCTCCCGCCGGACTGTCCCCGGAAATGTCCTCGATGGTGCTGGACACGCTGCGGCAGGTCGTTGGCCGTGAACTGTCCGACCATCGGATCATGGAGATGGACGAACAGGATGCGTTCCCGACGGACCTGATCCGCAAGCTGCTGTCGCCGGACGTGGGTCTGCACCTGATCTTCCTGCCCGAGGACTGCGGCGGTCTCGGTGGCGGCGCGCGCGACATCTGCCGCGTCAGCGAAGAGATGGCGGCCTGGGACCTGGGCGTGGCCACGGCCTTCCTGGCGATCTGTCTGGGCACCGACCCCATTCTGGTGGGCGGCACGCCCGGGCAGAAGCAGCGCTGGCTGTCGCGCATCGCCGGCGAAGGGCTCATCGTGGCGTACGGCGTGACCGAACCGGAAGCGGGCAGCAATGTCGCGGCGCTCAAGACGACGGCCGAAGCGATCGTGGATGCCTCCGGCGCGGTGACCGGCTACCGCCTCAACGGCGCCAAGCAGTTCATCACCAACGGGGGCGTGGCCGACCTCTACACGATCCTGGCCAAGACCCCGGGCGGTCCCAGTTTCTTCGTCGTGGAAAAGGGCACCGCCGGCCTGGCCGTCGGCAAGAAAGAGGACAAGCACGGCATCCGCGCCTCCAACACGACCGGCGTGCTGCTGGACGATGTCGTGGTTCCCGCGGACCATCTCATCGGCGGCGTCGAAGGCCAGGGGCTCAAACAGGCGAACGCCGTCTTCGGCTACACCCGATTGATGGTCGGCGCCTTCGGCCTGGGCGGCGGACAGGCGCCTTTGCGCCGCGCGCTGGCCTACGGGAAGACGCGCCACCAGTTCGGGGCTCCGCTGGTCGAGAAGGAAGGCTATCTGCTGAAGCTGCTCGTCGAGCCCTGGATCGATCTGGCGGCCGGCCGCGCCTACATGGAGCAGACGGCGCTGCGGATCGACGAGGGCGGCACGGACATGGGGACCGAAGGTTCCATCGCGAAGTACTGGGCCACGGAGGCCGGCAACCGCGCGGCAGACGCGTCGATCCAGGCCCTGGGCGGTTACGGCTACGCGCGCGAGTACCTCGTCGAGAAGATGCGGCGCGACGTGCGCATCACCACGATCTACGAGGGCACCAACGAGATCCAGCAGAGCATCATCTCGATGTTCCGCTGGAAGGAAACGGTGCGATCGAAGGGCGCCTTCTACGAATTGCTCGCCTGCGCCGTCGATGAACTCGACGATGTGGATGCCGGCGCGGCGCTGGTGGCGTCGTCGGTGCGCGCTCTCAACGAGACCATCCTGAGGATGCACCAGGCCAAGCTCACCCGCAGCCAGATGGTCATGTTCACTTTTGCCGACATGATCACAGCCACGGAAGTCGCCGCGGCCTTCGTGGCCAAGGCCGTGCGCGGAACGCCGGACGACGGTTTGCCGGCCGACATGACGCCGGCGATGAGCCGCGTCTTCGCGCGCAAGGTGGCGCGCATGGTGCGCCAGGGCGCCGAACTGTGCGCCGGTTGCCTGCTGGCCGATCCGCAGGAGGGTTCCGCGGAGGCGGGCGCCGAGCTGTTGCGAACCGTGGAGGCCCTGTTGCCGCCGTCGGCGACGGCCGGCCTGTGGGAAGACATGAACCGCGTGGGCGCGGCACTCAAGGCGTTGGACTGAGGACGACCGCACGTGATCGATTTGAACGCCAGGATCAGCGAATGCCGCAAACGGTGGGAAGCGGCGCCCTCGACACGGGCGTTCATCCCGCTGGCCGACCTGTTGCGTCAGGCCGGGAAGAACGAAGAGGCGCTGGCGATCCTGGACGAGGGTCTGGCACGTCATCCGCAGGCCGTGGGCGGGCTGGTCACGCTGGCCCGGACGCTGGCCTCGGCCGGGCGGCCGACACAGGCGGCCGAGGCGGCGGCCCGGGCGCTGGAGTTCGATCCGGACAACCTGGTGGCTCTCGAACTCCTGGCGGATGAAGACCGCCGGCGGGGCGATCTGGTGGCGGCCATCGGCCACTACGAGCGGTTGGCGCAGCTGGACCCGGACGATCCCCACTGGAAGACGGTCCTGACGACGATGCGTGAACAGCGGTTGTCGTCGGCCGCGGAAGCTGCCGGTGGCGACGGTGCTGACGGCTTCGCGACCTTGACGCTGGTGGATCTGTATCTGGCGCAGGGTTATCGGCAGAAGGCCGAAACGCTCCTGCGCCGCCTGGCCGATGAGAGGCCGAACGACCAGCAGGTGGGGCGGCGCCTGGCCGCCCTGCCGGGAGCGTCGACGGCGGTCGGGAAGCTGCTCGCGGTGGATCCCGGTGAAGCCGCCGGCCCGGCCACGGTGACGGTCGGCGCGGTCCGTGATGAGGCCGGCGAGCGGCGGGAACTGGCAAGGGAACAGTTCGCCCGCTGGATCGAGCGGCTGCGGACCGAACGCGAGGTCTCCCCGTGAACCAGCCGGTCCACATTTTGAACGGGCCGAATCTGTCGCGGCTCGGCCGGCGCGAGCCGCAGGTCTACGGCACCACGACTTTGGCCGAACTGGCGGCGCTCTGCTCCGGCTGGGCGGCGGGCCTTGGGCTGGAACTGACGTTCGACCAATGTGAGGGTGAAGGACAGCTGGTGACCTGGATCCACCGGGCCGGCGACCAGGCGAAGGGCCTGATCCTGAACGCGGGAGCCTACACCCATACCTCGGTGGCGGTGCGGGATGCAGTGTCGTCGATATCGATTCCCGTTATCGAAGTGCATCTCAGCAATCCCGCGGCGCGGGAACCCTTCCGGCGGCGAAACCTCTTGGAGGACGTCGTTTACGCCGGTCTGCGCGGCTTCGGGGTCGACGGCTACCGGTTTGCTTTGGAGGGCTTGGCTGCCCGTTTACGGCTGGGGTCCGACCCCTAGCGGAGGCGCAACGGACGTTGCCTTCCCTCTAAACGCGTGTTATCAATGAACAGGTTGGCCCCCGGAGGCCTCTTCCCATCCAGGTCACGAAGCGAGGACATCAGTGGCGGATACGAGCGACTTTCGCACGGGCTTCACGTTGCGGTTCAAGGAACAGCTGTGGACGATCGTGGATTTCCAGCACGTGAAGCCGGGCAAGGGCGGCGCTTTCGTGCGCACCAAGTTGAAGAACATCAAGAACGGCAAGGTGGTCGAAGAGACCTTCCGCGCCGGCGAAAAGGTCGATGAGGTCCGGCTCGAACGCCGGGAGTACCAGTATCTTTACCCCGACGGCGATTACCTGGTCTTCATGAACACGGAGACCTTCGAGCAGATGCAGATGCACCGGGAAGGTCTGGGCGACCTGTTGCTGTACATCAAGGAAAGCGAGATGTGCACCATCCTCATGCAGGAGGACACGCCGCTGTCGGTCGAGCCCCCGTTCACGGTCGAGCTGGCCGTCAAGACCACCGACCCCGGTCTGCGCGGCGACACCGCCCAGGGCGGCTCGAAGCCCGCAACCATGGAGACGGGTCTCGTGGTCCAGGTGCCGCTTTTCATCGAGGAAGGGCAGATCCTGAAGATCGACACGAGGACCGGGAAATACCTGGGTCGCGTCTGACCCCCCGCTCGCATCGGAGGCGAACGCATGGATATTGAGACTGTCAGGGAATTGGTCAAGCTGGTGGAACAGAGCGGCATCGAGGAACTGGAGATCGTCAACAAGGACACGACGATCCGGATCCAGAAGTCGCCGGCCGCGGTGATGGGCGCTCCGGTGATGGCGCAGGCGGCGCAGGCGGCTCCCGCAACGGTGCTCGCCGCGGCCACCTCGCCGGTGGCCGTCGCGGCGCCGGCAGCCGCTCCGGCGGTCGCTGCCGACCCGGCCCGGGCCCGGTGGAAGGAGTTGCGCTCGCCCATTGTGGGCACCCTGTACCGCGCTCCGGCGCCGACCAGCCCGAATTTCGTGAACGTGGGGGACCACGTCAGCAAGGGCCAGCCGCTTTGCATCATCGAAGCCATGAAGGTGATGAACGAGATCGAAGCGGAGATGGCGGGGACGATCCGGGAGATCCTGGTCGAGAACGGCAGCCCGGTGGAAGCCGAAGCCGTCTTGTTCCTGATCGATCCCGACTGACGACGTACCGGCCGCCGCCGTCAGCCTGGCCATCCGGCCGGGATGCTCCGCGGCTCGCGTCTTCGTCAAGATATCCGTGGGCCCGCTCATCGAGAGCGGGCCCGTCTCTTTTCGGGGACAACCGGTGAAAGCCGGTCACTGCTCCCATATCAATCGTCAAGTCAGACGGCCGGAGTGCCGAACCCTATGGCAAATCAATCCCGTCGCGCAGCCCGGGTGCTGGCGCGGCCCTCTTTGCCGGGGAGCTGGGCAGTGATGGACATCAAGCGGATCCTCAAGGAAATGATCTCCCGCGGCGCCAGCGATCTTCACCTGAAGGTCGCCTCGCCGCCCGTCTTCCGCATCAACGGCACGCTCGTGTTCGGCGACTACGAGGCGCCCACGGTGCAGGACATGGCAGCGGTCAGCCAGCAGATCCTGGCCCCGGCCCAGCGCGAACTGTTCGAATCCACCAAGGAGATCGACTTCGCCTTCGGCGTGCCCGGTGTGGCGCGTTTCCGGGCGAACTTCTACGTGCAGCGCGGCAGCGTGGCCATGGTGTTCCGCCACGTTCCGGTGGAGATCTTTTCGCCCGACGATCTGCACCTGCCGCAGGTCATCAAGGACCTGGCGATGAAGCCCCGCGGCCTGATGCTGGTGACCGGCACCGTCGGCAGCGGCAAATCGACCACCCTGGCGTCCATCGTCGACATCATCAACCGCGACTGCGCGCGGCACGTGATCACGATCGAGGATCCGATCGAATTCCTCCACCGGGACCGCAAGAGCATCATCAGCCAGCGCGAAATCGGTTGCGACACGACGAGTTACGCCGACGCCTTGAAGCATGTTCTGAGACAGGATCCGGATGTGATCCTGATCGGCGAGATCCGCGACGCGGAGTCGATGAAGATCGCCATCACGGCCGCCGACACCGGGCACCTGGTGCTCAGCACGATGCACACGATCGATGCCTCGCAGACGGTCAGCCGCATCATTTCGTTCTTCCCGCCGCACCAGCACCAGGAGATCCGCTACCTGCTGGCCTCGACGCTGCAGGCGGTCATCTCGCAGCGTCTGGTGGCGGACGCCGACGGGCTGCGGCGCTTCCCGGCCTGCGAGATCATGATCGCCACCGGCACCATCCGCGAGTACATCCGCGACCCGGAAAAGACGGTGATGATCCGTCAGGCGATCCAGGAGGGCTTCATCCAGTACCAGATGCAGACCTTCGACCAGTCGCTGATGCAGCTCTACAAGGAAAACAAGATCACCCTGGACACGGCGCTCCAGGCCAGCAGCAACCCGCACGAATTCATGCTGCGGGTCAAGGGCATCCAGGCCAGTTCGGACAACACCTGGCAGCGGTTCGAGAACAAGGAGCCCGACGAGGGCAAGCCGGCCATGACCCGCATCTGACCAGCCCGTATCTGACGGCTGCGTAACGGACTGTCATCGCGGTGGATCGGGGCGGCCCGGCCTGTTTCGGCCGGGTCGCCGCGTTTGGCGCCCGCCGCGATTTCAGGCCAGCCCGTTTTCCCTTGCCATCGCCGCGGGCGCAGCCCAGAATGTGCCGTCCCGCAGCCGCCGTCCCGCAGGGACCTGCCGGCGCGCAGACGTATGTCTCCAAAGCAGTGTCTCCAAAGCAGGAAGTCGTTGATGTTCAAGAAGATTCTCGTCGCGAACCGGGGTGAGATCGCCCTGCGCATCATGCGCGCCTGCCGCGAACTGGGCGTGCAGAGCGTGGCGATCCACTCGGTGGCCGACGCCGACTCGCTTCACGTCAAATATGCCGATGAATCCGTGTGCGTGGGCAAGAAGACCAGCGCCGAAAGCTACCTGCGCATCCCCAATATCATCGCCGCCGCCGAGATCACCGGCGCCGAGGCGATCCATCCCGGGTACGGCTTCCTGGCCGAGAACGCCGAATTCGCCGAGATCTGCGTCGACAACGACTTCGTCTGGATCGGGCCCACGCCGGACGTCATCCGTAAGATGGGCGACAAGGCGACCGCCCGCACGATGGCGGTCGAAGCGGGCGTGCCGGTGGTCCCGGGCACGGGGCTGGTCGACACCGAGGACGAGGCGGTCCTGGCGGCCGCGCAGTTCGGTTTCCCGGTGATCATCAAGGCCACCGCCGGCGGCGGCGGCAAGGGCATGCGCGTGGCATGGGATGAGGCGGAACTGCGCAAGAACTACGTCGCGGCCCGCAACGAGGCCAAGGCGGCGTTCGGGAACGACGGCGTCTACATCGAGAAGTACCTGGTGGCGCCGCGGCACGTGGAGATCCAGCTGATGGGCGACCACCACGGCCACATCCTGCACTTCGGCGAGCGCGACTGCTCGGTCCAGCGCCGCCACCAGAAGCTGATCGAGGAAGCGCCCTCCCCGGCGGTCAACCCGAAACTGCGTGGCGAGATGGGGGCGGCCGCGGTCAGGCTCGCCGAACGCGTCAACTACCGCAGCGCCGGCACCGTCGAGTTCCTGCTCGATACCGATGGCAAGTTCTACTTCATGGAGATGAACACCCGGATCCAGGTCGAGCACGGCGTGACCGAACTGGTGACCGGCATCGACCTGATGAAGTGGATGATCCGCGTGGCGGCCGATGAACCGTTCGATTTCGTGCAGAAGGACATCACGGTCACGGGGCACGCGATCGAATGCCGCATCAATGCCGAGAACCCCGAGCGCGACTTCATGCCCTGCCCGGGCCGCGTTTTCTACTACCATGCGCCGGGTGGACCCGGCGTGCGCGTCGACACCCATGTCTATTCGGACTATCTGGTGCCGCCGCATTACGATTCGCTGCTGGCGAAGATCATGACCCACGGCAAGAACCGCGAGGAAGCTGTCGCACGGATGCGCCGCGCCCTCTCCGAATGTGTGTTCGAAGGGCTGCCGACCAGCACCCCGTTCCACATCGAAGTGCTGGACAATCCGGTCTTCCTGCAGGGGAAGGCAACGACCCGCTTCCTGGAAGAGGAACTGACCCATCTCCAGGAGGGATTGCGTGGCCGGGCGAAGTCGGAAGAAGGCTAGCGGCGGCGGCGACACCCCCTGGTATCGCGCGCCCTGGCTGCCGGGTCTGGTGCTGGTCGCCTGCGGTTTGTACGGCGGCCTGTCGCTCACGGGCGATCCCGGCCCGTGGACGGACATCATCTACGGACATCCGCTGGACCAGTTGTTTCCCGACGGAAATCCGGGGGGGCCGGTCGGCTCCCTGCTCAATGTCGGGTGGCGCCTGGGCTTCGGTGCGCTCTGGTGCTGGGCGGTGCCGGTGGTCCTGCTGGCGTTGGGCGTCGGATCCCTGATGGGGAACCTGGCACGTCCGGGCCGCTGGGTGCTGCGCGCGCTGCCGATCTGGCTGGTGACGGCGACCTGGTTCGGTCAGCCGGACTGGCCGTTGGGCACGCCGGGCGCTGCGAACTGGGGTGGGGCTGCGGGGTTCCATCTGGCGGGGCTGTTCCACCAGGCTTTCGGTGCCGGTGGAGGGCGCATTTTCCTCACCGCCGCGCTGCTGGCGGTGACGGGATTGATGGCCGGACGCCGTTTGGCGTGGCTGGGCCTGATCGGAGGCCCGTTGGCGCGGATGTTCGCGGCGCTGGGCCGCGCGATCGGTCGGGGGCTGGGCGGTTCCGGTCCGCGGCTTGCGGCGGCCGTGGCGCAGGCGTGGGCGGCGCGGCCGCGGCGCAGCGCAGCGGACGCGGACGAGACGGGGGAGTCGGCGCCCGCCGAACCGGAGATGTCGCGCGCCGCGGTCGCCGCCGCGGCCAAAGCCCGTGAAAGAGTCGTGCACAATCCGCCGGTACCGGCTTCCGGTACGATTGATGACGACGACGCCGATTTCGCCGACGACCTGGCCGAAGCCGTCGCCCTGCCCGGCGCCGACGGCGAGGAACTGGACGATGATGCGGCGGCGGCCCGTCCCGCGCGCGCGGCGGCGAAGGCGCGCCGCCCGGCCCGCGGTCCGATGAAGCTGCCGGGACTGGAACTGCTCACCCCGGCCGGTCCGGAAGGACAGCCCGTGGCGGCCACCGAACTGGACGCCGCGGCCGATCTCCTGGAGTCGACGCTGCGGTCTTTTGGCGTCGAGGGCGAAGTGAAGGACGTG
>JAIFKS010000016.1 GCA_020049465.1 bacterium | reverse complement strand
CCTCGAGCGCGGCCACCGCGGCCTCGACCGGGCGGCCGCTCAGCTTCCAGTGCTCGGCGCCGATGGAGCGGAATTCCCGGATCGGGCGGCCCTGCACGAGCAGCGCCTTCCGCGCCGGCGGGGAGCCGGGCCTGAACTTCACGATGATCTCGCCCGGCGCCCGGGGCCGTCCCGGATCGACGCCCGCGAACGCACCCGCGGCGTGGCTCACAGCAAGCAGGCCAGCCATGGCCAGGACGGCCGCCATCGGCGATGGAATGGGCTTCATGAGCGGTCCTCCCCCTCGTCGAATGCGCATCGTCAGGGCGAGGTCGGCGCGGTCCCGAAGACCCAGGCGGCGATTATGGAGCCGAACAGCCCAGGATTGCAATCCGGACGCTCAACCGATCTTGTGGAAATTCGTAACACCAAGCGGGGGATGATGATGTCCGCAGCGGGATCTGAAGCGACGGCGGGGTCTCCGGGCCGGCGCCCGGAAACCCCGCCGTGGATGACGTCAGTTCGGGCCGCCCCGGGCGCGGTCCGGGACGGTCACTTCTTCGGGCCGTAGCCTTCCTTGTAGCGCAGGATGCGGGCGGGGCAGCCGGCGACGATCGCGCCGTCGGGCACGTCCTTCGTCACCACGGCGCCGGCGCCGACCACGGCGTTCTTCCCGACGCGGACCGGCAGGATCGTCGAGTTGGAGCCCAGGCTGGCGCCGTCCTCGATGCGGGTGGCCTTCCACTTTTCCTTCTCGGGCTGCGGCGGCATCGTGTCGTTGATGAACATGACGCCGTGGCCGACGAAGACGTCGTTGCCGATGGTCACCAGTTCGCAGATGAAGGTGTGGCTCTGCACGCGCGTGCGGTCGCCGATGGTCACGCCGCCCTGCACCTCGACGAACGTGCCGATCATGCTGTCGCGGCCGATCTTGCAGCCGTACATGTTGACGAAGTTCCAGACCTTCGTGCCCTCGCCGATCTCGCAGTCGCGGATCAGCTGCCTTTCGTTCACCGGGTAGCTCATGGCGGTTCCTGTCTGTTGGAGGCGATCGGAGCCGCCGCGGCGGCGCGAAAGATATAGTACATGGCGCCGGGGCCGTCCACCGCCGGGGCGGGGCGCTCAAACCGGACCGTGCCCGTCGCTCAGCCCGGCGTTGCAGAATCGTCCGCCATGGTGGATCCTGTCCGCGGGGGAAAGGAGCGCCATGAAGTGTCCCGCCTGCCGCGTGCCCATGTACGTGGCCGAATATCGGCAGATCGAGCTGGACCTGTGCGGCCAATGCGAGGGCGTCTGGTTCGACCGCGGCGAGTTGTCCCTTCTGTTGGGCGACGACAGGCCGCTGGCCGTGACGGCGGCGGTTTCCGAAGAGGCGACGCGGACCTGCCCGCTCTGCGACAAGCCCATGGACAAGGTGAATATCGGGCCCGACCGGCGGGTAGTGGTGGACCATTGCCCGCAGGACTGCGGCCTGTGGTTCGACGCCACCGAGGTGGCGGCCCTTACCGGTGAACTGGACGCGGCCGGCTGGGGCCTGCCGCCGGCGGTCTTCGATTTCCTCCGGGAGATGTTCCCGGCGAAAGGTGGTAAGTGATGGCTCTGCTGTTGGTTCCCGTGCTGGTGCTGCTGGGTCTGGCCGTGGTCCTGGTGATGTGGGGCATCGGCATCTACAACGGCCTGGTGGCCGCCCGCAACCGCGTCAAGGAGTCGTGGGCCCAGGTCGACGTGCAGCTCAAGCGCCGCTTCGACCTGATCCCGAACCTGATCGAAACGGTCAAGGGCTACATGCAGCACGAGCGCGGCACCCTGGAAGCCGTCACGCAGGCCCGCGCCGCGGTGTCCGGGGCCGGCACCATGGCGCAGCGCGTCGAGGCCGAGGCCGGCCTGACCGGGGCGCTCGGACGCCTGTTCGCGGTCGCCGAGTCGTACCCCGACCTGAAGGCGAGCACGAACTTCGCGAGCCTGCAGGAAGAGCTGGCCAGCACCGAGAACAAGATCGGGTTCGCGCGCCAGTTCTACAACGAGACCGTCATGAACCTGAACAACAAGGTTCAGATGTTCCCCGGCAACATCGTCGCCGGCATGTTCCATTTCGGCGCCGAGACCTTCTTCGAAGTGAAGGACGAGGTGCAGCGCGAAGCGCCGAAGGTCTCCTTCAGCTGACGGGGAACGCGCCATGTGGGAACAGATCGCGGCCAACCGCCGCAAGTCCATCGGTCTGGTGATCTCGGCGGCCCTGCTGCTGGGCGCGCTGGGCTGGGCGGGCGGCGAGTACTTCCTGGGCCAGGGCGGCGGCACCGGCGGTGTGCTGATCGCCCTGGTCGTCTGGCTGGTCATGACGCTCGCGGCCTGGTTCCAGGGCGACAGCATCATGCTGTCGGTGGCCGGCGCCCACCGCGTGCAGAAGGAGGACCTGCCGCAGCTGTTCAACGTGGTCGAGGAGATGACGCTGGCGTCGGGTCTGTCGAAGATGCCCGCGGTCTATGTCATCGACGACCCCGCCCCGAATGCCTTCGCCGCCGGGCGACGGCCCGAGAACGCGGCCGTGGCCGTCACCAGCGG
Source organism: bacterium (assembly GCA_020049465.1). Taxonomy (GTDB): domain Bacteria; phylum Krumholzibacteriota; class Krumholzibacteriia; order LZORAL124-64-63; family LZORAL124-64-63; genus CAINDZ01. The sequence goes on along the minus strand of JAIFKS010000016.1, from coordinate 34,864 downwards.
GCTGCTGCGCACCCTGGACCGCGACGAACTGCAGGGCGTCATCGCGCACGAAATGGCCCACGTGCGGAACCGCGACATCCAGCTGATGCTGTTTGCCGGCGTGCTGGCCGGAGCCATCGTCATCCTGGCCGAAACGGGTCTGCGCGGCATGTGGCTGGGCGGCGGCCGCAGCCGGTCGCGCCGTGACGGCGGCTCGGACGGCAACGGCCTGGTGGCCATCCTGGCGGTCGTGCTGATGATCCTGGCGCCCATCCTGGCGCAGCTGATCTACTTCGCCGTGTCACGCAAGCGGGAGTACCTGGCCGACGCCTCGGCGGCGTCGTTCACGCGCTATCCCGAGGGGCTGGCTTCGGCGCTTGAGAAGATCAGCCGGGCACCGCAGCGTCTGGGCGGGGCCACCAGCGCCACGGCGCCGATGTACATCATCAATCCGCTCAAGCGCAACGGGCAGATGGCGGCCAACGGCACCAGCACGCATCCGCCCATCGACGAGCGCATCCGCATCCTGCGGTCCATGGCCGGAGCGGGGTTCGCCGACTACGATCGCAGCTATCGCGAGGTGACGAAGCGCGGCGGCGTCATCCCGGGGTCGGCTTTGAAGGATGCGGAGACCGGACAGACGGCGCGATCGACCGGCGCCACGCCGGCTCCCTCGACGCGCGAGAACGCCCGGAAGGTCGACGACTTCTTCTACCGCCGGGACGGTTATCGCAAAGTGGAGTGCGCCTGCGGCACCACGCTGCGCATCCCGGCGGATTTCGCCACGCCCGCGGCGAAATGCCCGCGGTGCGGGGCGCTGCACGATCTGCGCTGAGCCCCGGTCAGACGTCCCGGTCGACGAGCACGTCGCGATGGAATCCGTCGGTCAGAAACCGACCGATCATCGCGGGCCCGTATTCGGTGCCGATGCTCTCGGGGTGAAACTGCACACCGTACAGAGGCCACTTGCGGTGCCGGACGCCCATGACCAGCCCTTCGTCCGTCCAGGCCGTCACGCGCAGGCAGTCCGGAAGCGTGGCACGCTCGCCGATCAGCGAGTGGTAGCGCATCACTTCCAGCGGTTCGGGCAGGCCGGCGAACAGGCCGGCGTCGTCGTGCAGGATCAGCGACGTCTTGCCGTGGCAGGGTTCGGGCGCCCGCACCACGCGTCCGCCGAGCGCGTCGATGATGCCCAGGTGCCCCAGACAGACGCCCAGGATGGGCACTTCGGGACCCAGGGCCGTGATGGCCTCGGTGCCCACGCCCAGGTAGCCGGGGCGATCCGGGCCGGCGGGGCCGGGGGAGATGACGAGGCGGCGCGGTTGCAGCGCACGGAGGTCGTCCAGCGTCAGGGCGTCGTTACGGAAGACGAGCGGTTCGGCGCCGTCGTCAAGCTGCGCCACGAGTTGGAACAGGTTGAAGGTGAACGAATCGTAGTTGTCCAGGATGACCACCGGTCCACGTGCGCTCATGAACGGTCTCCTTCATCCGGCGCGGCGCAGGCCGGCGCCGAGCGCAGCGCTGCCAGCAGGGCCCGCGCCTTGTCGAGGGTCTCGCGGTATTCGGCACCCGCTTCCGAGTCGGCGGTGACGGCGCCGCCCACCCCGAAGGCAGCCTGGCCGCCCGCGCACACGAACGTGCGGATGACGATGCTCAGGTCCATCGCCCCGTCGTAGCCCAGCCAGCCCAGCGCCCCGGAATACACGCCCCGGGGCGACGGCTCCAGCGACTCGATGATGGCCATCGCCTCGAGCTTCGGCGCGCCCGTCATCGATCCGCCGGGGAAGCAGGCCCGGACCGCGTCCAGCGCGTCGAGGCCGGGGCGCAGTTCCGCCCTCACGGTCGAGACCATCTGGTGCACGGTGGCGTAGGACTCGATGGTCCGCAGTTCGGGAACGGTCACGCTGCCGACGCGCGCCACGCGCCCCAGGTCGCTGCGGACCAGATCGACGATCATCAGGTTCTCGGCCCCGTCCTTTTCGGCGTCGCGCAGTTCGTCGCGCAGGCGCGCGTCCTCGGCGGGCGTCGAGCCGCGGGGGCGCGTTCCCTTGATGGGGCGGCTTTCCAGGCGGCCGGAGGCATCCAGGCTCAGGAAGCGCTCGGGCGAGGCGCCGGCCACCGCGACGCCGCCGCTGCGCAGGAAGGCCGCGAACGGAGCCGGATTGATGCCGCGCAGCGCGCGGTAGAGGTCCCACGGCTCGGCGGGCAGTGGCGCCGTCATCTGCTGTGTCAGACAGATTTCGAAGGCGTCACCGGCCAGGATGTGATCACGGCAGCGGCCGACCGCGGCGCGGTAGGCGGTCTCGTCGCAGGCCGTAGCGATCCCGGACAGGTCCGGCGGACCGGCGCACGAAGAGACGAGGTCATCAGCAGGGGCGTCCCTTTCCGGACCGCGGGACGGTGCGGCGAATCGTTCCAGGCGCAGCCGCCAGTCGTCGGCGCGGTTCTCGATGTCGAGCGCCGCGGCGGCGTCATCGGGACCGCGTCCAGTCACCGACAGCGTGGTCTGCCCGGTGCGGTGGTCGTGGCGCAGCACATCGTCGACGACAAGGAACAGCAGGTCCGGCGCGGCGGGCTCTGTCCGGTCCGTCCGCCAGGGCAGGCGCTCGAGGGCCCAGGCCGCGCCGTAGCCGAACCAGCCGACCAGGCCGCCGCCGAAGGGCGCGTCGTCAGCGTCGTCCGCCGGCAGGGTACGATAGGCGTCCCGGAGCGCGCGCAGCGCCGCGAAAGGGTCGCCGTCCCAGGCCAGGTGCCGCGGCCGTGGGGGCGTCGAGCCGTCGGGTTCGCGCCGGATGGTCAACTCCAGAGCCAGGCCCCCGGCCCCTCCGGGGCGCCTTCTTCCGGTCAGCGTGGCCAGCGGCTGTCCGCCGGCGAAGGACCAGCAACCCAGGTTTCCGTCGGCCAGGGCGCTGTCCAGGAGGAAGACATCCTCCTGCGGCGGGAACAGCTCGATGAACCGCCAGAAGGGTGCGCCGCCCGGCACGGAGGTCTGCCGGCGGCGGGTGGAGGCGGGCGTGAACGGAATATTCATGAAGTTCCCCGGCGGTTTGGGCTCCGCGAGCTGTTGGCGGATTGACACGGGCCGTTGCCGGAAGGTACTTTTCCCCGACTTACCCCGGACCAGCGGTTCGGATTCAATCTCAGTCGGCGGGAACGCTTCGGCAAGAAGGTCCGCCGCGCCGGTCCGGCGTCCCCACACGCCCGGCTCCGGCAGCCCCGCCCGGGCCGCCGGGTTCGCGGAGTCGACGTTGAAACTGCCCCGTCTTCTCCTGACCCGCCTGGTGACCACGCTGCTGGTCGTCGTGTCGGCGACGTCCGCCCTGGCCGAACCGCGCACCAACCTGTTGACGGACGTCGGCCTGCTCGGCATCACGCTGACGAATCTCGGCTATTTCGGCAACGCCTTCAGCAACCGCAACCAGCCTTCCGGCGAGTACCCGCTCTACAGCAACGTCGAGCACATCTACCGCGGCGGCATCTGGGTCGGGGCCCGCACGCCTGACGGCACGCTGAACGTCTCGACCGGCGCCCAGGACGCCAACGGTCTGCAGGAAGGCGACGACATCCGGGAGTTCGAGGATTTCTACGATTCCGACAGCCCGAACAACCCCGAGAATTTCGTACGCGTCTGGTCGAACAGCCAGAACGCCGACAACTACAACCCGGCGGCCCTGGCCACGCAGCACATCGAAGTGTTCTTCGACGACTACACCGTTGTCGAATCGGGCAACCACACGCAGATGGGCGTCAAGGTCCGGTTGCGCGCGCTGGCCTGGGGCAATCCCTTCGCCGACGATTTCGTGATCATGGACTACACGCTGATCAACGTCAGCGCCGGCGAGTTGCGCGACGTCTATCTGGGGCTCTGGATCGACACCTCCGTCGGCAACACGGAGTACAAGACGCCCTACGATTCGCAGGCTATCGATCGCTGGGATTTCTCGGACGACCTGAACGGCGCCTGGGGTCCCGAAGGCGTCGTCGATCCGGCCTACACCGTGCCCACGGATCCGGATATCTGGATGGCCTACGAGCACGACGCGGACGGCGACGAAGGCCTGGCCACCAGCTGGATCGGCTACCGGTTGCTGGGGACCAACATCGCGCCCGCGGCCATCGACACGATCGCGCCGGTGTCCTACAACGCCTGGCGTTTCCGCGGCGTGCCCGAACGCGACGACGAGTTCGAGAACCCGGATGATCCCGGCGTCAAGCTGCCCGGCAAGTACCAGATCATGAGCAACGGGAACTTCGACGTCGGCGAGAAGCCCGCGTTCAACTACGCGGCGGCAGGCAACTGGGTCACCACCATGTCGACGGGCCCCTTCCCGACCTGGGCCCCGGGGGACACGCTTTCGATCACGTTCGCCATCGTGGCCGCGCCCGATTCGGTGAGCCTGCTGTCCAACAGCAAGGTGGCGCAGGTGGCCTACAACGACGGGTTCACCATTCCGTCGGGCCCCCCTTCGCCGCGCCTGGAGTTCTCGACGCAGAACAATTCGGTCATCATCGCGTGGGCCGCCGGCGACTCGCTGGATAGCGATGGTCAGCCGCTGCCCACGGACAGCGGATTGCGCTCGCCCGAGCACCACATCAGCCTGATCACGGGCCGCGAGGACTTCCAGGGCTACCGCGTCTATCGCTATCAGGCCGTGTCGCTCGCGGGCAACCCGTTCGAGACGGCCACCATGGTGGCGCAGTTCGACCGCATCGACGGCATCGGCTTCGACACCGGACTGCCTCCCCGGGACGAGCAGGGCCGGCGCCGCTTCGTGGACAACGGGCTGCTGGACGGCTTCCCCTACTGGTACGCCGTGACGACCTTCAGCGCGCCGGACATCCAGGACGGTCTGCCCGAATTCGAGAGCGGGTTCAACGAGAACTCGAATCTGGTGTACCCGGGGCCGGGCGCCGCGGACAGCGGGGCGACGGGCACCGTCGGGGTCTACCCGAACCCGTACCGCGCCGCCTCGCTGTTCGATTCGCGGTCCACCGCCGGCACCGCCGAAACCGGGCGCAAAATCTGGTTCACCGGATTGCCGGCCCGCAGCCGCATCCAGGTGTTCACGCTGGCGGGCGACCTGATCAAGACCCTTGAGCACGACGATCCGAACTCGGGGCAGGAAGCCTGGGATCTGATCAGCGAGCCGGTGCGCGCCATCGCCTCCGGACTGTACATCTACGCCGTCACCGACCTCGCCACCGGCGAAGTCCAGCGCGGGAAGCTGGTGATCATCAAGTGAGACGCCTGCTCCCAGCCCTCCGTGCGGACCGGCCCTGGCCGATCCTGCTGCCTGCCCTGCTGGCGCTGACGGGCGCGGCCGCGGCCATCATCGCGGGCTGCGCGGCCAACGAGCCGTTCGACCCGACGACGGTGGCCAACCAGCCGCCGCAGGTGCGTCTCTTCGTGGGGCCGGTGGAACCGGGCGGCGCCCTGAATCCGACGAGCTACTACCAGCGCACGTTCCGCTGGAGCGGCACCGATTCGGACGGCTGGGTCCGGGAGTTCTACGTCTCGGTACGGACCGACGCCGACGTGCCCGCCGCCTGGGACACGACCACCAGCACCGACACCACGATGACGTTCGCCCCGGACGACCAGGGCAACGCCGAAGCCACCTTCCTGCTGGTCTGCCGGGACGACCGCGGGGCGCTCAGCGACACCGTCGTCCAGTTCGTGCCGCTGCGGAACTTTCCGCCGGCGGTGAATTTCCAGAGCGACTTCGACCCGCTGCGCAATCTGCAGCGCGAACTGATCGACGCGTCCGGCAACGTCACGCTGGACCCCAACGCCGCCGTCGACACCATGTACTACAACTGGGGCCCGATGAACTTCCGGATGTTCGCCCTGGACCTGGACGGCGCCGAGACGATGGATGATTTCTACCGGTACACGCTGGCCGATGGCGAGCCGGAGATCACCTTCGAAGAGGATGATCCGGACGCCGATCCGGCCATCGGCTGGGTGCGCGTGCCGTTCAATTCGAGCGCCGAGATCAAGCAGTTCACGATCTCGCTGAGCGATGTCCCGCCGGGCCCGGCGCGCACGTTGCGCATCTCCGTCAAGGACGAGGCCTTTTCGGACGCGTCCTTCAGCTACACCTGGGAAGTTCGCGAACCGCGGGGCCCGGTCCTCTTCCTCGGGGAGGGGCTCAGCCCGACGCAACGCGCCTTCTACGAAACCATCCTCGACACTCATTACGGCGTCGGCGGCTGGGACCGGTACGCGTTCTGGGTCGTCGGTTCGCCCGACTCTCCGTCGGTCCTGCTCGATTCGTTCCGGAAATTCGACGCCGTACTCTGGGTCGACTCGGGTTCCGGCAGCGCGAACATCGCCCGGGCGTCGGCACTCAACGGCGTTCTTCAGCAGTACATGTGGCCCGTCGACGGTTCGGAGCCCGGCGCCGTCCTGTTCGTCTCGAAGGGCCTCGTGGGGCAGACCAACGGATTGACTCAGGCGTTTCTGCAGGTCGTGGTCGGGGTCAGCCCCTCACCGTCGCCGGCGGCGCCCCTGTACCTCCCGGCGGGCAAATTCGCCCTGCACCAGGGCGGCGCGCTGCCCGACATGGCGACGACGCGCATCGCGACGGTCGGCGGCGTGGGCATGCTGCTCAAGTCCGGCGTCGACAACGAGGCGTTGTACCGGATGGAGACCTGCCAGTGCTACGGGGTTCCGCCGCGGCCGTCGCAGCCGCCCTTTGATCCGATGATCGGCGTGCGGGTGCCTTCGCGGACCCTGGAAGCGCAGGCGCGGTTCGTGGGCCTCAGCGTGCAACTGGACTTCTTCGACGCGGCGCAGGTGTCGGCGGTGCTCGGCGCCATCCTGGAATCCGAGCTGGGGGTGGTCGCGCCGTGAGGATTCGTCGATTTTCGGCGGCGTTGCTGCTGCTTTCGCTGCTGGGTGCCGTCGGAGCGACGGCCCAGACGGCCTCTCCGCCGACCGGAGCGGGAACCGCTGCGACGACCGTCGATCCGCTGTCCCCGTGCACGATCAAGGGCCGCATCTTCGACGCCGAATCCGGCGAGACGATGCCCTACACGAACGTCTTCATCGCCGGCACGAATTCCGGCACCATGGCTTTCACCGACGGCTTCTACATCATGCGCGGCCTGCGGGCCGGCACCTACACGGTGAAGGCGTCGTACATCTCCTACGGTGTGGGTTCGCAGACGGTCACGCTGCGCCCGGGCGAAGTCGTGAACCTGGACTTCCACCTGGAAGTACAGGCCATCATGGCCGAGACGCTGGAGATCGCCGCCGAGCGCGCGCTGATCGAAGTCGACCGCACCGGCAGCAGCCATTTCCTGAGCGCCCAGCAGCTGTCGGCCATGCCGCTGGACCAGATGGTCGACATGATCGCGCTGCAGCCCGGCGTCACCATGCAGGACAACGAGATCCATATCCGCGGCGGCCGCGCCGACGACACCATGTTCGTGGTCGACGGCATGGCCGTGAACGACCCGCTCGGCGGCGGCGGCTACGGATACCAGATGGATCCCGCGATCATCAACGAGATCGAGGTGCTGACCGGCGGCTTCAACGCCGAGCACGGCCAGGCCGTCAGCGGCGTGGTCAATGTCACCACCAAGGAAGGCAACGACTACCTTGAGGCGCGCGCCAGCTTCAAGCGCGACTACCTGTGGAATCCGGTGCCCAAGGACGACTATACGGACTGGCGGGACCTGACCGCGTTCAACGAACCCCAGAACATCGACATCTTCAAGGCTTCGCTGTCGGGCCCCGACCCGCTGGCGGCGGGTTTGCGGAAGCTGGGCCTCGGTCTGCCGGGCACGCAGTATCTGCTGGTCAGCGGTTCGCTGGAAACCAAGGACGGCTACCTGCCGATCTTCAGCCGTCAGAACCGCCTGGAGTCGCCGCTGTACGACCAGGACTTCTGGGCGCCGCGCGAGGACAACAACTGGAACGGCATGGCCAAGTGGACGTGGAACCTGGACCCGTCCCGCAAGATCAACCTGAACGTCAGCCGCAACATCAGCATCAGCCAGGGCTTCGATCTGGCGGGCGAGGGCTACCCGTTCAACTTCCTGCGCAACCTGGACAAATACGCGACGTTCACCAACGAGAACATCCTGACCCAGGCCTATTACCGGCAGGTGCTGAGCGACAAGTCGTGGTTCGACATCACGCTGGGCCGCAATTTCACGCGGCAGCACACGAACGTCAACGGCAACGACGACTACACGACCTACGAGCCGCGCGGCAACGTGGGCAACCTGACCGGACAGGTGACCGGCAGCGAAGACCGCTGGCACGACCACTACTCGGAGTCGTACACGCTCAAGGGCGCCTACTCGTTCATGGGCGGCGGCCACAACGAGTTCAAGACCGGCCTGGAACTGTCGGCGACCGAGATCCAGCTGATCGACCTGGCCAGCGGGCTGGCTTCGCCGCCGCCCGGCAAGCTGGGCATCCGCGAGGACATCTTCGTCGCCCACCCGGTCACCGGCGCGGCCTATTTCCAGGACAAGCTCGAGTACAGGGGATTGATCCTCAACGCCGGGTTCCGCTCGGACTTCTGGGCGCCGGGGCGCGAAGTCGAGGATGTGATGACGCACCCGGACGACTACCTGTTCATCACCAGCGACATGGCCGATGAATTCTACGCCGGGACCTCGCGCGCGTTGGGTCGCAACTGGAAGGTGCGCCTGTCGCCCCGCCTGGGCCTGAGTTTCAAGGTCACCGAGCGCGACAAGTTCTTCTTCAACTACGGGCACTTCAACCAGTGGCCGCGCTTCCTGTACGTGTACCCGCAGCTGACGGCCACTTCGGCGACCAAGGTCCAGTTGCTGGGGAATCCGAACCTCAACCCCAAGATCACCGTCGAATACGAGACGGGCATCCAGCACGAATTCGGCGGCCTGTGGAGCGCCGGGTTGACGTTCTTCAACCGCGACATCTTCGACTACGCCAAGAGCGTGTCGATGAATTCGGTCTTCGTCTTCGCCGAGGATACGCCCGATCCCAACGACACCGGCACGACGACCATCAACCCGGTCCGCTACTTCAACGGCGATTCGGCACGCAGCCTGGGCATGGAATTGTCGATCGTCAAGCGCACGACACGGTGGCTGAGCGGCTCGGCCAACCTGGAGATCCAGCGCTCGACCGGCACCAACAGCTCGGCCGACGAGGCATATCTGCAGGCCTCGTTCGGGCAGGAATACGACGGTTCGGCGAACCTCGGCAGTCTGACGCGCTCGCCGCTCCTGTGGGACAAACCGTGGGCCGTCAGCGTCAATGCCGACCTCTCGGTGTTCGAGAAGGACCGTCCGGTGGTCTTCGGCTGGCAGGTGCCGCCCAACTGGAGCCTGAACCTGCTGCTGCAGGCCGAGGCGGGTCAGCGGTACACGCCCATGCGGTACCTCGGCGTGAGCACCTACCAGCGCGGCTCCGAGTACAGCCGCACCGGCCCGTACAAGTCGTCGCTGAACGTCCGGTTCAACAAGTTCTGGAAGTTCCGCGAGCGCGAGCGCCTGACGCTGTCTCTGGAAATCCGGAACCTGCTCAACCGCAAGAACTACCGGCGCATCAATCCCTGGACCGGCGACGGCTACAAATTGGGCGACTTCAACCCGGGCTGGACCGAGCCGCAAGGCGAGGAAGGCTTCACGACCGACAGCGAGCCGTACGCCACCAGTGTGGTGGATCCCAGCTACATCGAGGATCCGCTGACGATCCTGTGGGGGGTGAGCTACGCATGGTAGGAACGCGCGCGACCCGTTCGTGTCTGGCCCTGGCCGCCGCTTCGCTGCTGTGGGTGGCGACGCCCGCCCGGGCCGGCGACATGCTCCGGCTCTTCGGCGAAGAGAATGCGGGTACGTCCAGCGCCCAGTTCCTGCGAATCCCCGTCGGGGGACGCGCGGTGGCCCTGGGCCAGGCCTATTCGGCACTTTCGACCGACGGAGCCGCCATTTTCTGGAATCCCGCGGGCATGATGCGCTCGCCGGGCCGAAGCAACTATTTCGCCAGTCATGTCGCCTGGACGGCCGACATCGACGTGGATTACGCGGCCTACCATCGCCGCGGACAGAACTTCGCGCAGGGGCTTATGTTCGGCGCGCTTCGCTCGGGCGACATCCTGCGGACCGACGAACTGCACCAGGAAGGCACCGGGCAGTACTTCGACGCGAACCAGTTCTTTGTCGGAGCCAGCGTGGCGCGGGCCATGACCGATCGCTTTTCGATCGGCGCCACCCTGAAGTACTTCCAGGAAAACCTGGACCAGTACCAGACGAAGGCGTTTCTGGCCGACCTCGGCATCCTGTATTACGTCGGCGTCGGTGACATGCGGGTCGGATTCACGGTGCGCAATTTCGGCGGCGACATCCGGCCGGCCGGTTCGCCGCCGGCGGCACCGGACGGCTACGTGCCGGCACCGGAATTCCAGAGCTTTCCGGCGCCGACGGTCGGGGCCTTCGGGGCCGCCAAGACGTGGGACCTGTCGCCGAAGCTGTCGCTGCTCACGACGGCCGACTTCAACCACCCGTCGGACTATTCGGAGAGCTTCCGCATGGGCGGCGAACTGGCTGTGCGGCGCCAGTTGTTTCTTCGGGCGGGTTACGAGACCAACCGCCCCGAAGGCGGCCTGGCGGCCGGCTTCGGCCTGCAGGTCGAGCGCCATCAACTGCTGATCCGCGTCGATTACGCCTACAGCGACATGGGCAGTTTCGGCGTCATTCATCACATCTCGGTCGATCTTTCGCCGTTGTGGCGCCGGCCGCAGGCCGTGACCGGTGAGGGAGGGCAGCCATGAGCCGTCGTATCGCCCTGATGGCGGTTCTGGCGCCCGCGGTGGTCGCGTTGATCCTGGGCTCGGCCGGCTGCGGCGAGAAGATCGCGATTCCGCAGCCGCAGGGACTGTTCTCGGTCGCCGCCTGGCTGGAGGACGAGGTCTTCGACGATGCCGGCGCCCGTCAGGTGGCCCAGTCCCTGGGCGGCCTGTTCGTGGTCACGCCCGACGCCGTGACCAAGCGCGACCTGGAGTACAACGTGGTGGGCAGCGTTGCCGGTCTGACGGATGCCACGGCCGTCTGCGTGGGGCCGAACGACGAGGTCGTCTTCGTCTGGGACCAGGGCACCCACACGGTGCACTGGTACTCCGTTGCGGACCTGGCGCCCCTGGGTTCCACGAATCTGCCGGCGGTACAGAGCGTGCGGGCGCTGGCGGCCGATCTGCGGGGCATCGAACTGGTGCCGGGAGCGCGCACGTTCCTCTATCTGGCCGATCCCGATTCTGCCGTCGTGCACCGCTACGCGTTCGACGATTTCAACGGCCTGACGCCGACGGGCATCCTGACCCGCGCCGAGGGCGAGGGAGCCCGTTCGGTGCACGAGGCGGCCGGTATGGCCGTCGACTCGGAGGGCATGCTCCTGGTCTGCGAGACCGACACGCTGCGCAACTGGGTGATCCGTTTCGACGGCACGCCGGACGAGGACGACACGACGCCCGCTGTCAACGATATCGACCCTCTGCGCGGGCGGGTGGTCGAATTCGAAATCACCTGCGAGCCCTCGGCGGCCACCGATTTCGTGCTGGGTGACGCGGCCGTCTGCGGTCAGTCCGGGTGGGTCGGCGGCCCCAGCCGGGACTCCGGCAATTTCACGGCTCCGGCGGCAGTGGTGGTCGACGGCAGTGGACGTATTTTCGTGGCCGACACCGGAAACGACCGGGTGCAGATCTTCTCGCCGGCCGGCCACTACGAACTGCAGTTCGGCACCGCGGAATCCTGTCCGGCGCCGTCGTCCCTGGCGCTGGTGGACGTGCGCGTGGGCACCAATGCCGACGACGTCAACTACGGGGCGTACGTCTTCCTGGTCACGCCCGGCAGCGGGCAGGTCCGCCGCTTCATCTCCAGCGAGCACTATATCTACGTCAACCGCGAACCCCCGCCGGTCCGACCCTGACCAGGGGCCCGGCGCCGTTCGCCGGGCTCTCTTCCGGGATTTGAATTTCAATTAAGATCCGCCGATCGCCGGTCGATACCATCCCGGATCGGGTTTGCGTGCCGCCCATGTCCGGAGCGGTGCGAGCCTCGCTTGGGGGAGGGGATCTACATGGCTCTGAGGGAGAAAGTCATCGCGTCGGTGGTTGTGTGCCTGGTCGTCGTTTTGGGCCTTTCCGCCGCGTACAATGCCTTCTCGCTCAATCGCCTGGCTTCGCAGCAGGCTGCCGCGGCGGCCGAACTCACCGCGTCCAGCATGACCGCGGCCATGTCCGTTTTCGGCGAGACCGGCGACATGGACGGCCTGGAAATGTATCTGAAGAACGTATCGGCCCTGCCGGCACTGTCCGATGTCCACGCCGTGCGCGCGCCCGGCGTGGCCGCGGAATTCGGCGCCCGGGCCGGCGCGGACCCGGTCGATGATGTGGACCGTCTGGCCTTGACCTCGGGCAAGGAGCAGATCGTCATCGATCACAAAACGCACACCTGGCGCACGGTGACGCCGGTGCTGGCCGCGGCCAGTTGCCTGGGTTGCCACGAGGCGAGTCGGGAGGGCGACGTTCTCGGCCTGGCCAGCGTCACGCTGGACACCAAGTCATCGGACACGGCGCTGGCGCGTGCCAGCTTCGCGACCATCGTCGCGGCGGTCATCGCGCTGCTGGTCGTGGCGGGTGCGCTGGCGATCCTGATCAACCGGTTGGTGATCGCCCCCGTACGGACGGTGGCGGGGCGGCTGCTGGACGATGTGTCGCACCTGACCGGGGCCGCGGCCGAACTGTCCGCCACCAGCGGCCAGATGGTCGACGGGGCCACCAACCAGGCCGCGAGCCTGCAGCAGACCTCCGCCTCGCTCGAGACCATGGCCTCCCAGACGCGCGCCAACGCCGGCAGCGCCGAAAAGGCGCAGGCCGTGGCGCTGGAGGCTCTGGAGCATGCCCGCCACAGCGGCGAGGCCATGACCGGAATGCTCGGGGCCATCGCCGAGATCAAGACGGCCAGCGACCGCACCGCGCAGATCCTCAAGACGATCGACGAAATCGCCTTCCAGACGAATCTGCTGGCCCTCAACGCCGCGGTGGAGGCCGCGCGGGCCGGCGACGCCGGCCGCGGATTCGCCGTGGTGGCCGAAGAGGTGCGGAACCTGGCCCAGCGTAGCGCTCGGGCGGCCCAGGAAACCACGGCGCTGATCGAGGCTTCGCGCAAGAGCGCCGCCCACGGCGTTGCTGCGTCCCAGCAGGTGGGCGGCATCCTGGAGGAGATCACTCTCAACGTGGACCAGACCGTCGAACTGATGGCGCGCGTGGTCTCCGCCAGCGAGGAACAGGCCGACGGCATCGGTCAGATCCGGGTGGCCGTGGGCCAGATCGACCAGGTCAGCCAGCGCAACGCCCAGATCGCCGGCCAGAGCGAAGAGGCGAGCGAGAATCTCAACGAGCTGGGCGCGGGCCTGGGCGAGGTGTCGGCCATGCTGACGAAGATGGTCGGTCGCTGACCGGTCCCGGCCGCGTCCCCGGGGGAAGCGGTTTGTCACTGGCCGCGCGCCCGGCGAAGCGGTAATATTGCGGCAAACGTACCGGCGGCCCGGGGCGGCACACGTCCCCGGGCTGCTTGCTACCTGCCGGAAGGCCGCCCGTGGATCTCCGCTCCCTCAAACGCCAGTTCCCGAAGAAGGACCAGCCCGCCACGCCGTTCTACCTGTCGATCGCCGGGAACATCGGCGTGGGCAAGAGCATGATCACCACCATGCTCGGCGAGGTCTTCGGCTGGCGGATGTTCTTCGAGCCGGTGATCAACAACCCGTACCTGGACGACTATTACCGCGATATGCAGCGGTGGAGCTTCCATCTGCAGGTGTACTTCCTGAGCAAGCGCTTCGAGGTGCAGCGGCAGATCCTGACGCAGCCCGGTTCGGCGGTGCAGGACCGGACGATCTACGAGGACGTCGAGATCTTCGCGCCGACGCTGCACCGTCGCGGCTGCATGGACGACCGCGACTACGAGAACTACCGCGAGATCTTCCGCAACATGACCGCCTTCCTGCAGCCGCCCGACCTGATCCTGTACCTGAAATGCCGGCCCGAGACGGCGCTGGACCGCATCCGGCAGCGGGCCCGCAGTTGCGAGTCCGAGATCCCGCTCGAATTCCTGCAGGACCTGGACGCGGCCTACAACGACTGGATCGAGCGCGCCCCGGCGCTGTGCCCGGTGCGCATCCTCGACACCGAACAGATCAATCTGCGCGATGATCCGTCGGCCCAGGCGGAGCTTCTGGGCATCATCCGCGAGTTCCACCTCGAAAAGCACGAGAAGGCGGTCGGCTGAGAGCCGGCTGCCGCGGAGGCATCCTTGAAATTGGGCGATTACAGACCGAGCGACCTGTTGCGCGGACGCGCCATCGGCGATGACGTGCTGCGCCTTCTGCCCAAGACCGACCTGCACTGCCATCTGGACGGCTCGCTGAGGCTGGCCACCTTCATGGAGTTGGGCCGCGCCTGCGGGATGGAAATGCCGGACGATCCGGACGCGGTGCGCGCACTCTATTTCCCGCCGGACCGGCAGGCCGTCACGCACGAGTTCCTGAAGCACTTCGACCACACCACCGCCGTGCTACAGGACGAGGCTTCGCTGGCCCGCGTGGCGCGCGAACTGGCCGAGGACCACGCGGCCGAATCGGTCTGGTGCCTGGAAGTGCGGTTCTGCCCGCTGATGCACCTGAAGGGCGGGCTGAGCGGCGACCAGGCGGTGGCCGCCGTCCGGCGGGGGCTGGACGAGGCGCAGGCGCGCACCGGCATCACCGCCAACATCATCGTGACCGGTTTGCGCCAGATCGATCCCGCGCGCTCGCTGGAGATGGCGCGGCTGGCCGTGGACTGGAAGGGTCGTGGGGTCGTGGCCTTCGATCTGGCCGGGGACGAGTCCGACAATCCGCCCAAGCGGCACGCCGAGGCCTTCTATCACGTGATGAACAACAACCAGAACGTGACCATCCACGCGGGCGAAGGGTTCGGCGCCGCCTCGATCCACCAGGCGCTGCACCGCTGCGGCGCCAACCGCATCGGCCACGGCACGCGCCTGGAAGAGGATCCGGATCTGTTGGCCTATGTGGCCAACAACCGGGTCCCCCTGGAAATCTGTCTGTCCAGCAACGTGCAGAGCTGTGTGGTCGACGACCTGGCGCACCACCCCTTCCGCCACTTCCTGCGGATGGGTCTGCGCGTCTCCCTGAACACCGACAACACGTTGTTCGCGCGCACGTCGCCGGCGGGTGAACTGCGGCTGGCGGTCGACACTTTCGACCTGACGCTGCTGGAAACCGAGAACCTGCTGATCAACGGCTTCAAGAGCGCGTTCCTGCCCGAACGTCGCAAGCGCGAGATGGTCGTGGCGGCTCTGGCGAGGTTTGCCGCGCTTCGGGATGAACTGGATCTGGACCGGCGTCCGCGCGTCGAGGGCGGAGCGGTCGCCCCTTGAACGCGCGCCTCGAGCAGCTGTCGGACGCCTGGCGCGACCAGGTCGGCGAGGCTGCGGCCTGGCTGCGGGTCCGGGGCTTCGCCGGTCGCGTGGGCCTGGTGCTGGGCAGCGGTCTGGGTGATTTCGTCGATGCGCTGGAAGATGTCCACGCCGTGGACTATGCCGATATCCCGGGCTTCCGAACCCCGTCCGTGGCCGAGCACAGGGGACGCCTGGTGTGCGCTCGTGCGGCGGGGGTTCCCGTCATCGTCATGCAGGGGCGATTGCATCCCTACGAAGGTCTACCGTCCACGCTCCTGCTGTTGCCGGCCGCCGTGATGGCCTGCCTGGGCGTGGAGGTCGCGGTGGTCACCAACGCCGCCGGCGGCCTGAACCGGCACTACGTGCCCGGAGACCTCATGGCCATCCGCGACCAGGTCGATCTGCACTTCCACGATGCCCTGCGCGGCCTGTTTCGTTCGCCTCTGGGCGGCGGCGCGGTCGCGGCCGACGTGGGTCGCGTCGGCGGCGTGCCGCACCTGTACGACCCGGACCTGGCCCGTTGTCTGGTCGAAGCGGCCGCCGACTGCGGTGTGCCCATGCATGCGGGGACCTACGCCAGCATGTACGGACCGGCCTACGAAACCAAAGCGGAAATCGGCATGCTGCGGCGTCTGGGCTGTGACGCGGTGGGCATGTCCACGGCTCCCGAGGCCGTTCTGCTGCGCCGGCTGGACGTGGCGCCGGTCGGATTGTCCTGCATCACCAATCCCGCGCGCGAAACCGGCCAGCCCGAATTGTCGCATCAGGATGTCGTGGAAGTCGGCAACCAGGTGCGTGATCGGCTGGCCCGGCTGCTGCTGGCTTTCCTGCCCAGGGTGGGCGGGGCGCAGCGGCAGTGATCCCAACTCAAGGAGTTCCCCATGCGTCGCTATCTGGTCGCCGGCAACTGGAAGATGAACCTGGGTCCCGCCGCCGGTCTGGAACTGGCCGCCGGCGTGGCCGCCCGTCTGCGAGGCCGTGTGCTGCGCGGTGACGCGCTGGTGTGTCCGCCGTACGTGACCATCCCGGCGGTGGCGGCGGCCGCCGACGGCAATCCCCTGCTGCTGGGCGCCCAGAACTGCGGCGACCAGGACGGCGGCGCCTTCACCGGCGAAGTGTCGCCCGCGATGCTGAAGGAAGCCGGCGTGCAGTACGTCATCATCGCCCACAGCGAGCGCCGGCAGTACCAGCGTGAGGATGACGACCTGTTCGTGCGCAAGATCAACCTGCTGCACGCCTGCGGCCTGAAGGCCATCTTCTGCTACGGCGAACTGCTGGGCGAACGCAAGGCCGGCCGCGAGCGCGAGATCGTCAACGCGCAACTCGAGGGTGTGCTGCCGCGCCTGCAGTATGTCGATCCCTACAACACCGTGCTGGCCTACGAGCCGGTGTGGGCCATCGGCACCGGCGAGACCGCGAGCCCCGCCCAGGCGCAGGAGATGCACGCCTGGTCGCGCCAGGTCGTCGCCCGGCTGCTCGGCGAAAGCCCCGCCTCGCATATGCGCATCCTGTACGGCGGCAGCTGCAAGGCCTCGAACGCGCACGAGCTGTTCAGTCAGCCCGACGTGGACGGCGGCCTGATCGGCGGCGCCAGCCTGAAGGTCGACGACTTCGTGGGCATCATCGATGGAGCCGAAGCGGCCCTCGGCTGATCGGGCCGGACCGGCATACACCAGCAAGGCAAGGAGTCCGCTGTGCGCCACCCCTTCGTTCCGACGTTGACCGCGGTCTCGCTGATCCTGGGCGGCCTGTCCCTGCTGTCCGATGCGCCGGCCCAGGCCGCGCCGCGCCGCGCCGCGCCGCCCGCAGCGGAGGCCGCGCGGCTGCTGCCGCGCCTGCCGGACAACGTGGAAATCTTGCGGCTGGAAAACGGCCTGCCGGTCGTGCTGCTGCGCAACCCCGGCCAGCCCATGGTCGGCATCTACACGCAGGTGCTGGTGGGGTCGGCGCGCGAGGACTTTCGCACCAGTGGCATGAGTCACATGCTGGAGCATCTGCTGTTCAACGGCACCGAAAAGTACGCGCAGGAGGATCTCTACCAGGTCGCCGATTCCGTGGGCGCCTACAACAACGCCAATACAACCGATTTCTACACCAACTACATGATGGTCGTTCCGGCCGAGCACCTCGAGAAGGGCCTGGATCTGCAGTCGCAGATGCTGTTCCATTCGCTGATCCCGGAGGGGAAGTTCGCCAAGGAGCAGGGGATCGTCGTCGGCGAGATCGTGCAGGGCCGCGACCGTCCGGGCGAGTTCGCCGAGAACACGATTCGCGAGATCGTTTTCGCGGGGTCGGATCTCGAACTGCCGACGGTGGGCACGCTCGCGACCATCGAGCACATGACGCGGGACGACGTCCACGCGTTCTACCGCCGCTGGTACGTGCCCAACAACATGATCCTGACCCTGGCCGGCAACTTCGACCGCGCGCAGGCGCTGGCCTGGCTCGACCAGTACTACGGCGGCGTGGCCCCCGGCACGATCGAGCGACCGGCTCCGCGGCCCGCGCGGCCCATCGACGCGACGCGCGGCGTGACCCGGCGCGGTGGCGACGAGCGGGTGCTGACCCTGGCCTTCGCGGCGCCGACCTGGGGTTCCGACGACCACTTCGCCTTCCTGGTGCTGAACGAACTGCTGACCCTCGACGGCGCGGGCATCCTGACCCGGGCGCTGGCGGCGATGGATGAATCGGTGCGGCCCGACGTTTCGAGCTGGTGGGAATCCGCGCCGGGCTTCGGGCGCTTGATGCTGCGCTTCGAACTGGCCGCCGGCACCGATCCCGAGACGCTTCTGCCGCTGGTGCAGCGGGCGCTGGCCGACGCCGAGAACGAGGGCATCGACCCGTCCGCCATCCGCGGCATCGCGCGTCTCAACGCCACGCAGACGCTGTTGAACCGCGAGCAGCTGCGCATGACCGGCATCTACATCGCCGACGCGCTCGTGCAGGGCGGCCCCGACCTCTTCGTGAGCTATCTGGACCAGTTGAACGCCGTGACCGACGAAGACGTGTCGCGCGTGCTCGACCGCTGGCTGGCCGGCGCGCCCTGCCTGGGCGTCCTGATCGAGCCGGGCGCGACCGAGGCGCCGGCGGCGGCTCCGGGCGGCAAGCCCGCGGGGATGCCCGCCGGCATGCCCGCAGGGATGCGGATGCCCGCCGGCATGGGCGGCCAGGGCAAACCCGCCGGCATGCCGGGCGGCCCGCCGCCGGCGGCGCCGTCCGAAGCCCCGGCTACCGCTCCGCCGCCGACGGCCCCCGCGGCGCCGGAGGTCGAGCGAACGGTTCTGCCGACCGGGGCCGTGGTGGTCAGCCAGACCAATGCCGCCAGTTCGCTGACGGCCATCCACATCACCGTGCGCGCGCGCTCGCGCCTGGATCGCGATCTGGCGGGCGCCGGCGCCGTGGACCTGGCGCACCGGCTGCTGGACGAGGGCACGTCCGATTGCGACGGCGATTGCCTGGCGGCGCGGCTTCGCGAACTGGGCGCGCTGGTGAAGTCGGTGGACGATCCCGGGATCCCCATGGACGACTACTACACGAGCGGACGCTACAGCTTCATCCGGATCGAATGCGCCGCCGAGCACGGCGGCGAGGTGCTGGCGCTTCTGGCCGACGCCCTGCGCGGCGCGGCCTTCGACGAGGCGGACTTCAAACGTGTCCGCGACCAGCGCGTCGCCGATCTGGGCCGCCAGCAGGGCAGCGCCCGGGCGACCGCGGATGCGCTGCTGGACCGCGAACTGTACGGGGACCATGCGTTGGCGCTGCCGCCCGAGGGCGACCCGCGTTCCGTCGGTGCGCTGACCTACCGCCAGGTGCGCGACGTCTTCAGCGAAGCCTTCGCGCCGCGCAACCTGATCATCGCCTGCGTGGGCCCGCAGACGCACGCGCAGTGGTGCCGGGACGTGGCCGCCGCGCTGCCGGGCCGCGGTGAACCGACGCCGGCTCTGCCTCTGCTGCCGGTCACCACCGCGGCGGGAGCAGCGACGGCGACGGTCGGCGGGTCGTTGACCGCGATCCGGCTGGGCTCGGTGTTCGCGGTCGATCCGGCCGACGAGCGGGCCCTGGGCCTGCTGATCTCCATCCTGAGCGATCGTCTGGCGATGGACCTGCGCGAGACGAAGGGCCTCAGTTACAGCGTCGGCGCCGGGATCGAACTGGAAGGCGGGCAGGGCACGCTCACGGCGTGGCTGAATCCGCCGACGGACCGGCGCGAAGAAGGACTGGCGGCGTTGCGAGGCTTCATCGCCGGCTTCGACGCCTCGACGATCACCGCCGGTGAAGTGGAGCGCACGCAGGCCGCCCGACGGGGCCGGTTGATGATGCGGCGCCTGTCGTCGCTGGGTCAGGCCTACTATCTGGCGATGGCCGAACTGGACGGCGACCTGTCCGTGTACGCGCGCGGCCTGGCCGGAGGCTCAGCCCCGACGGTGGCGGAACTGCAGGCGGCAGCGGCGAAGTATCTGACCGGTCGGCCCTGGATCGAAGTGGTGGTGGACTGAAAACCGTACCGCGGCCCGCGGCGGCCGCCGGGAGAGCGACGATGACATATCCACTCGGAAGCGGCCGACCGCACGCGCGGCTCGGGATTCTGACCGCCTGCGTGCTGGCAGCCGGCGTCTGCGCGGGAGCCGGGAATGTGGGCGCCGCCCCGTCGACGCCCGTGCTGACGCATGAGGTGGAGGCCGTCTTCGACATCGACGGCCATACGGTCACGCTGAGCGACCGCCTGATCCTGCCGGCGGGTCTGGATCACCTGCGGTTGGGTGCGGGACTCACGTTCACGCGGATCAGCGGTCCGGGCGCCGCGCCGCTGGACGCGGCCGCGATCGTCACCCGGGTGGAAGACGTGCCGGAGCAGGGCGGCCCCTGGCAGCGCCTCGACGTCGCGGCGGCCGGCCTGGCCGGCGGCGGCGAACTGCTGATCGAGGCCCACGGCACCTTCCACGCGCCGGTGGACCAGGTCGAGTTCTCGCGCGAGAACGTGGGCGGCGAGATCAGCGCCACCATTTCGGCCGAAGGGATCTACCTCTCGTCGATGTCCGGCTGGCTGGCCACGGCCGACGGCGCGCTCGGCACCTACGATCTGCGTCTGGATACGCCCGCGGGCTACGAAACCGTGACCCAGGGGCAGCGGATCGAACACCTCGAGAGCGGCGGCCGCCTGCGCACGCGCTGGCGGTCCCCCGATCCGAGCGACAGCCTCGATCTGGTGGCCAACCGCTTTTTCGTGACCTGCGAGACGATCCGCGAAGGACTGGAATCGTGCACCTACCTCCTGTCCGACGACCCGCCGCTGCGGGCCACCTATCTCGAGCGCACGCGCGCCTACATCGCCATGTACGAGGAGATGATCGGCCCCTATCCGTACGCCAAGTTCGCAACCGTCGAGAACTGGTTCCCGACCGGCTACGGCATGCCCTCCTACACGCTGCTGGGCGGGCAGGTGCTGCGGCTGCCGTTCATCCCGTACACATCCTTCGGACACGAGATCGCGCACAACTGGTGGGGCAATTCCGTCTTCGTCGACCCGGCCGAGGGCAACTGGTGCGAGGGACTGACCACCTGGTGCGCCGACTACCACTACAAGGAACTCGAGGGCGCTCCCGCCGCGCGCGAATACCGACGCAATCTCCTGAAGGACTACGCGGCCTACGTCGATGATCCGGCCAAGGACTTCCCGCTGAGCGCATTCCGCAGCCGCCACAGCGGAGCCACGCGCGCGGTCGGCTACGGCAAGAGCATGATGGTCTTCCACATGGCGGACCGGTTGATCGGACGCGAGCGCTTCCTGGCCGCGCTGCGCGACGTGGCGGCGGCGCACCGTTTCCGCGCGGCGGCCTGGAGCGATTTCCTGGGCGCCTTCGGCCTGGGCGACGACTTCGCCGCCCAGTGGCTGACGCGCACGGGCGCCCCGTCGCTGGCGCTGGCGGACGTTCGCTTCGAGGCCGGTGCGGTGTCGTTCCGGCTGCGCCAGGGGGAGCCGCTCTACACGCTGGCCGTGCCCGTGCGCGTGACCGGCCCCGGCGGCGCCGAAACCGAGCATGTCGTCACCCTGTCCGGCGGCGAGGCGTCGTTCACGCTTCCGGTCGCCGGCGCCACCCGCCTGGCCGTGGATCCGGACTGCCATCTGTTCCGGCGGCTGGACCCGGCCGAGATCGAGCCCACCATCAGCCAGGTGTTCGGCAGCGACCGCCACGCCTTCATCGTCGACGCCCCGAAGGAACCCTTGGCGGCCGCGGCGCTGGCTTTCGCCCGCGCGTTCGCCGAAAGCGATACCGCCGTGGTTTCGGACGGCGTCTGGCCCGCGGATGACCGCACGGCCGTTGTCCTGAACCCCGGCCCGGCCCTGCTGGCTCGTCTGACCGCGCCGGGGCTGACCGTATCGGGCCGGACCATCTTCCTGGAAGGCAGGCGCTTCAGCCTGGACGCCGCCGACCTGGTCTATGCCGCGGCCGACCCGGAACGCCCGGGCCGCACCGCGCTGGTGGTCCTGTGCGGGTCCCCCGAACGGCTGCCGGGGCTGGCCGACCGCGTGTCCCACTACGGCAAGTACAGCTGGCTGATCCTGCCGGCGGGGCAGGGACGGCCCGAGCGCGGCAATTGGGCGGCAGGCGCGTCGCCGCTGCTGGCGGTACGCTGAGCAGCGTTCGCCGGGGGCCGGGTTTTCGCCCTGCCGCGCGCGCCGCGTTGTGTTAGTATGGGACTTCCGATTCCGGCCCCCGGGCCGGCCATTTCCGGTCCGGATGGGAAACGCATCGTGCATACCGGCAGGACATCCCGAACGACCCGTGCAATGGCGCGCGTGCTGGCCTGCGCCCTACTGGCGCTGGCCCTGCTTGCCTTTGCCGGCTGCGACGATGATCCGGTCGCGCCGCCGGCCGGCCGCCGGTGGGTCACGTCGCTGGAGCCGCAATACACCAACCGGTCGGTCTGGGGCGTATCGCCCACGCACTTCTTCGTCACCAGCGAACGCGGCGCCGTCAGCCGCTACCGCGACGGCTCCTGGACCACCTGGCATTTCGAGTATTTCCAGAATCTGCGTTCGGTGTGGGGCGCGGATGCCGACCGCGTCATGGTCGTCGGCGAGAGCGGTCTGTGCCTGCGGTTCGACGGCCAGGACTGGACGTCACTCTACCCCGGCACCACCGGCGACCTGCACGGGGTGTGGGGCACGGCGTGGGACAACATCTACGCCGTGGGAGAGGGCGGAGCGCTCAGCCGTTTCGACGGGACCGCCTGGACGGCGCTGGCCAGCGGCACCAGTTCCACTCTCTATTCGGTGTGGGGCTCGGCGCCGGACGACGTGTTCGTCGTCGGACGTGACGGCGTCATCCTGCACTTCGACGGCGCGGCGTGGACGCCGATGGTCAGCGGCACCTCGGAGGCTCTGGATGCGGTCTGGGGCGCGAGCGGCGACGATGTCTACGCCGTGGGCGCGCTCGGCACCATCGTGCACTACGACGGCGTGTCCTGGCAGGTCCAGGCCAGCGGCGTCATCGACCGGCTGTGGGACGTGCGCGGCCTGCCGGGCAAGGCTCCCGTGGCCGTGGGCGCCAACGGCGTCTATCTGACGCTGCAGGACGGCGTCTGGGAGAGCCGCAACGTGGCCGGCGGCCGCTATCTCTACGGACTGTGGGGCGACGGCGACAGCTCGATGCTGCTGGTCGGCTACAACGGCCTGGTGATGCGCCTGACCGATCCGGCCTGGGAGACCCTGAACGAAGGGCGCACGCACTGGCTGACCGGCATCTGGGCCGCCGACTGCGAAACCGCCGTGGCCGTGGGCAAGAACGGAACCGTGCTCCTGGGAGGGAGCGCGGGCTGGCTGGACATCTCGCCGCAGATGCCGGATGTGGACTGGGCCGGCGTCTGGGGCACCGGGCCGGACGACTTCTTCATCGTCGGCAGCGGCGGCGTCATCATGCGCTATCGGACCGGCCGTCCGTGGACCGTCTGGGAACTGGTTTCGCGCGCGAATCTGGAAGCGGTGTGGGGCAACGGCAACGGAGACATCTACGCCGTGGGCCAGGATGGCATCATCATGCACTTCGACGGCTTCGTCTGGGAAGCCATGGTGAGCAACACCACCTATCCGCTGCTGTCCGTCCACGGTCGCGGACCGCGCGACGTGTATGCGGTCGGTCTCGGCGGGACGATCCTGCATTTCGACGGCATCGTCTGGACACCCCTGGTCAGTGGCGTGTCCGGACCGCTCGAAGCCGTCTGGTGCCGTCCGCGCGGAGAGACCGTGGTCGTCGGCGAAGCCGGCCTCTCGCTCCACAGCCTGAACGGCGAAGGAGGCGGGATCATCTGGGAATCGCGCGGCAGCAACACCGTTTTTCCGCTGTTCGGACTGACCGGCGATGCCGACGGCACGGTCTACGCCGCGGGCAGCAACGGGCTGGTGCTCGAATACGCCGGCGAAGGCTGGAACATCCTTGCCACCGAGCGCCATGACCAGCTCGACGCCATTGCCATTGACCCCTGCGGTGACCTGTACTGCGCCGGATACTGGGGCCTGATCCTCGAGTACACGCACTGACCGGCTGAGCCGGTCCTCCGCGACGACCCGACCGAAGGAGAAAACATGTCGACCCTGGAATCGCTGCAGCCTGCCGCCGTCTGGCGGATTTTCGACAAGATGAGCGCCGTCCCGCGCGGCTCGGGCAACGAGGCCGCGGTGCTGGGCATGTTCAAGGGCTGGGCCGACCGTCGCGGGCTGCCCTGGAAGCAGGACGAGGTCGGCAATCTGCTGGTGTGCATTCCCGCTTCGCCGGGCCGCGAGAACGCGCCGACGCTGTTGATCCAGGGCCATGTCGACATGGTGTGCGAGAAGAACGCCGCCACCGCGCACGATTTCACGCGCGATCCGCTGAAGCTGGTCGTCGATGGAGACTGGGTGAAGGCCACCGGGACCACGCTGGGCGCGGACAACGGGATCGGCGTGGCGATGGGCCTGGCCCTGGCCGACGACCGCACCGTGCCGCACGGTCCGGTCGAGGTCCTGCTGACGGTCGATGAAGAGCGCGGCCTGACGGGCGCGGCCGGCGTCGAACCCGGCTTCTTCACGGCGAAGAAGATGATCAACCTCGATTCCGAGGAGGACACCGCCATCTTCATCGGCTGCGCCGGCGGCCGCGACACGCGCTACGAACTGAAGAACCGCGCGGCGAAGGCGCCCAAGGATTCGGTGGGGCGCAAGGTGACGGTGCTGGGACTCAGAGGCGGGCATTCGGGACTCAACATCCACGAGCACCGCGGCAACGCGATCAAGATCCTGACCCGCGCCCTGCAGGCCGCCGCCGCGGCCATGGACGTGCGCCTGGTGGAGATCAACGGCGGCAGCATGCGCAACGCCATTCCCCGCGAATGCGAGGCGAAAGTCACCGTGCCGCGCGAGCAGGCCCGCCGCTTCAAGCAGCTGCTCGACGCCTTCTTCGGGCGCATTGCCGCCGAGGAACTGGCCGGCGTCGATGACGGCTTCACCTGGAAGGTCGCCACGGCGCAGGCGCCGCGCTGCTTCTCGCGCGAGTGCAGCGCCACCACGCTGAATCTCTTGTCGGCCATTCCCAACGGCGTGGGCTCGATGAGCCTGGACATTCCCGGTCTGGTCGAAACCAGCACCAATCTCGGCGTCGTCAAGACGGACGGGCTGCGCGTCGAGATCGTCTGCTGCAGCCGCTCGTCGGTGATGTCGTCGCTGGCGGCGCTGGTCGAACAGCACCGTGCGCTCGGCGTGCTGGCGGGCGCCGGCGTCGAGCAGCCGGAGGGATACCCCGGCTGGAAGCCCAATCTGGCCTCGCCCCTGCTGGCGATCACCCGGAAGCGGTACGCCGAAGCCTTCGGCGCCGAGCCGGAACTGCTGGCGATCCATGCCGGCCTGGAGTGCGGGCTGCTGACCGAGAAGTATCCCGACCTGGACATCGTGTCCTTCGGACCCAACATCCGCGGCGCGCATTCGCCCGACGAAACGGTGCAGATCAGTTCGGTGCAGAAGATCTGGAAGCTGTTCACCGCGACGGTCACCCAGGTCGCCGAAGCCTGAGATTGATCGGTGGCAGGCCGTCCGTGTGAACGGGCGGAATCAGGTTCTCCGTGTTCGACGACGACGACCCCGCCCGGCGGGGTCGTCGCGTTTCAGGCCGTTTCGTTCTGTCCCCAAGTTATCCCCAGCTCCGGGAGGGCGCGGGCAGACCCTTTCGGGCACCATTTTGGTCAACTAACCTCTTGTCAAGGTCCATTTTATCGAAATG
This sequence comes from bacterium, assembly GCA_020049465.1. Taxonomy (GTDB): domain Bacteria; phylum Krumholzibacteriota; class Krumholzibacteriia; order LZORAL124-64-63; family LZORAL124-64-63; genus CAINDZ01. The sequence goes on along the minus strand of JAIFKS010000016.1, from coordinate 9,179 downwards.
TAAGCGAAATGTTGATTTCGTCGCTTCGCGGACGGTCCGCGAATTATCCCCCGGTGCGCAGGCCGCGCCAAACCGTTGCCAGCGGGCGACATTCGGCCCTTCGCGGATGATCCCCGGTTGCCTCGCCCGGGCCGGTGGGCGATCATACTCCCAGCCCCATTCAACCCCCATTGCGCGGGACCGACGGCCCCTTGGCCGCCAGCTCCCGGACCAGGCGGAGGCAAGGCCATGTCGAGGGTCGGCGAAGCCGGCAAGCGTGACGCCGGCGTGCGTTCGGACTGCTGGATCGGCGTCGAACTGGAGGATTCCGGCGGCATCCGGATCTCGCTGCAAAGCAAGGTGGCGGATCTGTACGGCCGGGCCATTCACGCGCAACTGCTCGAAGGCTGCGGCGCGCTCGGTGTCGAGCACGCCGTCGTGACGGTCGTCGACATGGGCGCGCTGCCGTACGTGCTGGCCGCCCGTCTGGAAGCGGCCGTGCGCCGCGCCGGCCACGCGCCGGCCTTGCCCTGGCTGTTGCCCGCGCGGGCGGGCCTGGACCGGGCCAGCGAGCGCGGCCGACTGCGCCGCAGCCGGCTGTACCTGCCGGGCAATGAACCCAAGTTCTTTCCGAACGCCGCACTGCACGGCCCCGACGGGCTGATCCTCGACCTGGAGGATTCCGTGGCCCCGGCCGAGAAGGACGCCGCCCGCGCGCTGGTGCGCAACGCGCTGCGCGCGATCGATTTCCAGGGAGCCGAGCGCATGGTGCGCATCAACCAGGGCGTGCAGGGCCTGGCCGATCTCGAGTGGGTCGTGCCGCACGGCGTGCAGCTGGTGCTCATCCCCAAGGTCGAGGATCCGGGACAGGTCGTCGAAGTCGACCGCCGCATCGCCGAACTGGGCCGGCCGGGCGTCAGCGCCCCCGTGGTGCACCTGATGCCCATCATCGAATCGGCGCTCGGCGCCTGGCGGGCCTATGAGATCGCCAAGGCCAGCTCCAACGTGGTGGGGCTGGCGATCGGGCTGGAGGACTACACCGCGGACATCGGCGCCCAGCGCACGGTGGCCGGCGCCGAGTCGTTCTGGGCCCGGGCGCAGGTGCTCAACGGCGCGCGCGCGGCGGGCGTGCAGCCCATCGACACTGTCTTCAGCGACGTGGGCGATGAAGAGGGCCTGCGGCAGTCGGTGGTCGAGGCCAAGAGCCTGGGCTTCGTGGGCAAGGGCTGCATCCATCCCCGGCAGATCGCGATCGTGCACGACGCGTTCGCGCCCACCGGCGACGAGATCGAACGGGCCGTGCGCATCGTGCGCGCCTACGAGGATGCGGAGGCCCGCGGGCTGGGCGTGGTCAGCCTGGGCACCAAGATGATCGACGCGCCGGTGGTCAAGCGCGCGCTGGCGACCGTCGATCTGGCCGTACGCATGAGCCGGCTCGACGCCGAGTGGCGCGAGGCACCGCTGCCTCCGTTCAGGGCTGTCCGCAACGTTTCGGGAGGCGCCGAATGACCCGCCTGGTGCAGAACGCGGCCGGCCGCCTGGTGCCGGTCGAGATCAACGGCCTGACCGCCGTGCCCTTCGCGGGTGTGGGGCGCCACCATCCCACCGGCCGCAGGGCCGGTCCGCTGCTGCGCAGCTGCGCGGACTATCCGGCCGACGGCGACAAGACGGTCGAGTCGCTCAAGCAGGCGCTGGTCAACGCCGGCCTGCAGGACGGCATGACCATCTCCACGCACCACCATCTGCGCAACGGCGATCTCGTGGCCAACCTCGTGTTCGCCGCGGCCGCCGAGCTGGGCGTGAAGAACCTGCGCTGGTTCCCCAGCGCCAGCTTCCCCTGTCATGACGGCATGATCGCGCACATGGAAAACGGCGTGATCCACCACATCGAGGGCTCGCTCAACGGCCCTCTGGGCGATTTCTGCACCGACGGCCGCATGCGCGGCATGGCCGTGCTCCGCAGCCACGGCGGCCGCTGGCAGGCGGTGCAGGACGGCGAGGTCCACATCGACATCGCCGTCATCGCGGCTCCCACGGCCGACCCCTTCGGCAACGCGACCGGTGACCGCGGACCTGCCGCCTGCGGTCTGCTCGGATTCGCGCTGGCGGACAGCCAGTTCGCCGACCACGTCATCGTGGTGACGGACAATCTGGTGCCGTTCCCCTGCGTCCCCTGGCAGATCCAGGGCAACAACGTCGACCAGGTGGTCGTGATCGACTCGATCGGCGATCCGGCGAAGATCGTCTCCGGCTCCACGCAGATCACCAAGTCGCCCGACCGTCTGCTGATCGCCGAGCTGACGGCCCGCTTCTGCGACGAAGCCGGCATCATCCGCGACGGCTTCAGCTTCCAGGCCGGTGCCGGCGGCACGGCCCTGTCGTTCGGTCTCTTCCTGCGCGACATCATGCGCAGCCGGAGGATCAAGGCGCGCTTCGTGCGCGGGGGCTCGAACCAGTACCTGGTCGACATGCTGGAAGAGGGCCTGACCGACTACATCCTGGACGGCCAGACGTTCGATCTCGCGGGCGTCCGCTCGATGCGCGAGAACCCCGGTCACGTCAACACCTCGCCCTTCACCAGCTACAACTGGCACGGCAAGGGCAATTTCGCCTCGATGCTGGACGCGGTCGTGCTGGGCGCCACCGAAGTCGACCTGGGCTTCAACGGCAACGTGGTCACCCACAGCGACGGACGGCTGCTGCACGGCATCGGCGGCTGGCAGAACTGCCTGTTCAGCAAGTGCACGATCCTGCCCATCCCCAGCTACCGCGACCGCATCCCGGTGATCGTCGACGAAGTGACCACCCTGTGCGGGCCGGGCGAACTGATCGATGTTATCGTGACCGAACGCGGCATCGCCATCAACCCGCTGCGGCGCGACCTGACCGAGGCTCTGCGCGATTCGTCGCTGCCCATCCGCCCGCTGATCGACATCAAGCGCGAGGTGGAGGACCTGTGCGGCGGCGCGGCCGAGAAGCCGCGCCTGGGCAAGAGGGTCGTGGCCGCCATCAAGTGGGTCGACGGCACCGTCATCGACGCGGTGCGGCAGCTCGAGAAATAGTGCCGGGAGCCTCGGGGGAGGGGACGATGAGCCAGACGAACGGCCGCGGCGCCTACGTGATCGCGCTGGGTATCTTTCTGGGCCTGGCGGCGCTGGGCCTGCTGCTGGGGCGCGGCGCCCTGCAGGTGAAGCAACTGGACCGCACGGTGACCGTCAAGGGCCTGGCCGAGCGCGACGTGGCAGCCGACGTGGCCCTGTGGCCCCTGCAGTTCTCGGCCGCGTCCAACGACGCTTCGGCGCTGTACGGAACCGTCGAGAAGAACGCCGGGGTCATCGTCGACTTCCTGCGTGGAGCCGGCTTCACCGACGACGAGATCACGGTCTCGCCGCCCGCCGTGACCGACAAGCTGGCGCAGCAGTGGGGGGGCGGGGGCGACGTGCCGCTGCGCTACAGCGCCACGCGCACGGTCACCGTCTACACGCCGCGCATCGACCTGGTCCGCGCCACGCAGAAGCGGCTGGCCGAGCTGGGCCAGGCGGGCATCGTGTTGGGCGGCAACGACTACCAGGCGCAGACGCAGTACCTGTTCACCAAGCTCAACGATCTCAAGCCGGCGATGATCGAGGAGGCCACACGCAACGCGCGCGAAGTGGCCGTCAAGTTCGCGCAGGACAGCCAGAGCCGCCTCGGTCGCATCAAGTCGGCCCAGCAGGGGCAGTTCACGGTCGAGGATCGCGACCAGAACAACACGCACATCAAGAAGGTGCGGGTGGTCTCGACCGTCGTCTATTACCTGGTCGACTGACGGGACGAGCTCGCCTTGCTCTATCTGCTCTTCAACACCCCCGCCCACGCCCAGGTCGTCGACCTGGACGCGGGCGGCCTGCTGGCCCTGGCCGCGGCGGGGGCACCTGTGATCGACATCCGGCGTGAAGAGGAGTGGGAGATGACCGGGATCATCCCGGGCAGCCACCTGCTGACGTTCTTCGACGCGTACAAGCGCTACGACCTGGATGCCTGGCTGGCCGCGTTCGATCGCGTCGCCCGGCGCGATCAGCCGTTCGTCCTGGTCTGCCGCAATGGCGTGCGCACGCGGCGGTTGGGCCGATATCTGGATGGCGCTCTGGGCTGGCCCGGTGTGCACCACCTGCAGGGCGGAGTGCGGCTGTGGAGCGAATCGGGACGGCCGCTGGACCTGCCGCCGGACCCCGCCGAAACCGCCTTCGAAGACACGCGCTGACCGCACCGCCGCCTGACGGCGGCCAGGGACTGCCCCGCGGGGGCAACATGCAAAGGATGCCGCTCGCCCATGGCCTTCTACACCGACTTCGCGGGGCACTACGACGAGGTGTTTCCGCTGCGCGGCGACCTGTTGAAATTTCTCGACCGCGAACTGCCGCCCGACGGTCGGCTTCTGGATGTGGGCTGCGGGACGGGCGCCTGCTGCGGGTACCTGGCGAACCCCCGCCGCTCCTGCCTGGGCATCGACCTGGATCCGGGCATGATCGCGCAGGCCGAGAGCCGGCACCCGGGCGCCGAGTTCCGCATCCTCGGCATGCAGGAGATCGGCCTGCTTCCGGCCGGCGAGTTCACGTCCGTGATCTGCCTGGGCAACGTGTTGCCGCATCTGCCGTTGGAATCACTGCCGGGATTCCTGTCGGCCGTGCATCGCCTGCTGCAGCCGGGCGGGGCCTGGGTCTTCCAGACGGTCAACTTCGATCCGGTTCTGGGCCGCCGCGCGCACGTCTTCCCGGTCATCCGGGTGCCCGAGACCAGCCTGACCTTCCACCGGGCCTACGAGAACATCACGCCGGGGCGGCTGGAGTTCGTCACCGCCCTGACCGACCCCGACCGCGCCATCTTCCGCGGCCGGGAGACCATGTTCCCGCTGACCAGTCCGAGCTACCGTTCGCTGCACCCGGCGGACCGCTGGACACTCATCCGCCACGACGCCGATTTCAACGGCCGACCGTTCGACCCGGAGTCCGATTCGGGCAGTGTCTGGATCTGGCGGAAGCGCTGACACCGGCGCGGAGGGCTGCTCACGGGCCGCAGGAGCGGGCCTGTGGGCAAATCGGCGCGCCGGGCCGAAGGCTGGTTGAAATCACGTTCGGCCGGCGGTATGGTTGACGCGCCGCAAGGTGCCGTGACCGGTGCCCGAAGGCTGCCGGAGGAGCCGGCGGTCCGCACCGGAACCGCTCAACACGCGAGGATCGGAACATGACCAAGACGGAGCTGCTGCATTTCCCCGGCCGCGTGGCCGTTCTTTTCACGCTTCTGACGACCCTTGGCGTGGCTTCCGTCGCGCCCGCCGTGGAGGATCCGGCGCCGACGCGCGTGACCGGTGATTTCATTTCCGCCATCGTCGTGGACGTCGGCACCGGGATGATCCTGGAGGCCCAGCGCGAACACGAACGCCGTCAGCCGGCTTCCATGCTGAAGATGATGACGGAACTGGTCGTCCTCGAGCAGATCGAACGGGGCCAGCTGACGATGGAGGATGTCGTCACCGTGTCGGGCAACGCCAGCAAGGTCGGCGGCTCGCAGGTCTACCTGAAGCAGGGCGAGCAGTTCACCGTGCGCGAACTGTTGATGGCGCTGGCTATTCACTCGGCCAACGACGCCGCGACGGCCCTGGCCGAGCATGCCGCCGGCAGCACGGCGGCCTTCGTCGAGTTGATGAACGCGCGCGCGCGCGAACTGAACATGACGAACACCGTGTTCCAGTCGGTGCATGGACTGCCGGCCGCCCGCGGTCAGCTGCCGGACATCTCGACCGCCTACGACATGACGCTGCTGGGACGCGAGCTGCTCAAGCGCCCCGAAGCGCTCGAGTGGGGTTCGATGGCCGAGGCGCCGTTCCGCAACGGCACCTTCACGCTGCACAATCCGAACAAGCTCATCGGCAAGTTCCGCGGACTGGACGGCCTGAAGACCGGTTACACGAAGCCTGCCGGCTTCTGCGTCACGGCCACCGCGGAACAGCAGGGCCAGCGCCTGTTGTCCGTGGTCATGGGCTGTTCGACCAACAACGCGCGCGCCTCGGAGACCACGCGTCTGCTGACGATGGCCTTCAACATGTTCGAGCCGGTCAAGATCATCGACGGCCCGGGGACGGCGCTGCCCATGATGGTCGCGGTCAAGGACGGCAAGGTGCGCGAAGTGCCGGTCACGTACGGCGAGTCCCTGACCGTCAGCGTGCCGCGCGGTCGCCGCGCCGACCTCGTCATCGACACGGACCTGACCAAGCAGGCGCAGGCGCCGCTGGCGGCCGGCGCCGAAGTCGGACGCGCGCTGGTGAAGCTGGGTGACCGCCTGCTGGGCTCCGTGCCCATTGTCACGATGCAGGATACGCCGCGCGGCAACTGGTTCCACCGGTTGGTGCACTGATGCGACGCCGCTCGCGGCCGCGTCGCTTTCGGGCGATGCCGCGGCGGGCGGCGGGCGTGGTCGTTTGCCTGATCCTTTCCGTGTGCCTGACGGCGGTGTTCGGCGGTTGCGCCGGCACCGCCGGTCCTGGCTGCAACACCGACCTCGATCTGTTGTCTGCCGCGCCGGGCGACTCGCTCGGCATCGACCCGTTTCTGCGCCTGGATGCCGCCGTGCAGGCGGACCGGCGCGCCGAAGCCGAACAGGACCGGCGTCGGGCGCAGCGGACACGGGATCCGGTCGAGCGGATCCGGCTGACGTCCCGGGCGACGCGTGCCGCCCCGGACGATCCGGAACTCTGGCTGGCCGCCGCCGACGCCTGGCGCGCGGTGGGCGACCAGTTGCAGACCGGCGCGGCGCTGGACGGCGCCGCCGCGGCCGTGCGCCGCCTGAATGCACCATCGACGCCGCTGGCCGCACGCGGTCCCGGTTACCGGCGCCAGGCGACGCTGGCCACGGCCCTGGCCCGTGCCTGGTACCACTACGACCGGGCCGAGTGGGCCGCCGCCGGCGACTGGGCGCTCACGGCGCAGCAGGTGGAAGCGGCGAGCGTCGGAGCGCTGGAGATTCGCGGGCTCATCGAAGGCCGCCAGGGCCAGACCTCGCGCGTGACCGGGATCACCGACGAATTGCGCCGGCTCGACGTCTTCAACCCCCACCGCCGCTGGATCCAGGCCGCGCACGACGAGACCCTGGACCGGCTGCGCGGCGCGCTGGCCCAGGTGCTGGACCTCCGCCCGCGCGCCGACCACGCGCTGGAGTGCTACCGGGACATGGGCGCCCTGGCCGAACGGCTGGACGAATGGACGCTGGCCGAGGAGTGGTACCGGCAGTCGGCCGCGGCCAGCCCGATGGCGGGACACCCCTGCCTGCGTCAGGTCAGGTTGCCGCTGCTGGAACCCGGTCCCGAAGGTCGCCCGGCGCGCGAGGCCTCGGTCTGGCTGGCCATGGACCGCCACTACGTGACCGGATCGTTTTCCGCCTACACGCGCTACGCCTTCGCGCAGTTCGAGGCGGCGCCGCCCGGTCCCGGACGGGACCTGTGGGCCGGGCTCGCGGTCAACGCTGCCGGGATACAGCTCCGCCGACTGCCGGGCCATGCCTGGGCCCTGCGCGTGCGGGGTCTGGTCTTCGCCGCCACCGGCAAGGTGGATCAGGCCCGCGACGATCTGCGGCGCGCCAGCGTCGCGTTCGCCGCCCTGCCCTCGGGTGCGGATGCGCGCGTCGAGGCGGAGCTGGGTCGTCTGCTGCTCGAGCGTGACGACCTGTCCGCGGCGCTGACCCGCCTGCGCCGCGCGGTGGAACTGGACCCGGCCGCGGCTGCGGCCTGGGCCGATCTGGGCATGGCCCTGGCCACGGTGGGCGATACGCAGGGTGCCCTGACGGCACTGACCAGATCCATCGAACTGGCTCCGGAACGCCCGACCGCGTGGTACAATCGCGGTCTGCTGCATATGCACGCCCATCGCCTCGACGACGCCGAAAGGGATCTGGGCCGCGCCGCCGAACTGGCTCCGGACAACGGCGATATCGCGCGGCTGCTGCAGCAGGTACGGTTGACCAGGAAACGGGTTGGGGACGGCGCCGCCAAACCGTGAGGACTCCGACATGCGCGCGATGATCCTGCAGGCTCCCCGCCAACCGCTGGTCGAAGCCGACATCCCCGTCCCCGTGCCCGGCCCCGGCCAGCTGCTGATCAAGGTCGCCGCCTGTGGCCTGTGCCGCACCGACCTGCACGTTGTCGACGGCGAATTGCCCCATCCGAAATTGCCTTTGGTGCCGGGCCATCAGATCGTCGGCCGCGTGGCGGCGCTGGGCCCCGGCGTCACTTCGCACGCGCCCGGCGCCCGCGTCGGCGTTCCCTGGCTGGGCGGCAGTTGCGGCTGCTGCCGCTTCTGCGAAGAGGAGCGCGAAAATCTCTGCGAGCAGGCGCGCTACACCGGCTACCAGCAGGACGGCGGCTTCGCCGAGTACTGTCTGGCCGATGCGCACTACGCCTTCACGCTGCCCGCCGGCTTCGACGACCTGCAGGTGGCGCCGCTGCTTTGCGCCGGTCTGATCGGCTACCGCGCCTGGCGGTTGACGCTCGAGGCGCTGCCGCCGCGCCGCCACTACGACATCGGCCTGTATGGTTTCGGCGCCGCGGCCCACATCCTCTGCCAGGTCGCCGTCCACGCCGGCCATCGCGTGCATGCCTTCGTGCGGCCCGGTGATGCGCGCAGCGCCGCCTTCGCCCGGCGGCTGGGCGCCGTCGAGGCGCGCCAGGCCGACGTGTTGCCGGTCCGCCCGCTGGATGCCGCCATCATCTTCGCGCCGGCCGGCGAGCTCGTGCCCGCGGCGCTGCGTGCGGTCGACCGCGGGGGCATCGTGGTGTGCGCCGGCATCCACATGAGCGACATCCCGTCTTTCCCCTATGCCGATCTGTGGCAGGAACGGCAGATCCGTTCGGTGGCCAATCTGACGCGACGCGACGGCGAGGAGTTCCTGGCGCTGGCTCCGCTCGTGCCGGTGCGCACGACCGTGCGTCCCTACACGCTGGCGCAGGTGAACCGGGCCCTGGACGATCTGCGCCACGGTCGCTTCGAAGGCGCGGCCGTGGTGGTGGTGGACGAGAGTCTGGCCGACGCGAACCCTGACGAAGAATGACGCCATCGCCATCGCCACCGCAGCCGACCGTGCCGCGGCCCCGCAGGCGTGGCTGGTTTCCCTCCCGGCGATCGGTTAGTATCCGAAATCGGATCATTTTCCTCGACGCGCCCCGGGAGAAC
>JAIFKS010000026.1 GCA_020049465.1 bacterium | reverse complement strand
GCCGGGGCGGCCGACCGCCTGCTGCCCGTCGCGCGGGAGGACAGCCTGCTGGCCGCCGAACAGGCGCTGCCGACAGGAGTGCGCGTCGGCTTGTGGGCCCGGCGCTTTCTGGCCGCGGATGACGTGCGCTACCTGTTCGGCCCCAGCCCCGACGGCTACGTGGCCGAGCGCGCCCTGGTGCGCGACCATCGCCAGGATTGCATCAGCCTTCTTTACCGCTGCACGGAACTGGCGCGTGCGCGCGACCACGACGACGCCGTGGCCATCGCGCTGCGCACGCGATTCGCGGGGGCCGACCCGGATTCGGTGGTCGATGCGCAGGGCCGGGTCGACTACGAACATCCGTCGCACCTCGACTACAGCCTGGACATGATCCGCAGCGGGCACTGGGGAGCCGATGTGACCGCTTCGACGGGTCCGGCGGTTACCGATACCGTGGGCACGTCGCGCTATCCGGCGGGCTCGTTCGCCTACGTGCCGAAGGCGATGCTGGACGAGGCGGCGCTGCGCGAGGGCGATGTCGTCTGGTTCGTGCTGGATCCGGGCGTGGCGTCGGCGCGCAGGCTGCGCGACCAGTACGGGCTGGTGATCGGCCACGTGGGCCTGGTGATCGTGGAAGACGGAAAGGCCTGGCTGGCGCACGGGCCTGGCTGGCGCACGCGGCGGTCAGCGGGCTCAGCGGATGGTACGAGGGCGGCACCGTCGTGAAGGTGCCGCTGACGGAATACCTCGGGCGCGTCGAGAAGTTCGCCGGGGTGATGGTGACGCGGCTGTGAACCGCGGCTGACCGCGTCAGAAATCGAACTGGCCCAGGTCGTCCTCCAGAACGGCCCCGGTCGCCGTGAACACCAGGCGATCGTCCGGCAGGACCGCCGCCAGGGCGCGGTCCGCGTCGCCGGCCCCGATGGCCAGAGCCGCGGCGACCGGGTCGGCGGGCACCGGGCCGAATCTCGCCACGAACCGGATCCACTCGCGCAGGGCCTCGCGGTCGTCCGCGGAACGCAGCAGGTCGGTGACCAGGCGCATGCGGGCCCGCTCGAATTCATCGGTCGTCACGCCGCGGGCCAGGCGGCCCAGCTCCTCGCGCACCAGATCGAAGACCACGAAGGCCTGGCCCGGCTGGCAGGTGACCGTGATTTCCGGCAGCGCCCAGCCGCCGACGGCCTGCATCCGGCAACGGGCGCTGTAGGTCCAGCCCTCCCGCTGGCGGAGCCGCGAGTCCAGCGCCTGCGTGACAAGCTCGCCGAGCAGCAAAAGCGTCAGCCCCGGTTGAACCGTCGTTTCGTGCGGACGATGCGCGGCAAAGGCGATGGTCAGGTCGACATCCGTTTCCGTCGGCGAGAAGATGACTCTGCCCTTGATGCCGTCCGGACCCGGTGGCGCGGGCGATGCCGCCGGCGGCGCACAGCGGCCGCGCCGGCCGAAACGCGGTTCCACGGCGGCGAGGACCGCATCGGGCTCGAGCGCGCCGAAGGCCATCAGCGTCAGGTCGCCGTCGGGTGCGGCCGCGCGCCGGTGCAGTTTCTGCAGGTCGGCGAACTTGAGGCCGTCGACCATCGCCGATTCGGGCGCCCAGCGGCTCAGCGCCGGGTGATCCGGACCCAGGATCCGCCCCCAGCGCCACGCGGCGGCGATGTTCTCGGCGCGTCCGCGTGCGGCGGCGAACCGGTCGGGAGCCCACCGGCGGACATAGGCCCACACGGAGGTATTCAGGCGGTCGCTGCCCAGGCGTCCGGCGAGGGCGGCCGCCAGCGAGGCGGCGCTGTCCCGCTCGCAGGCGCCCCGGAACACGAAGTCGCCGGCCGGGTCCAGTTCGAACGTGCTGTCGAAGCGCCAGGCCCGAAGCGGGCGCTCTTCGGTCACCGGTTCGGGTTCGAAGCCGACGATCTCGTTGTAGAGCGCGCAAATGCCCGGGCGCTTGCCGGCCCGCGCTTCGCCGACAGCCTCCAGACGCCGCCAGCCGGACAGCTCCCAGTCGTCCGCGCCCGGTTCCCGGCGGCAGATCACGTTCACGCCGTTGCCCAGCCGCAGGGTCTGCAGCCGGAGCAGACCGGCGTCGCGATACGCCTCGAGTGTCGCCCCGATTTCGGGGGCCGTGAGTTCGGTCAACGGGTCGGTCGCCAGCATTTCGTGGTCGCGCTGGACCCGGCCGACCTGGCGGCGGCCGACATTGCGTCCCGAATCGCGTCCGTGGCTGACCGCGAGGGCCGTCCGCTCCACCGCGAGATTCCGGTCCAGGAATTCACGGATCCCGGACAGGCTGATTCCGGCGCTAAGCGCGTTGTATTCCTCGGACGAGGGCAGGGACACGCCACAGACCATGGCCTGGCCCACGGTGCCGCGATCCAGCGGTTCCTTCGAGCGGGCGGCGACCGCCTGGTTCAGCCATTCCTGCAGGTGGTCCTTCTGCTCGGGGTCGGCGAGGTCATCGATAAGATCGTTGGTCGTGCGCCAGAAATAGGCCCAGCTGTCCTGCACATCCTGCTCGGGATCGAAGCTCCTGCCCGACCAATCGTCAGTGCCCGGTTCGAAGTATTCGTTGCGCCAGGCGACGACAAGGACCGCTTCCTGCGGCAGCAGACGCCACTCGATGCCGGTGAACACCCGCCGGAGATAGCTCGTCGCCAGGTCGAGCAGGACCAGGTCCCGCTGGCCATCCAGCGGGAACCGCGTGACCACGCCCATCTGGAATCCGTCATGACCGCTGTTGTCCACGATCAGATTGCGCGGAGCTGCCGGAGGCGGCGGCGGCAGCGGGGGCACGGCCGGATCGCCGGTCAGCGTCGCGAACGTCCCGCGCACCAGCGTCAGGGTCGCCTCCGGATCGACCGGGCCCTCGATGATCAGCACGCCGTTGGCCGGTTGGATGCGCTTTCGGGCAAAGTCCACGATGTCGTCGGTGTCGAGGCGACGAATGGTCGCTTCGCTTCCGATGACCGCGCGTCCGAACGGGTGATCGGGAAAGCCCGCGCCGAAGGCGAGCGCCGCGGGGGCCGAGAGCCAGGCGCCGCGATAGGCCGCCTCCTCGAGCACGACGAGCCGCTCGCGCTCGAAGCCGAGACTGTCGACGCGGTCGAGGCGCATGTGCCCGGCCGTGAGCTCCAGCACCTCGGGCAGGAATGCGGGCAGGCACTGGGACCAGAACGACATCGACGTGGGCGACGTGCCGGCATTGCCGCGCAGGGTCAGCAGCGCGTGTCGCCGGACCTGCGCGCCGGCGTCGGGTCCCGCGCCGTAGCGGCACACCAGGTGTTCGGTGAGATGGGCCAGGCCGGCCAGCGAGTCGGGTTCGACAGCGGATCCAGCCGCGAAGAAGATCTCGACATCGACCAGCGAGCGGTCAGGCAGCGGGCGCACGACCACGCGCAGGCCGTTGTCGAGCGTCGCGGCCAGTTCGGCGGCGTGGGGCGCGGAGACGAATCCGAGGAACAACAGGACGATAGCCGGGGACGGCAGAAGACGCATGGTGCGGCCCCTCTCGCTCGCTCAGCCGGCCCGGGGGCGAGGATCAGGCCGGCCTGCTTGATGATCAGGCCCTCAGCGACCCGTCGACCAGCCGGCAGGACTGGTCGACACATCGGGGAATCCGCTGAAATACGCTACGGCGCCACCGTGACTTCCGCCACCGCCGTCGCCGAGTCGGCACCTGCCCAGGCCCGCGCCCTCAGCGTCCGTGGGACTTCCGCTTCCACCACCGGCACGCTCCACAGGTGCGACCAGGTCGTCAGGCCGGTCACGTCGCGGAAGCCCAGCCCGTCGCCGAGATCCACCTTCACCGAGTCCAGGGCCGCGCCGCCGCTGAACGCGGTGCCGCGCACCTGCAGGGGCACGCCCGAAGGCAGCACGGCGCCGTTCTGCGGGGCCGTGAACGCGACTTCCACGCCGCGCGACACCAGCACCGCGTAGTCGGTCAGGATGGGCGAGTCGGCCCAGTCGTTGCGCATCTGCACGTAGATGGTCCTGAGGCCCGCCGCCGGGCTCAGCGCGATGTCCAGCGTGTCCGGGCGCGCCTGCCAGGGCGCCGTCGCCAGATCCGGACCCTCGGACCAGCGCAACAGCGTGGCCTTGCCGGTCAGGATGCCGCGCACGTTCACCGTGTCGGTGACGTGGTTCTCGGGCACCGCCAGGCGGAAGGCCGCGGTGGTCAACAGGTCGGGAGACACGAGGATGTGCGTGGTGCTGCTGAAGCCGAAGTCGCCGGCGAATTCGGCCCAGATCTCCTGCGCCCCGGTGTCGGCGCTCAGCAGTTCCGAGGTGTATGTCGCCGCGCCGGGCTCCCAGGCGGCCGCGGCGAGGCCGCCGACCGTGGAGGCGAAACGCATCTGCGAAACGCCGGTCGGAGGCACGGCCAGCGTCACGGTGCGTGAGGCGACCGCGGTGCCGCCGCCCTGCAGCCCGAATTCGGGCGAGAAGTCGACCCGGGCGCGCACGATGGTGGCGGCCGAGGTGAAGTCGTCGCCGGTGGCCCACACGCGCACGCGTACCGTGTCGCCCTGGTCGGCGGCGCCGGCGTCGAGCACGATGTACGTGGTGTCGCCCGGGGCATTGGCCGGATGGGTCGTCTCGTTGTCGTAATCCGGACCCAGCGCCACGCGCAGGTCGCTGCCCTGCGAGACGACGACCTTCACCGTCACGAAACGCGACGCGATCGTGGCGCCGCCGTTGTTCAGGATGACGCGGGGGCCCAGGTTCACGCCCGTGGGCACGGCGTAGTCGACCAGCGAAGCCTGGCCGCTCCCATCGATCGCCTGGATGCGGAACCAGTGCGAGCGGGACGGCTCCGCGTCGGTGTACAGGTAGATGTTGTCGCGCGCCGTCGTGTGCGCGACCAGGGCCAGTCCGGTCCAGGTCGAATCCGGGTGGACGGCGGTGGCGATCACGTACTCGTCGATGTCCATGCCCTGCGGTTGCGTCCACGACAAGGTGATCAGGTTGCCGGAGACGATGGCCCGCAATTGGAGCGGGTCGCCTTCGTCGGGGCCGAGCGGATCGAACGGGTTGTCCCAGACCGGCGGTGCCGGCGCGCGCTCGCAGCCCGAAGACAGGGCCAGAGGCAGCAGGACCAGGACGACCAGCGCCAGAGGGGCCAGCAGGGCGAGCGCCCGGGACAGGGGGCGGGCCGGTGCGGACGGACGATGCATGGAACGGGCTCCCCGGTTCAGGTCAGAAGCTCAGCCGCAGGGCCGAATGAAAGGACGGCGACGCGTTCAGGCTCGCGGTTTCGGCGGCTTCCCCCGAAAGCGGCAGATCGCCGGCGCCGGCTGTGACCGCTCCGAACGAAAGCCAGGCGTCGAGCATGCTGACGACCACCGCGCCGGCGGCCGTCAACAGCCCCAGGTCGCGCAGGTCGGCGGCATCGACGACTTCCTGGTGCTTGGCGTCGGCGGCCGCGCGCCGCACCGCGATGTCGTCGGCGCTGACCGCCTGTCCGTAGGCGTCCATCGCCAGCAGATATTCCTTGTTCGCGTTGTTGCGCGTGACTTCGCCCGCGAGCGCCGTCAACAGGCCGCCCGCTTCGGCGATGGAATAGAACCAGCCGCGCGTCGAATGCCCCAGATAACGCGGGCCCAGTCCGGCCAGCGCGACGTTGCTCAGCACGGCCGTCCGGCGGCTGTACGGCAGCAGGCGCACCGTGACGTGGAGCCATTCTTCGTTGTCCTGGAAGACGAACCGCTGGCGGTGGGGGATCCGGCCGGGCATCTCGCACAGCAGATTCCAGGTTCCGGCCGGCAGCGTCAGCGGCTCGGCCAGGGGCAGGAAGCCGATGGCGCGGCCGTTCAGGACCACGCTGGCGCCGGCGGGTCCGGCCAGCTGCAGCGTGGCCGCCGTGGCTTCGGGGGCGGGCAGCAGCGCGGCCGCGGCCAGGGCGGCGCACAGGATCATGAGCGTAGGCGTGGACCGGCGGCGCGGACAGCGCATGCGTTCCCCCGGGGGACGGTTCGTGGCTGACGGACAAGGTGATCGTGGCGCGCATTATAGGTCATGGCGGCGCCCGTTGCCCAAGGATTAATGCCAACGCCCGGGCCGGCGCGCGGTTCCCAGGCGCCCGGGAACGTCTCAGGCCCGATGGTACGGAAGCCCGCGCAGAATGGTCAGTCCGCGGTACACCTGCTCCAGGAGCAGCACGCGCGCCATCTCGTGGGTCAGGGTCAGGCTGGACAGGCGGATGGTGCGGTCGGCGCGGGCGCGGGCCTCGTCGCCCAGCCCGTCGGCCCCTCCGACCAGAAAACTGATACCGCCGTGGGCGCCCAGGATCTTCGCCAGGGACGCCGTGGTCAGATCCTCCCCCTTTTCGTCCAGCGCCAGCACCGGACGGGCCGGGTCGCGGGCGCCCAGCCGGCGGACCATGTCGGTCGCCTCGCGCTGCGGGTCGGCATCCTTCAGTTCCAGGACCTCGATCGGGGCCAGGGGGCGGATGCGGGCCAGGTAGTCGTCGGCCAACGCCGCCAGGCGGCGGTCCTTGCAGCGGCCGATGACAATGATTCTCAACAACGGCAGGGCCTTCCGGGGGGTTGTGGCGCGACATTGGACCGGCAGGGGAGATACTAATGTGCGGGACCGGCGACGGCAATCCGGGGGCGGGCCCCGGGGCAGGTCCGCGAGGGGAAGCGGCTGGTCCGAGGGTCGGCGCATCAGATGATAGGGGCGACAAATTGCCCTCCGGTCAGATCGACGTGGTCTGTCGCGCAACGATCGCCGGGTGTCTTCGTCGCAGGGATCGCCGTCTTCCGTCGCGCTGCCGTGACGGTCACCGGTGGCGAACGCGCTCCGCGTCCGCCCGGTGTCGTTCAACCACGAAACGCTATTCATTCTCAAGCTGAAGCGTGGCACGAGGTCCCGTTGCGCGCCCGTGAAGGCGACGATCTTCGTCGCGATAATGTCTACGGTGAATCCCTGCTTGACACCCATCGGACTCACTTATCTAATTTGCCGCGAGGTTGTCGACGCATCGACAACCTTGTCCGTGACAGCCCTCACCGGTGCTGCGCGCGGGCCGTCGGCGCGCCGAAGCCATCGCACCGCGTCTGACGAAACGTCGCCCGCACACCACGAAAACCGGGAATAAGCCCATGAATCTGCCGCATTTCCTCGGGATCGTCGGCGGTGTCCAGGAACATTTCGCGACGGCCCTGATCTTCGTGCTGGTCGGTTTCGTGTTTGCCGGCATTGCGCTGGGCGTGGCGAAGCTGATCCGGCCGAGCAATCCGAGCGCCGCCAAGATGACAACCTACGAGTGCGGCGAAGTCGCCCGCGGCTCGTCGTGGATACGATTCAACGTCCGCTTCTATCTGGTCGCGCTGTTCTTCATCGTCTTCGACGTGGAGATGATCTTCCTGCTGCCCTGGGCCGTGGTGTTCAAGCAGCTGATGCCCGTGCCCGGACTGGGCGCGCTGGTGTTCTGGGAGATGGTCATCTTCCTGGTCATCCTCTCGCTGGGTCTGGCCTACGTGTGGGTGAAGGGCGATCTCGACTGGGTCAAGAAGCTTTCCGAACGCTCCAGTCCGGCCGCCGTCGGCACGCCGGAGGAGGAGGAGGTCCCGAGCGCATGAGCCGGGAGATCACGCCGCCGCCCGCCGGCTACGACGCCGGACGCGAGCAGATGCTCGACTTCAAGGTCGACGAGCAGCTGCTGCAGGTCGTCGAGACCGACGCCAAGAATTTCATCCTGACCACGGTCGACGAGATGTTCAACTGGGCGCGGCTGTCCAGCATCTGGCCCGTGACGTTCGGGTTGGCCTGCTGCGCCATCGAGATGATGGCGACCTCGGCCACGCGCTACGACATCGACCGTTTCGGCGCCGGCGCCTTCCGCGCCACGCCGCGCCAGGCCGATCTGATGATCGTCTCGGGCACCGTGACGGCCAAGATGGCCACGCGTCTGAAGCTGATCTACGACCAGATGCCCGAGCCCAAGTGGGTCATCGCCATGGGCAGCTGCGCGATCGGCGGCGGTCCGTACTTCAAGTACGGCTACCACGTCGTCAAGGGCGTGGACTTCATCGTGCCGGTCGACGTGTACGTGCCCGGGTGCCCGCCGCGCCCCGAAGTGCTGCTGGACGGGCTGATGCGCCTGCAGGACAAGATCCGCGGCCGCAAGGGACGCTTCATCGCGCCCAAGTGGGTCACCGACTACGCCAAGCTGATCCCCTACCGGAAGTAGAGAGGGCCGCGCGTGGAACAGAACGCGATCTACGAACTGCTTGCCGGAGCACTGGGCGACGGCGCGCTGGGCTTCACCGAGAATCCGCTCGAACCGTGGGCCGCCGTCGAAACGGCGAAGGTGGCCGAGGCCTGCCGTTTCCTGCGCGATGACCCGCGCCTGGATTTCGACCAGCTGATGTGCCTGAGCGGCATCGACTGGGACGGCTTCGACGAGGCGGGCAAGGGCAAGTCGGTTTCCATCCTGGGCTACAGCGACGACGGCCAGCCCGAGAAGAGCGACCGCGTGGCCACCGGGGATCTGGGCGTGGCCTACCACCTGTACAGCCACGCGCTGCGCCACAAGTTCACGCTGCGCGTGCGCGTGACGCGCGAATCGGCCACGGTGCCGACGATATCCGGCCTGTGGTCGACCGCCGCCTGGCACGAGCGCGAAGCGTGGGATCTGCTGGGCCTCAAGTTCGCCGGGCATCCCGATCCGCGGCGCATGCTGATGGAAGAGGACTGGGTCGGCCACCCGCTGCGGAAGGACTACGTGATGCCGGACCTGTGGAACGGCGTTCCGCTGCAGGGTCAACCGTACTGCGCCAATCCGTTCCCCGTCGAATCCGGCGGTCCGGACAAGCCCGCGGGCGACAAGCCCGCCGAGGGATGAGCATGGCGAACGAACCGACCATGGTGAACGGCCGCGGGTGGGGTGACCAGGACCACGTGCCCGGCATCAAGAGCGAGCTGCTCGAGCTCAACATGGGTCCGCAGCATCCGGCCACGCACGGCGTGCTGCGCCTGCTGCTGCACACCGACGGCGAGATCGTCTACAAGGTGACGCCGGTGCTGGGCTACCTGCACCGCTGCGCCGAGAAGATCGCCGAAGGCGTCAACTACAAGCAGTGGGTTGTCTACACCGACCGCTTCGACTACCTGGCGCCGATGTGCTGCAACCACGCCTACGTGACGGCGGTCGAGAAGCTGATGGGGCAGGCCGTGCCCGAGCGCGCCGAGCACATCCGCGTCGCGACGTCCGAGCTGTCGCGCATCGCCAGCCACCTGATCGCGCTGGCCACCTTCGGGCTGGACATGGGCGCCTGGACGCCGCTGCTGTACTGCTTCCGCGAGCGCGAGGAGATCCTCAACCTGCTCGAGCGCATCTCGGGCGGGCGGATGCTCTACAACTACATGATCCCCGGCGGCGTGCGCTACGACGTGCCGAACGACAACTGGGTCGCCGACGTCCTGGACTTCGTCGACCTGATGGAGCACAACAAGCTCCCCGAGTACAACACGCTGCTGTCGTACAACAAGATCTTCATCGAGCGGACGGCCGACGTCGGCATCATCGACGCGAAGACCGCCCTGGACTACGGCTGCACCGGTCCGGTCCTGCGCGGCTCGGGCGTCGATTTCGACTGCCGCCGCGACGATCCCTATTCGGTCTACCACAAGTTCGACTGGCAGGTGCAGATCGGGCACGGGGAAAAGGGCACCGTCGGCGACTGTTGGGACCGCTACATCGTGCGCGCGAGGGAGATCGAGCAGTCGTGCCGCATCATCCGCCAGGCGCTGCAGACGTTGCCCGACGGCCCGTACCAGGCCCTGGCGCTGAAGGCCATCGTGAAGGTGCCCGCCGGCGCGGCCTACACGCGGGTGGAAAGCTCGAAGGGCGAGCTGGGCCACTACATCATCTCCGACGGCGGACAGACCGCGTTCCGCAACAAGGTCAGGTCGCCCTCCTTCTGCAATCTGCAGGTGGTCGAGAAGGTGGGCGTGGGTCAGATGGTCTCGGATCTCGTGGCCCTGGTGGGGTCGCTGGACATCGTCCTGGGGGAGATTGACCGCTGATGCAGCTGCTGTACGATTTCTTCACCGGCCAGGCCGGAATGGACCTCGCGGGCGCGCACATCGCCGTCGCTTCGCTGATGGCCGTGCTGATGTTCACGGTGATGGCCCTGTGCGCCATCATCTTCACGTGGATGGAACGCAAGGTCGCCGGCTTCATGCAGAGCCGCTACGGCCCGATGTACACCGGGCGCTGGCACGGCTGGGCGCAGGCGGTGGCGGACATGCTCAAGATCCTCGGCAAGGAGGACATCATCCCCGGCGAGGCCGACAAGGGCATGTTCCAGTTCGCGCCCATCCTCGTGCTGCTGGGGTCGCTGCTGGCCTGGGCGGCCATTCCCTGGGCGCCGGACTTCGTGGCCGCCGATTTCGACCTGGGCCTGTTCTACATCTTCGCGGTCAGCAGTCTGGTCGTGATCGGCATCCTGATGGCGGGCTGGTCCTCGAACAACAAGTGGGCGCTTTACGGCGCGGCGCGCGGCGCGGCGCAGATGGTCAGCTACGAGATTCCGCTGGCGCTGGCGGCCATCCCCGTGGTCATGCGCACGGGCTCGCTGAACCCGCAGGACATCATCATCGCGCAGCAGGGCGGCATCTGGAACTGGAACATCAACCCGATCATGAACCCGTTCCTGTTCATCGCCTTCTTCATGTATTTCATCGCCTCGATCGCCGAGACGAACCGCGGGCCGTTCGACATGCCCGAGACCGAGTCCGAACTGGTGGCCGGCTACCACACCGAGTACACCGGCATGCGCTTCGCGTTCTTCTTCCTGTCCGAATACGCGAACCTGTTCCTGGTCTCGATGATCGCCACGATGCTGTTCCTGGGCGGCTGGTGGGCGCCGTTCCCGGGCATGGCCTGGATCCCGCCGGCGCTGAACTTCATCATCAAGGGCGTGCTGCTGGTCTTCCTGAACATGTGGGTGCGCTGGACGCTGCCGCGCGTGCGCGTGGATCAGCTCATGTTCCTGTGCTGGAAGGTGATGATCCCTCTCTCGCTGCTCTGCGTGGTGGGGGCCGGATTGTGGATGATGGCCTGGGGCCAGCTCAAGTAGTTCGATTTTCCCGGTGTCGCGGCCCGGCCGCGCCGCCGTTCTGCCGCGAAAGGGCGTGAAGAGAAGATGGGCCAGTACTTCACGGACATCTACCTGGCGGTCAGCTCGGCGCTGCAGGGCATGGCCATCACGTTCAAGCACATCTACAAGAAGCCGGTGACGCTGCAGTTCCCGGACGAGCGCCAGGTCATGCCCGAGCGCTTTCGCGGTTTCGTGCACAACGACACGGCCAAGTGCGACGCCTGCAACATCTGCGCGAAGCTCTGCCCGGTCGACTGCATCTACATCGAGACCGAGGGCAAGGCCAAGGACCGCTACATGACGCGGTATGCCATCGACTACAACAAGTGCATCTGGTGCTCGCTGTGCACCGAGAACTGCCATACCGGCTCGATCACCATGAGCCACGACTACGACCACGCGGTGTTCGACCGCCGGACGCTGGTCTACGAGTTCATGGATCCGCGCGAGGCCAAGGTGCCCTGCCACCGTGCCACGCGCATCGAACAGAACTGGTGGGTCGAGCCCAAGGAAGACAAGCCCGGCGGCGACAAAGGAGACGACGAGTGATCCGTGATCTTGTGTTCGTCCTGCTGGCGCTTCTGACGGTGGTGCCGGCGGTGTGGGTGGTGTTCAGCAAGCACATCGTGCACGCTGGATTCGCCCTGCTGTTCACCCTGATGGGCGTGGCCGGCCTGTACGCGTTCCTGGGGGCCGACTTCCTGGCCGTCACCCAGGTGATGGTGTACGTGGGCGGCGTGCTGGTGCTGATCCTGTTCACGGTCATGATGACGCACGTTCCCGCCCAGGGGCGCCGTCGGCACGGCCTGGACCGCTACGTGCCGCCGGCGGTGTTCGCCGCGGCCGTGTTCGGCGTGCTCTACAAGGTGATCACGGCGGTGGACTGGCGCGTTTCCGAGGGCGCGGCCCGCGAGGCGATGGCCAGGCCGACGACCGCCGAGATCGGCACGCAGTTGATGACCAGTTACATCTTCCCGTTCGAATACGTGTCGCTGGTGCTGCTGGCCGCCATGGTGGGCGCCGCGATCCTGATCCGCGAGCGGAGCCATGCCGGCGCGGCCGAGGACGAGAATCAGGAGGCGCGCCCGTGAACGTCGGACTGCCCCATTTCCTCACCGTCAGCGCGGCGCTGTTCGCGCTGGGACTGTTCGGCGTCATGGCCCGGCGCAATTCCATCGGCATCCTGATGGGCGTCGAACTGATGCTCAATGCGGCGAACCTGAATTTCGTGGCGTTCTCGCGCTATGTGCAGCACGGCGTCGACGGCCAGATCCTGGCCGCCTTCGTCATCGTGCTGGCGGCGGCCGAAGCGGCCGTGGCCCTGGCGATCGTTCTGGCGCTGTACCGCAATTACGGCTCGGTCCATGCGGATGCCGCGCAAAGCCTGAAGCGATAAGGGAGAACCACCGGCGATGAGCGATCAGGCCATCATCACAGCGGCGCTATCGATCCTGCTGCTACCGCTGCTGTCGTACGCGCTTACCTTCTTCTTCGGCCGCCTGCTGCCGCGCAAGGGCGACTTCATCGGCGTCACCTTCATGGGTGTGGCGCTGGTGCAGGCCGTGCGCATCTTCGTGGCCTTCTGGAAGATCGGCGATCCCGCCTACAGGGTGGAGAAGGCGTTCAACTGGCTGAACATCGGCGGCTTCCGCCTGGACGCCGGCGTCCTGGTCGACGGCATGACCGCCGTGATGCTGATGGTGGTCTGCACCGTCAGCTTCCTGGTGCACCTGTATTCGACGGGCTACATGCACGGCGACCGGCGCTACGAGCGGTTCTTCGCCTTCCTCGGCTTTTTCACGTTCTCGATGATCGGCATCGTGCTGGCCAACAACCTGTTCTTCCTCTACGTGTTCTGGGAGCTGGTCGGCCTTTCGAGCTACCTGCTGATCGGTTTCTTCTTCCACAAGCATTCGGCGGCCTGCGCCAACAAGAAGGCCTTCCTGACCAACCGCGTGGGCGACTGGGGCTTCTGGCTGGGCATCCTGGCCTTCTTCACCGCCACCGGCACGCTGAACTACTTCGAGCTGTTCGCCGAGGTGAGCGCCGGCGCCATCAAGGGCCCGCTGCTGGCCTGGGCGGGCGTCGGCCTGTTCATGGGCTGCGTGGGCAAGTCGGCCCAGATGCCGCTGCACATCTGGCTGCCGGACGCCATGGAAGGCCCCACGCCGGTCTCGGCCCTGATCCATGCCGCCACGATGGTCGCCGCGGGCGTCTACATGGTGGCGCGCCTGGCGCCGCTGTTCGGCGCCGACGCGATGCTGGTCATCCTCTACGTGGGCGCCATCACCGCGTTCGTGACCGCGACCATCGCGCTGGTCAAGACCGACATCAAGCGCGTGCTGGCCTTCTCGACCCTGAGCCAGCTGGGCTTCATGGTGATGGCCCTGGGCGCGGGCGACTCGGTCAATGCCATGTTCCACCTGACCACGCACGCGATGTTCAAGGCGCTGCTCTTCCTCGGCGCCGGCTCGGTGATCCACGCCGTGCACTCGCAGGAGATGCCCGACATGGGCGGCCTGCGGAAGAAGATGCCGATCACCTTCTGGACGTTCCTGATCGCCACCCTGGCCATCAGCGGCGTGCCGGGGATGTCGGGCTTCTTCTCGAAGGACGGCATCCTGGGCTCGGTGCTGGCGTTCGGCATGACCGACGGCCACTACCTGCCGTTCATCCTGGGCATCACGGCGGCCGCGCTGACGCCGTTCTACATGTTCCGCATCGTGTTCCTGACCTTCTTCGGCAAGCCGCGCGACCACCACAAGTTCGAGCACGCGCACGAGAGCGGCTGGAGCATGACCATCCCGCTGATGGCGCTGGCGTTCATGACGCTGATCGCCGCGGGCATCCCCGGCAAGACCGCCGACAAGGGCTGGTTCAGCAAGTTCGCCGCGCCCTATGACCTGCCGGCCATCTCGGCGAAGTACTTCGCGCAGGGGCACGGCGACGCGCTGCCGCTCGAGGTGGCCCATGAAGGGGCGCTGAACAGCGAGGCGACCGGCGGCCATGAGGCGACCGGCGGCCATGAGGCCGTTGGCCACGAAGCGCCTGGCCCGGAGATGACCGGCCACGAGGCACCCGCTGCGCATGGCGCCGAACCGGCCCATGGCGTCGCCGCGGACGCCCACGGAGCGGCCGACGCCCACGGCGGCGGTCACGACAGCCACGTGAAGCACACCGCGCACATCCGCGCCATGATCATGTCGATCCTGGTGGCCACCTTCGGCATCGCGGCGTCGTGGTGGACCTACTTCAAGCACCGGGTGAACCCGGCCGCCGTGCAGGCCCGCTTCCCGGGTGCCCACAAGGTGCTGCAGGGCCAGTACTTCTTCGATGAGCTGTACGCGGCCACGGTCTACCGCGCGACGCTCTGGTGGGCGTCGGTGTGCTCGGCTTTCGACCGCATCGTGATCGACGGCATCGTCAACGGCAGCGGCTACCTGACGAGGGCCGTGGCCTGGGTTTCCGGTCTAGCGGACCGCTTCATCGTCGATGGGGCGGTCAACGGGGTGGCCACGGTTCTGCAGGGGGCGGGCGAAGGTTTCCGCCGCGTGCAGACGGGCCGCATCCAGACATATCTGGTCTACGTCAGCGCCTCGGTGCTGGTGCTGATCCTGATCTACCGGGTCTTGTAAGGAACGACGGATAACATCCGAGAGGAGCGCCACGCAATGGGCGAGCACATTCTATCGTGGATGACCTTCTTCCCGGTCATCGGGGCGATCGTGATCGCTTTCATCCC
>JAIFKS010000065.1 GCA_020049465.1 bacterium | reverse complement strand
ACGGGCGACGCCGGCGCGGGTCGGGGCCCGCCGGGGTCTGGCGCATGCTTCCCGTGATATTGGCACGCCCGGGCGTACGCCGTCAATCGGCTCGCTCCGTCGCGCCGGCGCCGGTGGCGGCCCCTGGTGCCGGGTCAGAGCCGTCCGGCGTCCGGTCCGCTGCCCGGAAACACCCGCAGATCCTTCGGGAGCACCCAGAATTTCGCCCCGACGGCCACTTCGAGGTCGCGGTAGAGGTCCTGGGAGATGTCGGCCGAGAACCGCTGGTCGTCGCCCGTCGCCAGCGTCAGGCGCACGGCCGGCCCGGCGGCGTGGATGCCGATGACCGTCGCCGCCAGGCTGTCGCTGCGCGGCAGCAGGTGCAGGGACAGCTCGTGCGGGCGGATGAAGACGCGCGCCGGGCCCGACGCCGATTCGGCCGCGACCGGGTGCTCGACCTGCACCGAGGCGAAGGTGACCTTGCCGTCCTCGATGCGGCCGTCGAAGACGTTCACCTGGCCGAGGAAGTTCATCACGAACTCGGTGGCCGGGTCGTGGAACACCTGTTCGGGGGTGCCGGCCTGCTCGATGCGGCCTTCGTTCATCACCACGACGCGGTCGGCCACCTCCAGCGCCTCGTCCTGGTCGTGGGTGACGAACAGGCTGGTGATGGCGATCTCGTCGTGCAGGCGCCGCAGCCACACGCGCAACTGCTTGCGCACGCGGGCGTCCAGGGCGCCGAAGGGCTCGTCCAGCAGCAGCACCCGCGGCTCGACCGCCAGCGCGCGGGCCAGCGCCACGCGCTGCCGCTGCCCGCCCGAGAGCTGCCCCGGAAAACGACCGGCCATGCCGTCCAATTGAACCAGCTTGAGCAGGTCGTGGACCTTCTTGTCAATCACCTGGCGTTCGGGCCGCTCGCGCCGCGGCCGCACACGCAGGCCGAAGGCCACGTTCTCGAACACCGTCATGTGCCGGAACAGCGCGTAGTGCTGGAACACGAAGCCCACGCGGCGCTCCTGCACGCGGCGGCCGGCCACGTCCTCGTGGTGGAAGCGGATGGGGCCGCTGCCCTCGTCCGGCCGTTCCAGGCCGGCAATGATGCGCAGCAGCGTCGTCTTGCCCGAGCCGCTCGGCCCCAGCAGCGCCGTGATCTGGCTGTCGGGGATGTCCACGCTGACCCCGCGCAACGCCTGGAACGCGCCGTAGCTCTTGCTGATGTTCTCGACGGTGATGCTCACGGGGCGTCTCCCGGCAGGGCGTCGCCGGCCGGAGCCGCCGTCATCCGCCATTCCACGAATGATTTCGCCGCGAGCGTGACCAGCGCCAGCATCGCCAGCAGCGAGGCGACCGCGAAGGCCGCGACGAAGTTGTACTCGTTGTACAGGATCTCGACCTGCAGCGGCACGGTGTTGGTCTTGCCGCGGATGTGCCCGCTGACCACCGACACGGCGCCGAACTCGCCCATCGCGCGCGCATTGCAGAGAATGACGCCGTACAGCAGCGCCCACCTGACGTTCGGCAGCGTCACGCGCCGGAACGTCTGCCAGCCCGAGGCGCCCAGGGTCAGCGCCGTGCTCCTGCATCAGCGGGATCAGTTCGCGCGCCACGAACGGCAGCGTCACGAACACCGTCGCCAGCACGATGCCCGGCACCGCGAAGATGATCTGCAGGTCGTGCGCCGCCAGCCACGGCCCCAGCCAGCCGTTCAGGCCGAAAACCAGCACGTAGATCAGGCCCGACACGACCGGCGAGACCGCCAGGGGCAGGTCGATCAGCGTCGTCAGCAGGCTCTTGCCGGGGAATTCGAACTTGGCCACGGCCCAGGCGGCCGCCAGTCCGAAGACGACGTTGAGCGGCACGGCGATGCCCGCCGCCAGCAGGGTCAGCTTGATGGCCGACCACACCGCCGGGTCGTTGAAGCCCTCGAAATAGGCGCCGGCGCCCTTGCGGAACGCCTCGGCGAACACCGCCACCAGCGGCGTGACCAGGAACGCGCCCAGGAACAGCAGCGTGATCGCCAGCAGCAGCGTGCGCACCCAGGTCGGCTCGGCGGTGGCGGGGCGCAGGCTCATCTCAGATCCCCCGCAGGTGGCGGCGGCCGGACCAGCGCTGCAGCGCGTTGATCACCAGCAGCATCGTGAACGAGATGATCAGCAACAGCACGGCGATCGCGGTGGCCCCCTCGTAGTCGTACTGCTCGAGTTGCGTGACGATCAGCAGCGGCGCGATCTCGGTCTTGTAGGGCAGGTTGCCGGAGATGAAGACGACCGAGCCGTACTCGCCCAGGGCCCGCGCGAACGCCAGCGCGAAACCCGTCAGCAGCGACGGGACGACGGCCGGGAAGATCACGCGGCGCAGCGTCTGCGTGCGCGAAGCGCCCAGGCTGGCGGCGGCTTCCTCGACATCGGCCTCGAGGTCCTCGAGCGCCGGCTGCAGCGTGCGCACCACGAACGGCAGCCCGATGAAGGTCAGCGCGATGACGATGCCCAGCGGCGAGAACACCGCCTGGATGCCCAGCGGCGCCAGCGCCCGGCCCAGCCAGCCGTTGGGCGCGTAGATGGTCGTCAGCGCGATGCCCGACACGGCGGTCGGCAGCGCGAACGGCAGGTCGATCAGGGCGTCGATGAAGCGGCGCCCGAAGAAGCGGTAGCGCACCAGCGTCCAGGCGACGACGAAACCGAAGACGGCATTCAGCGTGGCGGCGATGAACGCCGCGCCGAAACTGAGCCGGCACGCCGCCACCACGCGCGGGTCGGTCACGGTGTGCCAGAATCCCGCCCAGCCCAGCCCGCGCGAGCGCAGAAACAGCGCCGCCATCGGGATCAGCGCGATCAGCGACAGGTAGACGACGGCGAAGCCCAGGGTCAGCCCGAAGCCCGGCAGCACCGAATGTTGTCGCCGCGGCCAGCGCAACGGGGAACTCCTATCTGGCGGTGATGGCGTCGAAGACGCCGCCGTTGTCGAAATGGATCTTCTGCGCCTGCGCCCAGCCCCCGAACACGTCGTCGATGGTCACGCGTTCGACCGCGGGGAATCGCTTGAGCAGCGCCGGGTCGACCAGATCGACGTTAACCGGGCGGTAATAGTACTTGGCCGCCAGCTGCTGCCCCGTCGGCGAATACAGCCACTGCAGGTAGGCCTCGGCCACCGCCCGCGTGCCGTGGCGATCGACGTTGGCGTCGACCAGGGCTACCGGCGGCTCCGCCATGATGCTCAGGGACGGCACCACGATGTCGACCTTGTCGCGCCCCAGTTCGTTCACGGCCAGGAAGGCCTCGTTCTCCCAGGCCAGCAGCACGTCGCCGATGCCCCGCTGCATGAAGGTGTTGGTCGAGCCGCGCGCGCCCGAGTCGAACACCGGCACGCGCTTCAGCAGTTCGGCCACGAACGCGCGGGCCTTTTCCTGGGCCTCCGCGACCGCGGCGGCCTGCGCCGGATCGTGCAGCTTCGTCAAATCCCCCAGTTCCCGGTCCAGCGCCCAGGCCCAGGCAGCCAGGTAGTTCCAGCGGGCGCCGCCCGACGTCTTGGGATTGGGCGTGATCACCTGGACGCCCGGCTTGACCAGGTCGCCCCAGTCGTGGATGCCCTTGGGATTGCCCTTGCGCACCAGGAACACGATGGTCGACGTGTAGGGTGCGCTGTTGTGCGGCAGGCGCTTCTGCCAGTCGGCCGGCAGCAGCTTCGTCCGGGTCGCGATCGCGTCGATGTCGTAGGCCAGCGCCAGCGTGACCACGTCGGCCTGCAGGCCATCGATGACCGCGCGCGCCTGCTTGCCCGAACCACCGTGCGACATGTCGACCGTCAGCGTCGCTCCGGTCTGCTGCTTCCAGTGTGCGGCGAAGGCTTCGTTGAATTCATGATAGAACTCGCGTGTCGGGTCGTAGGACACGTTCAGGAGCTTGGTCTCGTCCGCGGCCAGCGCGCGCGTGGAAGGACCCGCAGCCAGGACCGCGAGCAGCGCGATGAACGGGATGCCTCGCCAGCGCCTCATGCTCCCAGAATACCACATGCCGTATTCCCCATGGGTTGAAGGTACGCCCTATCCGCAAGCGTCGGGCCAGACCGGAGGCGGCGTCAACTGCTTTGATGGCAACGGCCCGGAGCGGGACGCTGCCGCGCACCCTTGTCCGGTGATGGTTTTTCCGTTGTACATAACGGCCATATCTGTTATATTTGCTGGCACGACAGCGGGAGGGCTCCCCTGAATTCCGATCTTCACGAACTGTGGCGCGAAGCCAGCCTGCATCTGGACCTGGCCTCGTTCACCGACCGGGCCACCGGTTGGCTGGGCGATCGCCTGCCCATCAGCGGGTTGCGCGTGTGGCGCCTGCGGCGTGAAGGCCAGGCCGCCCTGGCTGTCGGGGCGGGAACCGCCGCCGGCGACGAACCGGTTTCCAGCGCCCGCCGCGAACTGGATCCGCCGCAGGTCGCCGCCTTCACGGCCTGGCTGGAAGCCGGTGCGGTCAGCGTCTGCGCGGCCGGCGCGCTGCCCCCTGCGGCACTGGCGCCGCTGCTGGACGACGATCCCCAGGCCGTGGTGATCGCGGTCCCCTTGCCGGGCGAGCCGGGCGCGCGCGGCGTCCTGCTCGTGCGGCTGAAGAGCGGGGTCGCTGCGGACGCCGCCGTCCGCAGCCTGTGCTCCGGCCTGCGGGAACCGTTCGCCACCGCCATGGAGAACGACCGCCGTCTGCGCGAACTGACGGCGCTGCGCCGCGCCGCCGAAGCGGACCGCACCTCGCTGCTGACGCGCCTGGGCCGGGGGCAACTGGTCGACAAGGTGGTCGGCACCGAAGGCGGGCTGGCCGATGTCATGCAGCGCGTCGAACTGGTCGCCGGCTCGGATCTGCCGGTGCTGATCCTGGGCGAAACGGGCTCGGGCAAGGAAGTCGTCGCCCGCGCCGTGCACATGCGCTCGCGCCGCGCGCAGGGCCCGTTCACCCGCGTCAACTGCGGGGCCATCCCGCCCGAACTGGTCGACTCGGAACTGTTCGGGCACGAGAAGGGCAGCTTCACCGGCGCCTCGGCGCGCAAGCGCGGCTGGTTCGAGCGCTCGGACCGTGGCACGCTGCTGCTGGACGAGGTCGGCGACCTGCCCCGCGCCGCGCAGGTCCGCCTGTTGCGCGTGCTGCAGGACGGCATCATCACCCGCGTCGGCGGCGAGTCGACCATCTCCGTCGACGTGCGCGTCATCGCCGCCACCAACGCCGATCTGCCGGGCATGGCCCAGCGCGGCGAGTTCCGCGCCGACCTCTGGTACCGGCTCGCGGTCTTTCCGCTGGTCCTGCCGCCGCTGCGCGAACGCGTGCAGGACATCCCGGCGCTGGTCGACATGCTGGTGCAGCGCGCCTCGCGCCACTTCGGCATGCGGCCGCAGGCGGCCACCGCGGCGGACCTGACGCTGCTGGCCTCCTATCCGTGGCCCGGCAACGTGCGCGAACTGGGTTCGGTCATCGACCGCGCGGTCATTCTGGGCGGCGGCAGGCGGCT
>JAIFKS010000114.1 GCA_020049465.1 bacterium | reverse complement strand
CTCGGCCGAGCCCACGGCCACGACGCGCGGCCGCACTGCCGGCGGCAGCGCGCGGACGGCTTCCAGGAGATTCAGGGTGCCCAGCAGGTTCGCGACGATGGTTTCGCGAGGCGCCCCGAACGAGGCGGCGGCGGAACTTTGGGCGGCCAGGTGGTAGACGGTCGCGGGGCGCGCGGCGTCCAGGGCGGCGGTCACGGTGGCGGGGTCCTCGATCCGGCCCTCCAGGTACAGGAAAGCGCCGGCAGGCCCTTCGTAGCGGAAGCCGGGGGTCTCGCCCGGGCTTTCAGCGCGGACGAACCCTCCGGCCCGCGGGGGCGGGGCCGAACCGTCGAACTGTCGGCCCAGGCCGGTCACGCGGCAGCCCGCGGCCAGGAGCTCGCGCACGAGGTGCAGACCGGCGAAGCCAAGGGCGCCGGTGACAAGGGCGCCGGTGACAGGCGCTCCGGTGCCCAGGCCACCTCCGCTGTCGGTGTTCTTGTCCACCGGCCTATCCGTTGTGCAGCCGCAGCCACTCTTTGTAGAGGCAGCGGTCCTGGATGACGGTCAACCCGGCCTTGCGCGCCCGCGCGGCCGCTTCCTCGTGCACGACGCCTTCCTGAAGCCAGATCGTGGACGCGCCGGCCGCGATCGCCTGGTCGACGATTCCGGGCACGGCGTCGCTGCGCCGGAAGACGTCGACCACGTCGACCGGGCCGGGAACGTCGGACAGTTCGGCGTAGATCTTCAGCCCCAGCACGTCCTCGTTCAGCGCCGGATTGACGCCGACGACCTCGATCCCGCGCCCGACGAGAAATCGCGTAATACCGTAGCTGGCGCGGTCCGGTCGGGCCGAGAGGCCGACCACCGCCACGCGGCGCATTCCGGCCAGGACCCGGGTGACCTCGTCGTCGCCGGGGTTGGTGGGTTCCTGATGCTGTTCCACGGCCGACACCTTGGGGAGGGGGAAACCGGGGCGCACCCGGCGTTGGCTTCCAGTCCCGGCAGGTTAACCCCGGCGCCCGTCCGTGTAAACCCGCGACGTCGCGGGGGACAATCGGCTCTTTTGTCAGGCGCGCCGGGCGGTTATCTTCGCGACGCGAAGGATCGCCGATTTTTCCGTCGCGCCGCCGGGTCGGCGCGGCGATGCCCGGGGGGTATGCCGTGAACGCCATCGCCATGTCCATCCTGCTGGCCTGCGCGCTGGCCATGTTCGCCGGCACGATGGCCGACCGCTGGTGGCTGATGCGCGCCGGTGCGCCGGACGACCGCAGCGGACAGTTCCGGGAGCGGTTCCGTTCCCTGCTGGTCCTCGGCTTCGGTCAGAAACGCCTGCTCCTGGAAAAAGGCGCCGGCTGGATGCACGTGGCGATCTTCGCCGGCTTCATCGTCGTGTTCACCCGCACCGTCACGCTGATCGGCCGCGGATTCGACGCCGACTTCCACCTGCCGCTGCTCGGCGGCGGGCTCGGGCTGGTCTACGCGGCGTTCAAGGACACGTTCGCGGCCGTGGTCGTGCTGGCCATCGTCTGGGGCATCTGGCGCCGGTTGGTGACCAGGCCGAGCCGGTTGCATCTGAATTTCGAGGGTGTGCTGATCCTGGTCTGGATCGCCTCGCTGATGATCACGGACATCCTGGCCGATGCCGCCCTGTTCACGCTGGAACCCGGGCATCCGGAGCGGGGCTGGGCCTGGCTGTCGACAGCCAGCGCCGGCTTCTTCGACGCGGGCCGGCCGGTGGCGACCTCCGTCTGGCTGCACGTGAACTACTGGTCGCACGTCATCCTGCTGCTGGCCTTCCTGAACTACCTGCCGTTCGGCAAGCATTTCCACGTCCTGACGGCGCTGCCGGCGGTCTATCTGCGGCGGCTGACGCCGTCGGGCGCGCTCGAGAAGATGGAATTCGAAGGTCGCGAATCGTTCGGGGTGGGCCGGATCGAGGACTTCTCCTGGCGGCGCATCCTGGACATGTACACCTGCACCGAATGCGGCCGCTGCAACGACATGTGTCCGGCCGACCTGACCGGAAAGCCGCTGCATCCGCGCGAGATCATCGTGAACGAGCGCGACCAGGCCTGGGATCTGGCCGACCATCTGGTGAAGGTGGGCAAGCTCAAGGCGCAGGGACGCCACGAGGAAGCCGCCGCCGCCATCGCCGCGCAGGAGCGGCCGGCTCTGATCGGCGCGGTCAACGACGAAGAGGCGATCTGGGCCTGCACGACCTGCGGCTGGTGTGTCAGCAGTTGCCCGGTGATGATCGACCACATCCCCAACATCATCGATCAGCGCCGCCATCTGGTGATGATGGAAGCGAAGGTCCCGGCCGCCCTGCAGAACGCACTGCGCGGCCTGGAGAACAACAGCAATCCCTGGAACGTCAGCAGCGCCGCGCGCGAGGACTGGATCGGCGACCTGCCGGTGCCGCGGATGCGTGACAAGGGTTCCGCTGCGTACCTGCTTTTCGTCGGCTGCGCCGGCAGCTTCGACAGCCGCAACATGGACGTCATGCGCGCGCTGGTGCAGCTGCTGGACCGCGCCGGCGTCGACTACGCCGTCCTCGGCAAGGAGGAGGGCTGCTGCGGCGACCCCGCCCGCCGCGTCGGTCACGAATACCTGTTCCAGATGCAGGCGCCGTTGAACATAGAGACGTTCAAGCGCTACGGCGTGCGGAAGGTTCTGACGGCCTGCCCGCACTGTTTCAATTCCATCGCCAACGAATACCCCGACTTCGGACTCGAAGACGTCGAGGTCATCCACCACAGCGAACTCCTGTCCGACCTGGTCCGGGAAGGCCGGCTGACGCTCAAGCCCGGCGCCGACCTGAACGTGACTTACCACGACTCGTGCTATCTCGGCCGCCACAACGAAGTCTATGACGCGCCGCGCGACGTGCTGACGGCCGTGCCCGGGGTGACCATCACCGAAATGCCCCGCAGCCGCCGCGAGGGCTTCTGCTGTGGCGCCGGCGGTGGACGCATGTTCATGGAAGAGCACCTCGGAACGCGCATCAACCACAACCGCATCGCCGAGGCGGCCGCCACCGGCGCCGTCGAAGTGTGCACGGCCTGCCCGTTCTGCCTGACGATGCTGGGCGACGCGATCAAGGAAACCGACCGCTCGGACGTGATGCGGGCCCGCGACATCGCCGAAGTGCTTCTGGAGAATCTGGCCTGACCGGCAGCCGGGCCCGGGACGCGTAGCGCCCGGCGTTGCGCGTCCGCGCCCGATCTGTTATACCGGACCATGATCGTGGGCCACCGGCCAATGCCCCGAAAGGACTCCCATGACCACGCCCAGCCCCGTTTCGTCCACGCCCGCGCTCGACAGGATCTGGCGCCGAGGCAAGGAATTCCTCGGCAGCGAGTTGCCCGTCATGTGCGGGGCTATGACCTGGATCTCGGATCCGCAGCTGGTTTCGCTGATGAGCAATCTCGGCGCTTTCGGCGTGCTGGCCGCCGGCAACATGCCGCCCGAGCTGTTTGCGCAGTACGTCGACGACACGCGTGCGCGCACATCGCGCCCGTTCGCGGGCAACGTGATCACGATCGCGCCGAACTATCTGGCGCACCTGGACATCCTGTGCGAACGCCGCGTCGGCCACATCGTGTTCGCCGGCTCGATCCCGCGCGCCTCCGAGGTTCAGAAGGCCAAGGACAGCGGCGCCAAGGTGCTGTGCTTCGCTTCGACGGGCAGCATCGCCGCGCGCATGATCGATTACGGCGCCGATGCGCTGATCCTTGAGGGCAGCGAGGCGGGGGGACACATTGGTCACGTTTCGACTGTGGTCCTGTTGCAGGAGATCCTGTTCAACTTCCCGTCGGTGCCGATCTTCGTCGCCGGCGGCATCGCCACCGGCAAGCTGATCGCCCATCTGGTCCTGATGGGCGCCGCCGGTGCGCAGATGGGCACGCGCTTCGTGATGGCCG
Organism: bacterium; assembly: GCA_020049465.1. Classification (GTDB taxonomy): domain Bacteria; phylum Krumholzibacteriota; class Krumholzibacteriia; order LZORAL124-64-63; family LZORAL124-64-63; genus CAINDZ01. The sequence continues at coordinate 33,601 of JAIFKS010000114.1, read as the reverse complement.
AGGAATGCGCGGCGCACCCCCGCTTCAAGGACGTCTTCATCCGCGCCCGGGCGCGCGAAGCCATCTCCACGCCCCAGTACAGCGCGAAGCTGCCGGTCGTCTCGGTGCGCGCGCTGAACAACCACGCCATGGAGCACTTCGGCGAGTTGCAGCTCCAGTTGCTGGAGAAGTTGCGTCTGGGCGAGGTCAACCGACAGGACGCGCAGTTCAAGGTCGAGGAATACTGGGTCGGTTCGCTGCGCCGCGCGGCCGTCGATGGCGATGTCGAGGAAGGTTCGCTGATGGCCGGCCAGTCCGTCGGTCTGGTGAACCGCGTGCAGCCCCTGCGCGAGATCCTGGAGGAGGTCGTCTTCGACGCGGACCAGGCCCTGGCCGAAGTCCGGCGGCGTCTGGACGCCTAGCCGTCTTTGCGTGAAGACGCCCGGTCGGGCGACCGCGTTCGCCCGACCGCCTTCACTGGTCGCTTTCCGCAATCGCCTGATCACCCCGGTTCATTCCACTGGCATCAATCTTGATGAAGGCGATGGTCCTGACGGTCGCGGGGGAGCGGCCGCCCATCTGTCTGCCCGAATCCGGAGATGCCATCAAATGTCCAGAATTGCCTTTGTCTGCGCGGGGCTGGCGTGGTTGTGCGCCGCGGCCAACCCCGTGGCGGCCAGCCAGCTGCCGGTCTCGTCCCGTGCCGAAGGGGAGGCACAAATTGCCGCCGCGCCCGGCGAGGCCGGGCATTATCTCGCCTATGCCGATTGGCTGGAATCCCATGGCGAACTGCAAGAGTGCGCGGCGGTGCTGGAGGCAGGATGCCGTGCGGCCGCCGGTCCGGCTCCCGTCCTGCTGCAGCTGGCGGCCGTGTACCAGCGGCTCGGCAAACTGCCCCGGGCCGAGGCCATGGCCCGTGAAGCGCTGGTCCTGCTGCCGGAACTGCCCGAAGCGCACGTGCGCATGGGGGATGTCTATCTGGCGCTGGGCTGGACGCAGTCGGCCCTCGAATGCTACGAGACGGCGGTCCGGCTGGGACCGGGGCAGTCGCTGCCGCGCGTGCAGCTGGTGGCAGGACTGCTCGAGGCGGGCACGACCGCCGCGGCGGAGGATCGCTGCCTGGAATTCATCGCCGAATCGCCCGAGGATCCCCGGCTGTGGCTGGCGCTCGGACAGGTGTTCGAGAAGCAGGACAAGCTGCGCGAGGCCTTCACGACCTATGGCCAGGTGCTGGGGCTGGACCCCGCCTCGGCCGAAGCCTACGCCCGCCAGGGACGCCTGTTCTGCCGTTTTGGGCAGTTTTCCTCGGCGGCTGACGCCTGCCGCAAGTCGCTGCAGCTGGACGAAGGCAATCTGGTGGCCCACGCCTATCTGGGCATCGCCTGCAGCTACCTGGGTGAAGGGGAGCAGGCCCGCCATCATGCGCAGATCGCCGAGGCCGGCGGACTGAACATGACGGCGGTCTGGAAAAAGCTGAACTGATCCGCCGGCGACTCGCCCGGCCATCGCGTGATCCCGAAGAAGAACCGGTGCGGCCGCCGCTCCCCGCGGGGAAGGCGGCCGCGCTCCGATTCAGACGCGCGCAGTCAGACGGGCCAGCGCGGTCGAGGCCGTCTGGCGGGAAGGGTCGCGGCGCAGGGCCTGCTCGTAGTGGCGCACCGCCAATTCCGGATGGCCGGCGGCCTCGTACATGCGCGCGAGATTTAGGCAGGGATCCGGCAGGTGCGGCAGCATCACGGCGGCCCGCTCCAGCGCCACGCGCGCCGGGTCGCCACGGCCGCCCACCAGATGCCAGGCGCCCAGCGTGTTGTGGATGTGGCCGTCGTCCGGGGCCATCTGCAGAGCCGCCATCAACAGCGGGCCGGCGGCCTCGGCCCGGCCGTCCCGCATGGCGACCTGCGCCCGCAGGTGACAGGCCTGCCCGATCTGGCGATCGGTGGCTCCGGCGCAGCCGGCCACCGCCAGGAGTTGGGCTTCCGCCCGTGCGTACTGGCCGGCCTCCTTCAGAAGCCAGCCCGCGGTCAGGCGCGCGTTGGCGTCGTTCGGGACCAGGGCCAGGGCACGCTCGATCGCGGCAAGCGCCTGCAGATGGTCACCGGCCGCCACCGCGCAGTCCGCCAGTTCGCGCCAGGCCGCGGCATCGCCGGACTGTTCGTCCGCTTTCAGGCGGGCCAGTTCCAGGTAGCGCAGGGTCTTGGCGGAGTCGGCGGCCAGATAGCCGAAGTGATGCACCACGACCGGCAGGTCGACCACCGGCAGTCCCGATTCGGCCAGGCTCGCTTCCACTGTTTCGTGCAAACGTCCGCGGAACCGGATCCGGGGATGATTGGGGAACAGCCGCACCTTGTGGGTCGGGACAAAGCCCGGCGCGATCGCCTCCGGGCGCTCCGGCAACGCGTGGGGATCGATCGCCGGCACGGGTTCCCAGTCGCGACGGCTCCAGGGCTCGGGCACATAGTTGCGCGTGACGATGTTTCCCGCCGCGCGCACGCCGGCCTGCCAGGCCGCGGCGGTCTCGCGCACGCGGCGCCAGTCGACGGGCGCCAGTTGTTCGTCCGCGTCCAGGCACAGGATCCAGGGGGCGCGACTGGCGGTCAGCGAAACGTTGCGGGCGGCGGCGAAGTCGTCGCACCAGGGGAAGTCCAGCACGCGGGCCCCGTGTCGACGCGCGATCTCCCGGCTCAGGTCACGGCTGCCGGTGTCCACGACGACGATCTCGTCGACCGTGGCGCGCGCGGCCTCCAGGAGGGGGTCCAGAAACTGGCCACCATCGCGCACGATCATGGCCAGTCCCAGAAGGAGGGGCGGGCTGGTTTCCCGGTGGGGTACTGAGGCCACGGGCGGCTACTTTCCAGGTTGTTGCACGACTTAGGCTTATCCTACAGGTATTCCAGGGCGCCCGGCGCGGGGCAGGGCGCCGGCGTTCCGATGGAACATTTGCAGGTCGCGTGCCGTTCCCCGCCTGTCTTTCCCTTGTCGCCCGGCCCGGGGGGCGATAGTCTCAGGCGACGGCGCCGGTCAACCCTGGCCGCCAGCCGCAGTCCACGGGAACCAGCGAAGGAGACCGGAACATGCGTCAAAGGCTCGCACTCGCCGCGATGACGGCATTCCTGCTTGCGGCGGGCCAGGCCGCGGCCATCGTCGAATCCAAGACCGGCACCGAATACGCGGACACGGTCACCATCCCGTCCGCCGCGGGGGATCAGGTCCTGGTCGTCACCGGCGCGGCCCTGCGCGAAAAGACCATGCTGAAGGTCGATGTCTACACGATCGCCTCGTACGTCGCCGAGGGCGCGGATCTGGGTGGCGATCGCGCTGCGGCGATCCTCACGCTGGACGCCCCCAAGCGCCTGCGCATGGACCTGCGCCGCAGTTTCTCGCGCGAGAAGCTCATCGGCGCCTTCCGCGAGGTCATCGAGAAGAACTACCCGGATCTGACCCCCATCGCCGAGGATCTGGCCGCGTTCGAAGGCTATTTCACGCGCGATGCGCAGGCGGGCGACGTGATTCTCTTCACCTATCTGCCGGAGCAGGGTCTGGCCACCGAACTGAACGGCGAGGTGACCGGGACGATCACCAACACGGCGTTCGTCGAAGCGCTCTGGTCGGTGTGGTTCGGCGGCGAGCCGGTGAACAAGGACATGAAGGCGAATCTGGCGGGCGCGGCGAAGTAGCGCGGTCGCGGAACGCCGGTACCAAGACAAGGGCCGCGCCCGTCGATGGGCGCGGCCCCTTGTTTTCCACCGTCGCCAGCGTCAGCCGCGGATGCCGCGCACGGCCTTCGTCAGTTCGGGCAGCACCTCGAAGAGGTCGCCGACCAGGCCGTAGTCCGCCACCTTGAAGATGGGGGCGGCGGCGTCCTTGTTGATGGCCACGATGCACTTGCTGCTGCTCATGCCGGCCAGATGCTGGATGGCCCCGCTGATGCCGCAGGCGATGTACAGATTCGGTCCCACGGTCTTGCCGGTCTGGCCCACCTGATGCGAGTAGTCGACCCACCCGGCGTCGACCACGGCACGGCTGGCGCCGGCGGCGGCGTTCAGCGCGGCGGCCAGATCCTCGATCAGCGCGTAGTTCTCGGGGCCCTTGATGCCGCGGCCGCCGGACACCACGATGTCCGCCTCGGTCAATTCGACGCGTCCGCCGTCGGCGCTGACGATCTCGCGCACGACGGCCTTCGGGGCCGCCTGCGCCTGCCCGGCGTCGAACGACGCCAACGGAGCCGCGGCGCCGCCGCCGTCGGCGGCCATGAAGGCGTTGGGGCGGATGGCGACGATCGCCGGCGCTGTCTTCGGCACCACGTCGACGAAGCATTTGCCGGCGAACACGGGTCGCCGCACTTCCCAGGCGCCGCCCTCGAACTTCAGGCCGATCGCGTCGCTGACGCAGGCGCAGCCCAGTTTGGCCGCGGCGGTGGGCCCCAGGTCGCGTCCCATGGCCGTGGCGCCGATCAGCACCAGATCCGGATTCTGCGCGCGGCAGAACGCGGCCAGCGCCGTGCCGTAGCGTTCGCTGTCGTAGCGCTCGAGCCCGTCGGCGGCCGCGAACAGGCGGTGTGCCCCGTGTTTGCCGGCCAGCGCCGCCGCCGCCGCTGCGTCGCCACCGAGCAGCACGCCCCACACTTCGCCGCCGTTCGCGTCGGCCAGTTTCCGCGCCTGGGAGATCATCTGCCAGGCGACCTTCTTGAACGCGCCGTCGCGCTGCTCGATGAATACCGCAATGTTCGGCATGTCAGGATCCCCCGCAGGTTAGATGACCTTGGCTTCTTCGTTCAGCACGCGCGCCAGTTCACGAGCGGCCGCGGCCGCATCGTCGGCGGTGATCAGGCGGCAGGCGCCGCGCGCCGGCGGGGGACTGTACTGACGGATCTCGACCAGGCTGGCCGGCGGGGCCACGCCCAGGTCGGCGCAGGTAACGATCTGCATCGGCTTCATGCCGGCCTTCATGATGTTCGGCAGGCTCGGCAGCCGCGGCTCGTTCAGGCCCTTCTGACAGGTGAGAACGGCCGGCAGCGGGCAGTCGACGATCTCCCTGCCGCCTTCGATCTCGCGGTGGGCCGTCAGAGAGCCTTCGCCCAGTTCCAGCTTCGTGATCGTCGAGACGTGGGGCAGGCCCAGCTTCTCGGCCACGAGGATGCCGATCTGACCGCTGTCGTCGTCGATGGCCTTGATGCCGAAGAGGATCAGGTCGTACGCTTCGCGCTTCAGCACGGCGCACAGCACCTCGGCGATGGCCGCTTCGTCGGCACCGGCCAGCAGCGGGTCGTCGACGATGATCGCCTTGTCGCAGCCCACGGCCAGACAGTCCTTCTTCAGCGTCTCCTTGACCGTCACGGGGCCCACGGTGATCGCGGTGATCTCGCCGCCCCGGGCTTCCTTGATCCGCACGGCCTCTTCGACGGCGTAGGCGTCGTAGGGATTCAGCACGCGGGTGAACCCGGTCTGGTCCAGTTTCGCGGCGGGGGCGGCCAGGTTGATCCGGGTCTCGGAATCCGGCACCTGTTTCACACAGACGGCTATCTTCATGTTTCCTCCAGAAAGACGGCGTTCCGGGGGCGCGGTCCGCCCCGCGGCAGCGGCGATCGAGCCATAATAGGCGGCGCTCCGGACCCCGTCAACGCGCCGGCGGGATCCGCTGCAACGCGCGCTGGTGCGCGAGGGCAGGCTGCGCGATCATGAGATCCGACACCGCGTGTCCGTGCCGCCGTTTCCGATGCCGGGGATGCCGGCCGCAGGAGAGGATCGATGACCGAACCCGACGATCTGCTCATTCTGGGTGACGGCCCCGGCGCGTGCGAGACCGCGAAGGCGGCCGCGCGTTGCGGTCTGAGGACGCGCCAGGTCGTGCCGCCGCCGGCGTCGACGGCGCATCCGGGAACGGAAGGTTGGCCGTGGCCGTTCGCCGCAGGAGCCGAAGTGGCGTCCGAACCGGCGTTCGAACCGACAGCGTCCCTCGAGACGATCGAAGGCGCCGCCTGGCTGACCGGAGACGGCGGCGTCATGGTCCGGACGGCGGCCGGTCCGCTCCACCTGCGCCCGCGGCGGCTCGTGCTGACGCCCCGAGCCCGTCCCATCAAACCGGCTTGGTGGGGCGCGAACCAGATGCCGCCCATCGCCCCCCTGGAATTTACGGGTCCGGACCCGACCTGCGTGCTGGTGCTGGGCGGTGGCCAGACCGGGGTCGAGGCAGCGGCCGGCTGGGCCGACGGCCATCGCCGCGTGGTGCTGGTCGAACCGCAGGGGCGGCTGCTCCCGGACTGGGATGATGATCTGGCCGCGTCGGTGCAGGCGGCGCTGGCCGTCCGGGGCGTGACGGTCCTGACGGGCTGGCGTGCGACCGCGCTGAGCGGCGAGGTAGGCCCCACGACGGTGCGGTTGCGGCATGGCGGCGGCGTGGAAGACCGCCTGGAGCCGGCTGATCTGGTCGTGCCGGCTCTCGGCTGGCGGCCCGATCTGGCCGGCCTGGCCCTGGAACGCACGCGGGCGTTGAGCGACCGTTTCGGTTTTCTGCAGGTGGACAGCCGGCTCGAGACCGCCGAACCCCGCCTGCATGCGTTGGGTGTGGCCATTGCCGTGCCGCTGACGCGCGCGGCCGTCACCCGGCAGGCCGGACTCGTGGTCGCCTGCGCCGCCGGGCATGGAACGGCGCCGCTGCGCTACGGACTGATGCCGCGTGTGATCCGTGGCCCGCACGCGGTCCTGACGGCGGGTTTGACGGTCGCCGATGCCCGGGCCCGCGGCTTCCGCGCCGCCTGTGGCCGGGCCGGTGACGAACTCGGCTGGGTGCGCTGTGTGCGCGATGCCGAGACGGGCGCTTTGATTGGCCTTCAGGCGGCGGGCCCGGGCGCCGCCGATCTGGCCGAAGTGGCGCTGGAACTGCTCACGGACGAAGGTGCCGCCGCCGGAACTGTGTTTCCGGCGGCATTGGGCGAGGCCCTCCGGCGCTCCACCGAGGGGATGGTGTGCGATGGCTGAGGCCGGCGAAGATCTGCTGGCGGCGCTGCGCGGACTGCTGGGTCCGGCCGGCCTGTTGACCGGCCGGGCGGCGCTGTCGGTGTACGCTCGTGACGCCTCACATCTGGCCTGGGGCCGTCCGCTGGCAGTGGCTCTGCCGAGCCGTGAAGCGGATGTCGCGCGCATCGTCGCGCTGTGCGCGGCCGCCGGCGTGCCGGTCGTCGCGCGCGGCGCCGGCACGGGCCTCAGCGGCGGGGCGGTACCTCCGCCCGGCGCGCTCGTTCTGGGCACCGCCCGTTTGACGGATCTCGGTCCGGTCGACGCCGACGCCGGCGCCGTCCGGGCGCAGCCGGGCGTGTTGAACGCCGCCTTGACGCGCCACGCCGCTCCCTTCGGTCTGCATTTTGCGCCGGATCCGTCCAGCCAGGCTGCGTCGACGATCGGCGGCAACATCGCCGAGAACGCCGGCGGTCCGCATTGCCTGCGACTGGGTGTGACGAGCCATCACCTGCGGGCGCTGGACTGGTGCGATGCGCACGGGCGGGACTGGACCACCGGCGAACCGGTGGCGGTGGCGCGGGGCATCGACCTTCGCGGCCTGCTCTGCGGGAGCGAGGGCACGCTGGGGGTGGTGACCGCCGCCTGGCTGCAGTTGACCCCCGAGCCGGGCGCTGTCGAGACGCTTCTCGCGGAATTCCCTTCACTCGAGGAGGCCACTTCGTCGGTGGCCACGCTGTTGCGCGCCGGCCTGCTGCCGGTGGCCGTCGAGATCATCGACCGGCCCATGGCGCTCACCGTCGAAGAGGCGTTCGGATTCGGGCTGCCCACCGACGTCGAGGCGGTGATGATCGTCGAACTGGCCGGCGCCGCGGACGCGGTCACGACGCAGGCGGCAGCCACCGCCGGAGTGCTGCGCCGGGCCGGCGCGCGTGCCGTCAGGAAGGCCGGCGACGCGGAAGAACGCCTTGCCCTGTGGCAGTGTCGCAAGCGTGCGTTCGGTGCCGTCGGCCGGCTGTCACCGAACTACGTGAGCATGGATGTCGTCGTGCCGCTGGGTCAGCTTTCAGGGCTTGTGCGCGAGATCCAACAGGTGCGCGAGCGTTTCGATGTGAAGATTGCCACCGCGTTCCATGCGGGCGACGGCAACCTTCATCCGGCGGTCCACTACGACGAGCGGCGCGAAGGCGACGCCGAACGTGCCCACGCGGCCGCCGACGCGATCATCCGGGCGGCCCTGCGCCGCGGCGGCAGCGTCACCGGTGAACATGGCGTGGGCCTGGAAAAGCTGCACGCGCTGCCGTGGCAGCTGGACGCGGCGACGGCCGGGCTGCTGCGCGCCGTGAAGGACACGTTCGATCCGCGGGGGTTGCTCAATCCCGGCAAGGCGCTGCCGTCGGCGCCCGTGCGGGAAGGAGCCGAAGGTTACGCGCCGCTGCCGGCGGCGCCCACCGGCCCGGTCTTCACCTGGGACAGCCTGACCGTGTGTGCGCCGGCGTCCACGCCTCTGGCCGGGATCCAGGAGCAGGCGCTGGCCCACGGGCTGTGGTTGCCGCTGGGGCTGCCTGGTCAGGCGGCGGGGTGGGGGCTGGACGCCGGGCTGACAGCTGGGCGGGCCGTCGACCGGCTGCTGACCGGCCCTTCCTGGCTGGCGCGGGCGACGGCGCGGGATCTGCTTCTCGAAGTCTGGGCCACCACCGGCGACGGCCGACCGTTCCATGCCGGCGCGCCCGTGTTCAAGAACGTCGCCGGTTATGATCTGGTCCGCCTGCTGTGCGGGGCCGACGGCCGGCTCGCCCGCCTGCAGGCGTTGACGATGCAACTGAGGCCGGCGCCGGCCGCAGCCTGGGGCTGGAGGCTGGAACGCATGGCCGAGGCGCCTGACTCCGCGTCCCCTGCGGCTGCCGTGGCCGTCGGCGCGTTGCTGAAGGCCCTGACGAGCGGTGGCGACGGGCTGGCCGGCCATCAGGCGATCATGGAGCGGGGGCAGGAAGACGGCTGGCTGAGCGTGGTCCTGCTGGCTGCGGGGCCGGACTCCGGGACCTCCGCAGTGGAACTTCGGCAGCGTCTGGAGGCACCGGCGCGCGCCGCCGGATTGCGGTTCGTGGTTGCCGAACGGCGGCCGTTCGCGCGCGCGACGGAACTCGCCCCGGCGCTGGGCGTGCCTGCCTGGGCTCTGTCCGCCGATTCCTGGACCGCGCTGCAGCCGCGGCCCGGTAGGGGCGCCGGCGCTCTGCCACCGGTGCCGCGGCGCCTGATCTGGCAGGACGCGCCGCGAGTGGTGTGGACGCCCGAGTCGTCGGCGCCCTTGTCTCCGTCGTCGGGGCCGAGGGGGGCGGCGGCCTGGCTGGCCGACCGGATCGTGGCCGACGGCGTCGAGCAACCGCTGCCGCAGCCCGACGGTGGCGTGCCGTGTCATCTGCTGCGGAGTCTGAAGCGCTGCTTCGACCCGGATCTGGTTCTCGGCGGTCCGGTGTGGCTGACGGAGGACGCCGATGGCTGAGCATCCGGCATGGTCATGGTCGGACCACGAGCGGGCCCGGCTGGACGTCCTGCTGCGCCACTGCATCCAGTGCGGGCTGTGCCTGCCGGCCTGCGCCACCTGGGTGGCCACCGGCGACGAGACGATGTCCCCGCGCGGCCGGCTCCTGCTTGTTGGCGAACTGCTGGCCGACCCGACAGCATCCATTTCCGAGCCCTCGGTCCGCACGGCCCTGGATACCTGCATCGGGTGCCAGGCCTGCAGCGCCGTGTGTCCGAGCGGCGTGCCGTTCGCCCTGCTGGAAACGGCCGTCGAGGCTGCCAGGGCGTCCACGCCTCCGCCCGACGTTCCCCGTCCGGTTCCGCTGCCGGTGTTGCTCCGTCTGGAAGACCGGACGTGGCTCCGCGCGCTCGCCTGGTCGTCCGCGCGGGGGCGCGATCTGCTGCGTCTGGCGTTCGGGCCGCACTGGCGTCGCCGCGTGCAGGGGCGTCGGCTCTGGGGCATCTGCGCGCGCCTGGCCGGATCGGTCCCGAGGGCGCCGCGCTCGGACCGCGAACTGGTCGCCTGTCTGGATGGTCTGGCGAAGGGGCCGTCGACCCCCGTGGGGCGTCTTGAGCGTCCGGCCAGGCCTCGCGAATCGGTCGTCTGGTTCGCCGGTTGCGCCAATGAGGGGCTGTTGCCCGACTCTTCACGACGTCTGCGCGAACTGCTGGTTTGGGCCGGCGCCGGGCTCGTCGAACCGGCCGGAAACACCTGCTGCGGCGCCCTGGCGGCACACGCCGGCCAGCCCCGGCGGGCGGCCGCCCTGCAGAACGCCAACCTCGCCGCCTGGGGGACCGGCGGCGACGCGGCCGCCATCGTCACCGAGGCTTCGGGTTGCGGGGTCGCCGTACGCGGTTACGGCGACCGCTTGCCGTTGCCGCAGATCGACGCCATGGTCTGGCTGGCGGGCGCCGAGCGCCCGGCGTTCGGCCGCGTGCCCCTGAAAGTGGCGCTGCACGACCCCTGCCACGCACGCCACGCGCAGGGCATCGTCCGGGAGCCTCGGGCGCTGCTGCGGGCGATCCCCGGCCTGATACTCCTGGAGCCGGACGAACCGGACGTCTGCTGCGGCAGCGGCGGCCTGTGGTCGCTCAGCCACGGCGATCTTTCGGCGACCCTCGGCGCCCGCAAAGCCCGCCTGCTGGCCGCGACCGGCGCCGATCTGGTCGTGACGGCCAACGCTGGTTGCCTGGGCCAGATCGCCGACGGGCTGGCGGTCCTGCCCGGTGAGGCGCCACCGGTTCTGCCGCTGGGCGATCTTCTGTGGTACGCCGCGCTGCGTGCCGTTCGCTCCTGAACTGCGGTCGTTGTCCTCCGTAGGTTCCGCGACGCCGGCCATGGGGCACGCGGGAACCAGGGTGCAAAGAGGCGCCGCCCTTTCGGGCGGCGCCTCTGCCTGATTTCCTGGTGTCTGCTCAATGCGACTCGTCGAAACACCACCGGCAGGCACTGCGCGCCAACGGGGCTCAGAACCCGTAGGTCAGCCCCGCCGACATGGCCCAGGCCAGGGAATTGCCCCACACGTCTTCACTGTCGCGCCAGGTCGTTGTGTCGCGCGTCAGGTAGAAACGCCACGCCCATTCGAAATCCAGCGCCATGTGGCTGTTGATCGCATACTCGGTGCCCAGCCCGAACCATCCACCCAGGTTCGTGCCTTCGACCGGGGCCTGCTCGATGGTCACAGGTTCGGTGCCGCGGCCCGCGGTGGTCAGTTCCCAGTTGTAACGTCCGGCGCCGCCGCTGATGTACGGATTGAAATGGGAGCGCGGCATCAGCTTGTTGCCGAGATAGCCGGTCACACCCAGTTCGAAGCCGTCCAGTGTCAGGTAACTGTCGGCCGTCAGTCCGTTGCCGGCGTAGACAGCCAGTCGTTCGGCGTCGTCGGTCATGTTCTGGCCGCCGCGCACGCCGCGCACATACACGCTGAAGCCGTCCATGAGGAACCACTTGACCGCGCCGTCGAACGCCGGCGCCGCCGCGGTCAGGTTGTTCATGGTGTAACTCTCGTCCTTGACCGAATGCAGCGAGGCCCACCAGCCGACGCGGCCGGTCACGGCCAGCCGGTACGGGTGCTTGGTGCGCACGGTCGTGGACTGCGACGTGTCGGCCGGCGCGGCCGCGCTGGCATCCGCCGGTGCGGCGGTGACGGCGGCCCCGGCAGCGGGCGCGCCCACGCGCTTGAATTTCACGAAGCGGCTCGAGCCCTGCAGGGAGAAGGTCCCGGTGACACGGTCGTCGCCGGCCACATACGACCCGCTGAAGTTGACCGCGAACGGGGCGCCCTGCGGCTGGAACTTGAAGCTGATGCTGGTGCCGGTGACCTTGAGATTGGTAACGGGTGCCGAACCCAGCATGGGGTCTTCGAGCGAACCGTTCCAGGCGCTGTCCTTCTGGTCGAGGACCAGATGGATCTCGGCCTTCTTGCCGTCGGGGGTTTCGACCTCGCCGGCCCAGCGTCCGGCGGGCGACGAGGCGGCGGCGACCGGGCCGGAGGCAGCCAGAGCGGTGATCAGCACGGCGGCCCACAGGGCGCAAAGAATCCTGGGACGAGCTCCCCGCGTCATCGGCAATCTCCTCATGAAAGGCTCCTGCAATGGTCTTTCGGGGTGGTGCGGGGAATATACAGTTCAGCCAATTCCTTGTCCAATGCCCTTTCCCGGCGGCGCTCCGGAAATCTCGGAGGGGCGCCAGAACAGACTTGCGCTGGCTCGCGCGGCGTGGGTATACTTAGCCGGCTGGCAACAGGTCCGAGAGCGGGCTGAATCGAGACCGGGCTGAATTGAGACCTATTGGGTATATCGTGGCCTCGGTGATCGTCAGTTCTGTGATCGATACTTGCGCCGACCGTTTTTCGATGCGGGTTTTCACGACGGGGCTTGGCTGGCCGCGGCGTGGAGATATCGAAGTGGGTTCAAAGGCCTCAGGGGAATGAGTCGCCCTCTGTACGCTGGAGAACCAGGCTTCGCCCGCATCGATAATTTTTATCCCCTGGCGCCGGTCGCCTGCCGGCCCTTCCGGAATGAGGGGACCTCATGGCCCGTCCGTCGTCCGCTTCCTCCGCCGCGGTGCGGCCCAGCCTCGATTTCCTGCATGCGCTGCCCAAGACGGATCTGCACGTCCACCTGGACGGTTCGCTGCGCCCGGCCACCATTCTGGAACTGGCGCGCCACCGTGACACCGGCTACACGTTCGAAACCGAAGAGGACGTGCGCGCGGTCTGCCAGGTTCCGGACGACTGCCCCAGCCTCGTGGAGTACCTGCGGGTCTTCGACATCACCCTCAAGCTGATGCAGACCAGGGAAGCACTGACGCGCGTGGCCTACGAGTTGGCCGAGGATGCCCATCGGGAAAATGTGCGTTACATGGAAGTGCGGTATTCGCCCCTGCTGCACACCGGGGAAGGGCTCGTCTACGACCAGATCGTCGAGGCGGTGCAGGCGGGCCTGGACCTGGCGCGTCGCCAGTACGGCATCATCTGCGGGCAGATCATCTGCGGCATCCGCCACATCTCGGCCGCTTCCAGTCTGGAACTGGCCGCGCTGTCCGTGCGCTGGAAGGGGCGGGGCGTCGTCGGTTTCGATCTGGCCGGCGCGGAAAAGGACTACCCGGCCAAGGACCACATCGAGGCCTGCCTGTTCGTCCTGAACAACAACATCAACATCACCATCCATGCCGGGGAAGCGTTCGGGGCACCGTCCATCCATCAGGCCCTGCACTACTGCCGCGCCCACCGCATCGGGCATGGCACGCACCTGATCGAGGATCCGGACCTGATGGCCTGGGTCAACGATCGCCGCATTCCGGTCGAACTGTGCCTGGCCAGCAACGTGCAGACCAAGGCCATCCCCGACCTGCAGAGCCACCCCATCCGCCGATTCATGGAGGAGGGGCTGCGCGTGACGCTGAACACCGACAACCGGCTGGTTTCGGGCACGACGGTGACCAATGAATTCAAGCTGGCGGTGGACAACTACGACCTGAGCGAGGACGAGGTCCTGGGCCTTGTGATGAACGGGTTCAAGTCCGCGTTCCTGCCGCTGAAGGACAAGATCCAGCTGGTGGACCAGGTGCTGACCGAGTTCGCCTCGCAGGGCGCCGCCTTCTCCGGGGAAATCTCGCGCCGCCGCCGCAGCCAGATCTGAACGGCCGCCAACGGCCCGGTCTTTGTCTGAACTGGCCTGGCTAGTCCAGCCAGGCCGCCACCAGAGCGATGTCGATCAGCGCCCACAGCGCGAGCGCGCGGTACATGCCGCGTTCGTGGCCCTCGCCGGTCAGCCCGCGCGTCTGCCTCCGCCATCGCCACAGGTGCACCAGCCACAGGAACATCGCGATCGCCGGCAGCCAGCGCCGATCCCCGCGGCCGGCGACCGCCAGCGCCGCCTGCATGGTGGCCAGAGCGCCCAACCCCAGTACCATCGCCAGGGACAACGCGCCGGTCGCGCCCAGTCGCGTGGTCAGCGTGCGGTCGCCGCGTCCGCGGTCGGCTTCCAGTTGGTAGATCTGGGTCAGCGGATAGAACGAGCCGAACAGCAGGGCGAACGCCAGGCAGTGCAGCGCCGCGTCCGGGCCCGCAGCCGGAATCCCGTCCGGCAGCGCCGCCCGTCCGGTCAACAGCCCGGCTGCCGTGGTGCCGGCGCCGTACCCGAGCATGTTCGTCACCAGGTCCAGCCCGGGGCGGCCTTTCCAGCGCGGTCGGGGGTGGGAGTAGGCCACCGAAAGCGCCACGCACAGGGCCGTGACAAGTCCGAATTCCGGTCCGATCAGCGTGAAGCCCAGCACCGCGCCGCCGGCCATCGCCAGCAGACTGGCCGTGGCCAGCCAGAGGGGTGGTGACGGCGGCCGGCGCAGGTAGGCGACTGCTTCGGTGTCGCGATCCCAGGCGCTGTTGTAGGCCAGCGTTCCGCCATTGAGCAGGACGACCCAGATCAACCAGCCGACAGCCAGCGGCAGAAAGCCGAGATTCCCGACAGCGACCGGCAGGGCCGGGCCCGGCGGCAGGGCCAGGATGACGCCCACGGCGAACTGGGCGCTGAGAATGGGCCACTGGCGGGGCCGGGTCAGGCGCCAGGCGGCGGCCAGTTCGGTTCCGCGGATCACGGGCACTCGACGGTCGGCAGGGCACCACCGCTGGTCGCGATCACGGGGACGGGTTCGGGTGTCGTCGCGCGGCCCGAGGTGACGCTGGCCACCTGCTTTTCCAGCCAGGGCAGATCCAGCGTGGCGTTGACGCACATCCGTTCCATGCCGGCCAGCGGCGTCAGCAGCGCCGGCACCTCGGGCACGCTGCGCCAGGCCTTGACCATGCGGTCGTGACAGGCCGAGGCGATGATCACATCGGGCTTCTGCGTGCGTGCCATTTCGAAGGCGATATGGCTGCGGAAGGCGACCAGCGCCTGCACATGGTGCCGTTCGCAGATCAGGGCCACGTCGCCCAGTGGGCAGCCCAGGCAGGTCAGGCATTCGTCGAGCCCCCGCTGGACGTCGACTTTGCAGCCCGTTTTCTTCACGCAGCGGGGCATGATCAACAGGATGCGCCGCGCCGGCGATCCTTCGAGATGGTGCGCCACCCGCCGATTCTGCCGGCGGGCCAGCCAGGCGATCAGGTGCTGTTCGGCTTTCCCGAACGGGCGCAGCAGGCGGCGGGCGACCGCCACCAACCGCACGTACCAGGACCGCCGCCAGGGTGAAGCGAAGCTCACGCGTCGCCTCCCGTTCCGTTCGCCAGGATCCAGCGGCGCCGGATCTGATAGGCCAAGATGCCGAAGCTGACCGCCACGTTCAGCGACCGCTTGGCGCCGAACATCGGGATCTCCACCACGAGATCGGCCAGGGCCACGAGTTCGGGCGCCACGCCGCGCACCTCGTGCCCGACGACGAAGCAGTGCGGAAAAGGCAGTTCGGCCGTCTCCCAGTCCACCGAGCCTGGCACCTGCTCCAGCACGACCAGCGGGATGCCGTCGGCGCGCAGGCGGCGCGCGCAGGCCGCCGCGTCGGGCCAGTAGTCCCAGGGAACGGTCACGGTGGCGCCCAGCGCGGTCTTCTCGATGTCGGCGCGGGGGGGCGTGGCCGTGACCCCGCCCAGGTACAGCCCGGCCAGACCCACGGCGTCGGCGGTCCGGAACATGGAACCGACATTCCAGGCGCTGCGGATGTTGTCCAGCAGGGCGTAAGCCGGCAACCGGCCGGCCGGGAGGTCACGAAGGGAAGGGGGGGGCCCGGCGGCAGCTGCGGGCCGGAGATCGGGGGTGTCGTTCATCCCCATATTCTGGGCCAGAAACGCCCGAATGGCAACCGCTTGACATCTTTTGCCGCGATACGACGGGGAAGGCTAAACCCCCCTGCCGGAATGACGATATCCCCCGCAGACACGGACGTCATCCGCAACCGGAACGGGGCAGTGCGCCTATATGAAGCGACAGACAGTCAGCTTGTGCATCATTGCGCGTGACGAAGAAGCCACGATCGGCATGACCATCAAGTCGGTGCTGGCTCTGGTGCACGAAATCGTCGTCGTCGACACGGGCTCGCGCGACAACACGCGCATCATCGCCGAGGGCTATGGTGCGCGCGTCGTCGACGTGGCCTGGGAGGACGACTTCGCCGCCGCTCGCAATGTGGCGCTCACCGAAGCCCACGGCGACTGGATCCTGTTCCTCGATGCGGACGAGATCCTGCAGCCGATCCGACCGGTCGAGTTCCAGCGTCTGCTGAACGACCCCGGCGCCGCCGCCTACCGTCTGCGCATGATCAGCGCGCAGCCCGGCGATGTCGATCAGGTCGAGGGGCGCGTGCGCCTGTTCCGCCGACTGGACGGGGTGCGCTACCGCTATCCGATCTTCGAGCGGGTCACGCCGGACCTGAGCGACTGGTGCGCGCGCAGCGGCCAGGGCATTTTCGAATGCGAACTGGCCGTCATGCACGACGGCTGCGATGCCGATCGGCGCGCCCGGTCGCGCGAGCGCAATCTCCGCATCCTGCGCAAGGCCATCGGTGCCCATCCGGACGAACCGTACTTCCACTACCGTCTGGCCTGCGAGTCGCTGGTGCGGCTCGACGACGAAATCCTGCCGAACGCCGGGCTCGAGACGGCCATCGGACATCTGAACAACGCCTGGCAGAAGGCGCAGTGGCTGGACGCGGACTACCGGCGCACCCTGCCGTGGCTGGCCGACCTGTGCGCGCGCACGGCCGGGGGGCTGCTGGCGCTGGATCGCGCCGATGAAGCACGCGCGGTTGTCGACGGCGCGCGACGGACCTTCGCGGACCATCCGCTCATCCTGCTGCAGTCGGTGGCCGTTTCCTGCCGGCTGCTCCAGGAGGCCACCGAGCAGTGGGCCGGCGTCTCGGCGGCCAACCTCGTCTCCGGAATCCGCGACGATCTCGCCGTGATCCGCGAAGGGCGCACGAACACCTATGGCGCCGCGCTGGACAGTCGCGTGCGTGACCTGTATCCTCTGCGTTATCTGGGGGAACTGGCTCTGCTGGAAGGCAGGGTCAGCGAGGCCGTGGGTCTGTTCGAGCAGGCGCTCAGTCTGGATCCGGGCTATTCGTTCGGCTGGCTGGGCATGGCCGAATGTTCCCGGTTTGCGGGCGATCGCAAGCGGGCGCTGAAGCTCTATCTGCGCACGGTCACCGAGAACCCCGGCAACCACCGCGCCTGGCTGCGGGGCTGCGACCTGATGCACGAGATGGATTTCCACGACAACGCCGCCAGTTGGTGGCGCGAGGTCGAGGAGCGATTCCCCGAACATCCGGCCGTGCGAGCCGCCCGCATGCAGGGCGTCCTGCAGCCGCAGCCCGCCTGATCGGGTGCGGACCCGGGTCCCGGACCCGGACCGGAACGGCGGCCATCCAGCCGCCCAGGGAGTCGCCAAGATGGCCGAAACCGATCGCGCCGGCGCGGACGCCGTTCTCCTGCCGGGGGAGCTGCCGCCGCGCCGCCGCATTTTCACCAACCGGAACCTGCGGATGGGGTCGATCAGCGCGATCGGCTTCGACATGGACCACACGCTGGCGGTCTACAACGTCGAGAATTTCAGCCGTCTGTGTTTCGAGATGGCACTGGAGCGTCTGGTCAGCGACCGCGGTTATCCGGAGTCGATCCTCACCGTGCCCTGGCAGCCGGATGCCGCCATCCGCGGTCTGGTCGTGGACAAGAAGCTGGGCAATCTGCTGAAGATCGACGGCCACGGTCACATCACGCGGGCGCGGCACGGCAACCAGTTCCTGGATCGTGACGAACGGCGGGGCGCCTATCCGCGGGGGCGCACGCGTATCGGCACGCCGCGCTACCGTGTTTTCGACACGCTGTTCGACCTGCCCGAAGGCAGCCTCTACACGGTGCTGGTCGAGCAGGTGGCGCGGGGCGATCTGGTCCTGCGCGTCTCGTTCCGTCGCCTGTACGACGACATCCGTGAAACCGTCGACACGCTCCACGCCGACGGTACGCTGAAGGCCCGCATCACCGCCGATCTGGGCACCTACTTCATCCGCGACCCGGACCTGGTGCCGACGCTCGAGCGTTTCCAGGCCGCGGGCAAGCGGCTGTTCCTGCTGACGAACTCGGAAGTCGAGTACACGGGCGCGGTCATGCAGCATCTGGTCGGCGGAGCTCCCGGTGCGTGGGAAGGACTGTTCGACCTGATCGTCTGCGCGGCGGGCAAGCCCGGCTTCTTTCTCGAGCGCGGACCAGGACAGGCGGTGCAGCCGGATCTCCACCCGCTCCTGCCGGCCCGCCGCGCCAACGCCTACGTCGGCGGCGACTGCTTCCACCTGGAAAGGCTCCTGGACGCCAGCGGTGACGGCATCCTGTACTTCGGCGACCACACGTACGGCGATATCCTGCGCAGCAAGAAGAGCGTCGGCTGGCGCACGGCGATGATCGTCCCCGAGATCGAGACCGAGGTCGCCAACCTGACCCCGCTGCGCGGCGCCTGGCAGGAACTCAACGCGCTGGAGGAGCAACTGGAGGATCTGGTCGAGGCACGCGACCAGGCCCGCTCGGCCGGGGCGGCGCACGCCGCCACGCTGGCCCTGCTCGAACGTCGGCTGGGGGACGCCCTGGGCCGCCGCGCCCGTCTGCAGCGCCAGCTGCGCGCCGTCTTCAACCCGTACTGGGAGTCCCTCTTCCGCGAAGGCAGGGCGCCCAGCCGCTTCGGACAACAGATCATGGAATTCGCTTGTATCTATACCAGCCGGGTGTCTAATTTCCTCGGCTATCCCGCCGACAAGTTCTTCTCCCGGCCCCTCGAGGTCCTGCCTCACGAGCGCTGGGCCTTGCCGGAGACCTGACCGGGCCGCCCCGGCCGCCGCCCAAGGAGTCGCGCATGCTGGGTTCCAAGACAGTTCTGGTGGTCGGAACCGGCACCATCGGTGAACCGCTGCTGGGCCTGCTCTGCAATTTCAAGGCGCAGTTGGGCATCGACGAGGTGTTCTTCCACAAGCGCACGCCGCTGCTCTCGGACCGGAGCAAGGTGCAGGACCTCATCCGTCGCGGCGCCCGCCTGGTGACGGACAAGGACCGTGTCGACGGCTTCACCAAGATGGGGCTGCCGGTCGAGATCACGACCGACGAGGCGCTCGAGGCGGCCCGCGTGGTCGTCGACTGCACGCCCAGCGGCAACGCCATGAAGGAACGCTGGTACCAGCAGTACGAGCAGAGCACCGAGGTGTTCATCGCCCAGGGCAGCGAATTCGGCTTCGGCAAGCCCTACGCCCGGGGCATCAACGACGACGTGCTGAAGATCGGCCGCGACAAGTACCTGCAGGTCGTCAGCTGCAACACCCACAACATGTCGGTGCTGATCAAGACTTTCGGACTGCAGGGAACCGGTCCGGAGAACCTGGTCGAGGGACGTTTCATCTGCATGCGGCGGGCGAACGACATCAGCCAGGATGCCGGATTCGTGGCCAGCCCCCAGGTGGGAGCGCACAAGGACCAGCGCTTCGGCACGCACCACGCGCGCGACGCCTGGTACCTGTTCCAGACCATGGGCGGCGCCTACGACCTGAACCTGTTCAGCAGCGCCATGAAGGTCAACAGCCAGTTGATGCACATCATCCAGTACAGTCTGAAGGTGCGCAAACCGGTCACGCGCGACGAACTGATCGCGAGGTGCGATGCCGACGACCGCATCGCCCTGACCTACAAGACGACGGCCAACAGCGTCTTCTCGTTCGGGCGCGACCACGGTTTCTGCGGGCGCATCCTGAACCAGTCGGTCATCCCGGTCGATACGCTGCACGTCTCGTCCGACGGCACGCAGATCACCGGCTACGCCTTCACGCCGCAGGACGGCAACAGCCTGCTCAGTTCGGTGGCGGCCGTGGTGTGGGGATTGTATCCGGAGACGTACGACAAGATCGTGCAGTGCCTGAAGCCGTACTTCTTCCAGGAAGTCTGACGGGGTCCGGGCCGAACCGGAAGGAAACCAGGCCGCGCCGGATCACGGCGCGGCCTTTCCGTTGCGCGGGCCGTGCGTCAGCTACCGGGCGGGCGTTGCGGCGCCCAGTCGGCGCCGCAGTGCGGCGGCTTCGGCCACGACGGGCAGATCGGCGTCGGCTTTGGCGAGCGTCCATTCCAGTTGCGCCAATGTCCGCTGCGCAGCCTCGGATTCGCCCAGTTCCAGATGGCAGCGCACTTTCAGCAGCAGCGATTCCGGCAGGCGGCCGTTGATCGCCAGCACCGGGTCGATCTGTGCCAGCGCTTCGCGCGGGCGACCGCTCAGGCGCAGCGCTTCGGCAAGCCGGAAATTAAGGTAGAACAGTTCGTGCTGCGCCGTTCCCGGCTGGAGGATCCGCAGCGCGGTGGCCCAGGCCTGGGCGGCGCGCGCGTGGTCACCCGCGAGGTCGGCCACGATGCCGTCGAACTGGCTGGCCGTGCTTTCGATGCCGTGGCGGGCCTTCTCGCGACTCTGGTCGTTGTAGGGCGGCGATGCTCGCCACGCAACGAGGCAGGAGTCCATCACGGCCCGGCTCTCGGCCGTTCGCCCCATGTAGGCCAGACCGACCGCGCGGTAGACGGCCGAGGCGTCCTCTTTCGCGTGACGGGAGATGAATCGTGCGGTGGCCCGGCCAAGGTCTTCGTTCATGCCTGCTTTCAGGTAGGTCGAGATGATCTCGCGATCGACGCGCAGTTCGAGCTCGCTGCCGGCCACCTTGTCGCGGAAATTCTCGAGGAGATCGAGGCCGCGCCGCAGTTCGCCGCGCGCAAGGTAGACCTTCCCCAGATTGATCAGAGAGTGGTAGAAGTCCGGCTGCATCGTCACCGAGGTGACGAACTCGGCTTCGGCGTCCTCGTAGCGGCCGAGCGCCATGTAGACTTCGCCCAGCGAGTCGTGGGGGTTGGCCAGATCCGGCGCCAGGAACGCGTACTTCTGCATGTACTCGATGGCCTGTTCGTAATTGCCCCGGTTCAGCTCGAGGTAGCCGAGCATGTTGTAACTGGTGGCGTAGTTGGGATCCTTGTCGAGGATGCGCAGCCAGGCTTTCTCGACGGCTTCGTCGTCGTTGGCCAACGCGGCGCGTTCGGCGGCGGCCACCAGGACATAGATGTTGGTCGGATCCTCGATCTGCAGCACCTCGAAGAGCGAATCGCGCATGGCGACGAACCGTGAGCCGCCCATGGCGCTCAGCCGCAACTGGGCCACCAGGCGGCGCCGGCTGTCCTTCATGACGCCGGTCAGGCTGTCCGCGCGCGCCAGTTCGCGCTTCATGTTCTGCCGCTCTCCGAGCTGCATGAAGGCGAGCGTGCGCGAAATGGAGGCCTCGGCCAGTGAAGGGTCCACCTGCAGGCACTGCCCCAGCTTCTCGACCGCGGCCCGCAGCCGGAAGGCGTGCAGGTCGGCCGTTCCTTCGTCGCAGAGCTGCACGGCCTTCGGATTGCGGGAGACCTTCGCGTGGTCACGCGAACCGGCAGCCATCAGGCCGATGCCGATCAGGGCCGCAGCCGTCACCAGCGCGATGATGATCCACTTCAAGAGTCCGCCTCCGGTTTCATTCCGCCCGCCTAGGCCGATTGTCCGTCGGCCATGACCATCTGGTCGACCGTCGAGATCTTCAGGCCGATCATGGTGATGTCGTCATCCGCTTCGTTCCGTCCGCGGAAGATGTGCAGGTCGCGGGTGATCGCTTCGAAGATGCCCGCCAGGTGTTGGTCCCGCTCGTGGAAGAGCAGGTCGCCCAATCGCAGTTCGCCGAAATCCTCTTCGCCGTCGGGACCCTTGGTCTCGGTCACGCCGTCGGTGTACATGAACAGCATGTCGCCGGGCTCCAGCTTCAGGCGGCCTTCGTCGTAGGTGCCGAAATCGAAGGCGCCCAGCGGCAGGCCGCCTTCGCTGAGAAGTTCGCGCGTGCCGTCGGCGCGCATCAGCAGGGGTGGATTGTGTCCGCCGGAGCTGTAGACCAGCTGCCGGGTCAGCGGGTCGAACAGCGCCAGGAACATCGTGGCGAAGTGCTGGGGGTCGGTGCTCGCGTGGATCTGGCGGTTGATGCGTTCGAGCAGCAGCCCGGGCGAGTCGCACATGTCGCACTGCGCGCGCAGGGCGGCCTGCAGGTTCGAGGCGAGGATCGACGCCGGGACGCCCTTGCCGCTGACGTCGGCGATGACGATCGCCAGCCGCCCGTCCTCGCGCTCGATGACATCGTAGTAGTCGCCCGACACCTGCTTGCTGGAGATGTTGACCGCGTCGATCTCCAGGCCGGCCGCGCGTGGCAGACGGCGCGGCAGCAGGCGGGACTGGATCTGGCGGGCCATCGCCATCTCTTCCTCGAGCTTCTGTTTCATGGCCTCTTCGGCGTAGAGGCGGGTGTTCTCGATCTGCAGCGCCGCTTGCCCGGCGACGATCGTCAGCAGGCGCAGTTCGTGGAGCTGGTATTCCCCGTCGCCCGGACGCCGCGGCAGGGCCGCCACGCCTACCAGCCGGCCCTGCAGCACCATCGGGATGAGGAGTTCGACGCCGGCCTCGGCCAGCAGGCGCTGCTCCTGGAGGCGCGCCAGCAATTCGACCTGTTCGCGGGTGATGGCCAGGCGTCCGACGGCCTGGTCGGCGCCCGGCGCTTCCGTCCAGAGCGGCTCGCCGCGCAGCACCAGATGGCGGGACAGCCCCGGCAGCGTCAGCTTCTCGGGATAGGTGGCCGGGTGCAGCGCCGGCTGGCCGAACGACGCTTCGCTTTCGGCCGAACGCGACGTCCGCGGACGCGTCAGGGAGGCCAGCGTGTACGTGACACCGTCTCCGCCCGGCGTGGCCAGGTAGACGGCCAGACTGGGCAGCTCCATCACGGACTGAAGCCGGGAGCCCACCCAGCGCAGCATCATCTCGCGCTGGATCAGGCGGGGGATCTCCTTGCTGAATTCCTCGATGAGCAGGGCCAGGTTGTCGCGCGAATGAAAGAACCGCGCGTCGAGCGCCCGCTGCAGTTGCCGACGCACGGGCCACAGTCCGGCCGCCACGCCCAGCGCCGTGCCCGCGGCCGCCAGCGGGCCGGCGCCGGGCAGCAGGGTCAGCGCCTTGCCGCCCAGCCACCAGGCGCCACTCAGGAAGCCGCCCCAGATCAGGGTCGTCAGCAGGGCGTAGGACAGGTTCCGCTTCAGCAGCACGTCGATCTGCAGTACCTGGTAGCGGGCCACGCAGTAGCCGAAGGAGATGGGGATCGCCGCCAGCGGCAGGGCGCCCAGGCGCGTCAGCCCCGTGCGGAACGACAATTCCTCCATGCCGATCTTGAAGACCAGGAACGGGATCACCGCCGCCAGGGTGCCGACGGTCAGGATGCGCACGCGGCGGCGCATGAGCGGATCGCGGTAGCTGAAGTAGCCGTGGAGCAGGGCCGCCAGTCCGCACATGTAGAAGACGCCCAGCACGATCCAGCTGGCGGCGTGGATCCGCGCCCCCTGTTCGCCCAGGAACTGGTCCAGCGTGAACCGCAGGTAGAGCACCCAGGGCAGCAGGTACAGCAGAGGCACCAGGAACGGATGGCGGGTCAGGACGAGCTTCTTGGTGGGAAACACCAGGAAGAAGTTCAGGAACACCGCGGGCAGCATGAAGCGTGCGAACGCGCCCATGTTCTGCGCGATGATCGCGCCCAGGAAGTAGCTGGCCGCCTGCAGGTTCGTCATGAAGTAGAGGGCGAACAGCAGGCACAGGACGAAGAACAGCGCCGCGGGCCGATCGTCCTGCGCGCGCAGGTAGACGGCGAAGCCGATCACCAGGTAGATGATGGCCAGGACGACGTTGACCGCATAGTCCTGCAGGTCGACGCGGGTCGAGGTGAGCGGCACCTTGACGGTGATTTGATCTCCATCGCGCTTGATGAGATAGTTGATCTGGTCGCCGGGGCTGTAGCGACGCAACTCGCGGGCGGCGCTCTGCGGTGAATCGACGATGGATTTGCCCAGACCGACGATGATGTCGCCCGGCTGGAGCGGCGTCGGCGGGCCCTGCGGGCGGGGAACCAGATCGAGCACTTCGAGCTGCGGACGCCCGAGCAGCCAGACCGTGCCGTCGCTCGGCCGCGTGCGCGTGGCGTCGTAGCCGCTGAACAGGATGGCCGCCAGCGTGAACGCCCCGAGCGCCAGGTGTGCCTGGCGCGACAGCAGCAGTCGGGCGAGGCCCGACAGGGCGTGGGATTGCTGCCGTAGAGGCGGCATGGTGCTCCGTGGTTCGTGGAGCCGGTCCGGCGCGTCGGCCGGGCGGTCTCTGCGCTGCGATTTCGCCGGCCGCCGGCCGGGGCGCGGCCGCCGGATCGAAGCCGGAAGTATATCGCCGATGGCCGCTGCCGGCATCCGCGATCCGGTCGACGTTACCCGCCGTCCCGGCAGGGTATTCGGCGATGGCCGTGGCCGTCGACAGTTTATGACGCTTGCCGACCCCGGAGGGTTGCATGGGACAGCGCAAGCCGCGCACACGCAAGGTTATCTGGGATCCGGCCGCCCTGCCGGAGCCGGTCAGGGTCGGCCGCGGCCGGAGTGCCGTGGAGCTCCGGGTCCGGGCGGTGGGCCGCGACCTGCTGGTGACGGTGACCGGAGGCCAGGCCCACGCCGGTGCGGTTGCAGTGGCGGCGCCGGGGGGCGTGGCGGTCGAAGGCGGCGACGGTTGTCTGGTGGTGCCGCCCCACAAGGAAGGGCCATTGGCCCGGGAATGCGCCCGTCTGGTGGCTGAGGCCGCGGGCTGCACCTGCGTGGCCGTGGCCGGCATCCACCAGGACGAGGCCACCCCCGACGAGATCGCGGCGATCGTCGCCAACGCGAGGGCCGGCATGCGGACGCTGGCCGCGGCGCTGGACCGGGTGCCGGCGGCTCAGAGGTACTGCAGCGAGAGGCTGCCGAAGCCGAGCACGCCGTAGGACAGCCACGCCGGGTGTTCGCGGCCCAGTTCCAGACGGCACTGCGCCGCGGCCCGCCAGGCGGCCGCGCCGGCGCACCAGCCGCGACCCATCCCGCGGTAGAGGTGTCCCGCGTACAGTCGGGCAGGGTTGCTGTACAGGGGCACGAGCGGTCCGACGAACGTCGAGGCGCCGGCCCGGACGAAACGCGAACCCAGTTCGGGAACCGCGCACCAGCTGTTGGAGAACACCAGCGGCGGCAGTTGCCCGCGCTGGCCCAGCGTCTCCGGCGCCACCGGTCCGTCGTCGAGCAGCCAGGACGAACTGCCGCCGGATCCGCTCGAGGCCGACAGGCGTCCGCCGCTGTCGGCGCTCAGCCCGGCCGAGGCGTGCGCCGTCTGCCTGGAGTGGCTTTCACAGATGTCGTCCAGCAAAGACGTGACCGGGTCGATGCCGAGGATCTCGCCCTCGCAGCCGAGCGCCTCGGCCAGCCGCTCGTCGTCCGGGAACGACGCCTCTTCGACCAGCCGGTTCATCCAGTATTCGCCGAGCGAGTCATCGTGCCGGGCCGGCGCGCTGACCGGGCCGGCGAAATGGAGGATCTGATAGGCCACGTTCTGGTCGCACAGCAGCCCGGGCGTCACCGCGTCCACCGGCACTTCCAGGCGAGCCAGCGGTCGGCCGGGCAGGCCGTCGCCGAGCGCCTCGGCGATCGCTTCGGCTTCACGATAGATCAGGCGGCGCATCTGCGGATCGGTGTGGCCGGGGATGAAGAGCAGCTCGGGCAGACGGGCGTCCGGCGCCTGCAACTGGTCGCGGACCGCACGCAGATCCTGCGCGCCGCCATCGCCCACCAGGAATCCGGCGCGCACCTGGCGTTGCATCCACGGGCGCCGCGCCGGGGTCGGCGGCAGCGCCGCCGGGCGCAGGCTGGCGCACAGCGGATGCTGCTCCAGCAGGAAATGCAGCCCGTTGTGGAGCCAGTTCCAGGGCAGTCCCAGCCACTGTCCGTCGACCACGAGATGGAAGCCGGTCAGGTTGTCATGGGCCGCTTCGCCGACATCCGGGGCATCGACCGTGGCCGCGGGGCGTGTCCGGTCGAAGGCGCGCGGCACTGTCCGGCTCAGGGCTTCGAAGAGGCAGCGCCCCGTCTGCTCCATCACCGGCAGCAGGCTGGCCGCGTCCAGACCGTCGCGCTGCTGGACCTGCGGATACCGGGCGGCCAGGGCTGCCGCTTCGGCCAGATCGCGGTCGAGCGACTGGTCGGTTCCCGGTTCGGGCAGGATGATATCGAACCAGCGCATGGGACCCTCCGGACAGGCCCGCGCCACGGGGCGGCCGCCTGTGCATTCAAGATGTTGCCCGACAGTGAGTTGCCCTGGAAGGGCCAAGTCGGGTGCGGCGCCGTGGGAGCGCCGGGATCCGATTTGCAGATTCCGTGCCGGTCAGGCGAAGGTCATCGTCGCGAGTGGGCAGCGCGGAGGGGGGAAGCAAAAAAATCCCCCGCCGAGGCAGGGGATGCAGGCTTTGAACCGCGATTCCCGTTCATCCGGAGGGCCTGAACGCATCGATCGAGCAGCGGTCACAGCGGCCACAAAAGCCGGTCAAAAAAAAAGGTGGTGCCCAGGAAGAGACTCGAACTCCCACGGGGAAACCCCACTACGACCTGAACGTAGCGCGTCTACCAATTCCGCCACCTGGGCACCAGTACCGTTTTCCGCTGCTCGCCCGACCGGAACCGGGTAAGCGGGGCCAATCTAGCGGGCGCCGCCGGGACTGTCAACCCGCGTCGGTTATTTTGGCTTCCGGAGCCCGGCCCGGGACCCGCCGCCGAAGCGTTCATTGGCACCGCTTCCAACGCAGGGTATATTCTGCAGTCTGTCGTTGATACGGGTTTCGCGGGCGGGAGTTGGGCATGGCGCGCAAGGTCGACACCGAAGGTTTGAAGATGGTGGCCAACAACCGCCGCGCCCGTTTCGAGTACGAGATCCTGGAGACGTGGGAGGCGGGGCTGGTCCTGCAGGGCACCGAAGTCAAGGCCCTTCGCGAAGGCCGGGTCAACCTGGGCGATGCCTACGGCGAGATCCGCGGAGGCGAGGGCTGGATCGTCAAGATGCACATCGGCCCCTACGAAATGGGCAATCGCGAGAACCACGAGCCGTTCCGTCGCCGGAAGCTCTTGCTGCACCGGCGTGAAATCCGCAAGATGCTGCCGAAGCTCGAGGAAAAGGGCCTGACCCTGGTGCCGCTGCGCCTGTACTTCAAGGATGGGCGGGCCAAGCTCGAACTGGGGCTGGGCCGCGGCAAGAAGATGCATGACAAGCGCGATGCGAAGGCGAAACAGGATGTCCAGCGACGGATCGCCCAGCATGTGGGCCGTCGCGAGCCGTGAGGAAGCGCACGCGATGATCTCACTTTCCCGCCAGGACCGCCCGGTTCCGCGCGAGGTCTCCGACCGCACAGCCGTTCCGGAGACCGGTGTGGCGCGGCTTCTGCCGCTGCTGTCGGCCGTCCTGTTCATGGTTCTGGTGTCGGCAGGAAGTCTGCCGAAAGCCGCCGCTGCCGCGGACACCTATCTGGATCCTTTGGCCTACACGCGTGTCGACGCGCAGGCGCCCGCCGTCAATCTCGTCATCGAGCAGAGGGGGACGCGCCGGACGTCGACGGTGGCGGCGCGCCGGCTGCTGACCGATTCGCGCGAACTTTACCTGCGCTCGGCCGATCTTTCGCTGGCGCTGAAGGCCGCGCGGCTCTGGCAGGACACTTTGCGGCGACTGGACCTGGACGTCGGCGGCCACATCTTCACCGTGACCGGCGGCAGCCGGGTCGTTCTGAGCGCCCGCGGCGAGTCGCTGCTGCCGGTGCCGGTGCTTGATCACCGCGGCGACCTTTGGCTGCCCATGGTTGCATTGCTGCAGGTGATCGGTCCCGAGGCGCGGCTCGACGTGTCGTTCGATGCGGGTGCCGGCCGTCTCGTGCTCGGTCGCGCGGACGACAACGTGGAAGGTGTGGCGGTCGAGATTCTCGGGCGCAGCACCGCGGTGCACATCCGCTGCCGTGATGTGCTGACCTGGGCCGTGGTGCGGCCCCGTGCGGATGTCGTGGAAGTGACGCTGACCGGTGGGCGCGCGGATGCCGCCGCCCTGGCGCGTACGTCGGCGGCGGGCCTCGTGCGCGCCATCGAAGCCAGCCAGGAATCCGATCGCGTCGTCGTCACGCTGCGGCTCGGCGACCTGGCGGGAACCGAGCGCGCCTATGCGGCCGACGGTGGCCGGGAAATCGTCGTCGTGCTGGAAGAGGCGCAGGCGGCGAGCCTGCCCGAACCCGTCCCCGCCGGCGAAGTTGAACTGGCCATCACGCCGCCGGCACTGCCCGACGACGACCGGGTCCGTCCGCTGCGAAGGGTCGTCATCGACCCGGGACACGGCGGCGCCGACACCGGAGCCGTGGGCCGTCGGGGCATCATGGAAAAGGATGTGAACCTGGCCGTCGCCCGCGAACTGAAACAGTATCTCGAGCGCGCAGGCGATCTGGACGTGGTTCTGACGCGCTCACGCGACGAGGCGCTCGACCTGGACGCCCGCGCGGAAGCCGCCAACGTGGCCGGCGGCGATCTGTTCATCTCCCTGCACTGCAACAGCTGGTTCGACGATCAGGCGCTGGGCTTCGAAACCTATTTCCTGTCGCCCGCCAGCAGCGACTGGGCTCGCAGCGTCGAAGCGGCGGAGAACGGCGAGCCGGCGGCGGGGCGTGAGCCCGGCGATGTCGAATTCATCATCTGGGAACTCGTGCAGAACCGGTTCATCACGCGCAGCAGCCAGTTCGCCGAATTCCTGCAGGCGCGCGCCTGCATCGAACTGGGATTGCCCGACCGTGGCGTGCGGCAGGCGGGATTCCGTGTCCTGGTCGGGGCCTACATGCCCGCCGTTCTGGTCGAGATGGGTTTTCTCAGCCACGCCAAGGAAGAGCTGCAGCTGGGTGAGCGGGGCTACCAGCGTCAGCTCGCCCGGACGATCGGTGAAGCGGTGCTGGCCTTTCGCCATCAGGCTTCCATGACCGCTACGGGACAGGGGGGCGCGCCGTGAACGACCTGCGTCCTGCCGATGGCGACGAGTTGCAGGAAGGCGTTCGCCGGGGTCCGCGGCGGCGTCTGTTGCTGGTCGCTCTGCTGCTCCTGACGTTGGCGGCCGCGCTGACGGCCTGGTGGCTGAAGGAGCAGGCCGGGAAGCCGACCGATCTGCTCGGCACGTCCGCGGAGGCGCCGGCTCCGGTCCTGGACCTGCCGCGCGCAGGCGACCGCGCCGTGGTCGTGGTTTTTCCGCGGTGGGACGGCAACGGCTGGGTGGACGAGGACCGCCGCGTGATCAGCCGGGGCCAACCCGGCGAAGACCTGCTGGCTCTGATGGAGGCTCTCTGCGCCGGGCCCGAGAGCGGCCGCGCCATCAGCGCGCTGCCGCACGGGACGCGCGCCCTGGCGGCGTTCGTCGATCCGCGCAAGGGCAGCGCCGTCGTCGACTTCAGCCGCGAGCTGGTCGTCGGGCATCCGGGCGGCAGCGCGGCGGAAACCGCGACGCTGGCTTCGATACTGCGCACGGTCGCGTCGAATTTCCCGCAGATCACCGCCTGCACCATCCTCGTGGAAGGGCGGCAGGTGGGGACGTTGGCCGGTCACCTGGATCTGACGCATCCGTTCACGCCGCGGCGGTGGCTGTAGATGCGCATGAACGATGCCCCCGGCGCGCGCTCGCCCATCGGCGTCTTCGACTCCGGACTCGGCGGGCTGACGGTCCTCCGAGCGCTCCATGAGCGCCTGCCGCGCGAGGACCTGCTCTATTTCGGCGATACCGCCCGCGTGCCGTACGGAACCAAGGGCGAGAAGACGGTGCGTGCCTTCGCGCGCCAGGACGCCGGGCTGCTGGTCGCCCGTGGCGTCAAACTCGTGGTCGTGGCCTGCAACACCGCCAGCGCGTTCGCGCTGGACCACCTGCGCGAGGTGCTGCCGGTTCCCGTGCTCGGGGTGATCGGTCCGGGACTGCGCGCGGCGCTGGCTGCGACGCGCGGCGGTCCGGTGGGCGTCATCGGGACCTCGGGCACGATCCGGTCGGGACGCTACCAGCAGGGCCTGGCCGCGGCCGGGCTGCCGGCTGAGCGGATCGTTGCGGCCGAGTGCCCTCTGTTCGTGCCGCTGGTCGAAGAGGGCCTCGAAGGCAATGCCATGACCCGCCTGGCGGTGGCCGAATACCTCCGGCCCGTGCGCGCGGCGGCCGTTGACACGCTGATTCTCGGCTGCACACACTATCCGCTGCTGCGTCAGGACATCGCCGCCTATCTGGGGCCGGACGTGCGCCTGGTCGACTCGGCCGCGGAACTGGCCGGAGCGGCCTGCGAGGAACTGGCCGCGATGGACCTGCTCTGCCGCGACGGGCAGGGCGGTTGCGAGGATCGCGCCGGACGCTTGTCGTTCGTGCTGAGCGACATTCCCTGGAAGTTCGCGGAGATCGGCGCCCGTTTCCTGGGCAAGCCGATCGACGACGTGGAAACCGTCGGACTCGACGAGATGGAAGCGGTCGGGCACGCGCTCGACCGGTATGAACACGGAAAGGACCAAACGTGACCGAACGCGCCGAAGGTCGGGAACCCAATGTGCTGCGCCCGGTGCGCATCACCCGCGATTACCTGCCGCACGCCGAGGGTTCGTGCCTGATCGAGATGGGGCAGACGCACGTCATCTGCACGGCGACCATCGCCAACGGCACGCCCAAATGGCTCAAGGGTTCGGGCCAGGGCTGGGTGACGGCCGAGTACGGGATGCTGCCCCGGTCGACCGGCGAGCGCATGCGTCGCGAAGCGGCCGGCGGCGGCCAGGGTGGACGCACGATGGAGATCCAGCGTCTGATCGGACGTTCACTGCGTGCGGTGACCGACATGCGTGCGCTGGGCGATCTGACGATCACCGTCGACTGCGACGTGATCCGCGCCGACGGGGGCACGCGCTGCGCCTCGATCAACGGCGGCGCCGTTGCGCTGTACGACGCGCTGCTGCGCCTGAAGCTGCGCAAGCATCCCATGCACGGGCTCGTGGGCGCCATCAGTCTGGGTGTGTCGAACGGCGAAGTGCTGGTCGATCTGGATTACCGCGAGGACTCGAGCGCGGACACGGACCTGAACCTGGTGATGGCCGAAGGCGGCGGACTGATCGAAGTGCAGGGCACCGCCGAGCATCGCCCGTTCACGCGCGCGCAACTCGACGCGATGGTGGATCTGGGCGGGGCGGCGATCGCCCGCGTCAACGAACTGCAGCGCAAGGTGCTGAATCTGGTCTGAGGATTCCGGCCTGAGGGGTGGACCGTGGCGGAACGACGCAAAGTGGTGCTGGCCAGCCGCAACCGGGACAAGCTGGGCGAGCTGGCCGAGCTGATGGAAGGGTTGCCGTTCGACGTGGTGTCGGCGCTGGACTACTCCGGGATGCCGGACGTGGTCGAGGACGGCGTCACGATCATGGGCAATGCCGTGCGCAAGGCCATGTTCGTGGCGGCGTGGACCGGCGAGATCGCGCTGGCGGACGACACCTCGCTGCAGGTGCGGGAGCTGAACAGCTGGCCGGACATCTTCGCGGCCCGCTTTTCCGGACCGGAAGCCACGTACGCGAGCAACGCGGCCCTGCTGCTGGACCTGATGAGGGATGTGCCGGACGGCTCGCGCCAGGCGCGCTTCGCGTCCGCCTGCGCGTGGATCGACCCGCGGCCGGGGCCGGGGACGTTCCCGGTGGCGGCGCCGGCCACGCGGCGCTGGCTGCACAACCCCTGGGCCCGCGCCGTGGAACTGCGCGACCCCGAAGGCAGCGCCGGTTACTGGGAAGACCTGGGAGCCGACCAGCGCGAATGGGAATCGTATGCGGCGTCGCGCAGCGCCGACCTCGCCAACTGGGGACACGACGCCGTGCGCCTGCGTGAAGTGGCCGCGTCTCTGCTCGCGTCCGGGCCTGGCGGGACAGCCGGTCAGGACGTCGCCCGGGCGGTACGGCTGCCGGACCCGACCATGTGGACCGCGTCGTCCAGCGAGCAGGCCGGAGCGCCGCCCACGGTGGTGGCGCCCGCGGGCCTGCCGCGCGAGGCGCCGGGACGCGAACGGCACGAATCTCTGTGGCTCGAGATCGGGGCCGAGGGTCGGCTGCTGGGCGACATCACGCGGCAGCCCCTGGGATCGGCGGGGTTCGGCTACGATCCGATCTTCCGCCCCGTGGGCTCGCCCTACACGCTGGCCGAACTGACCCGTGACCAGAAGCACGCCATCAGCCACCGCGGACGCGCCCTGGCGCGGATCCGGCGGGCGGTCGTGGTGGCCTACGGGCTGGGCGCGGGGGTTTGAGGCGTTTGGCGCCTGGCGGCGACGGGCCCTGTGGCCGCCGTCGCCTGTCGGCGACGCCGCGGCGATTGACATCGACCCGGCCTGTCGTTACCCATTGGGGCCACAGCGTGCGGCGAAGGCTGCGCGACGGGCTTCCCGGGGCGGCGAACGGCGCCGGGGAACGGAAACTGCTCAGGTCGGGGCGTGGCGCAGCCCGGTAGCGCACCTGCTTTGGGAGCAGGGTGTCGCAGGTTCAAATCCTGTCGCCCCGACCAACGGATCGATGGTCTTGACACGGGCGCGCCACAACGCCATTATTCGCGTCCGCCCGTGGGAAAGGGCCTTTCCCCCGAGCGCGGGTTCCCGGCGATCTGGATCGGCGCGCCCGTAGCTCAGTTGGATAGAGCAGCGGATTTCTAATCCGCAGGCCGCAGGTTCGAGTCCTGCCGGGCGTGCCAGAAATCGCGAATAATGGTGGTGGATGTAGCTCAGCTGGCAGAGCCCCTGGTTGTGGTCCAGGTGGTCGTGGGTTCGAGCCCCATCATCCACCCCATTTTTTTTTCGCTTTCCCGGCTTGTTCTGTCCTAGTGTGACCTCCCGCTCAACAGCCTGGGAACCAAACCGAATGGGCGGGGACGCCGCGCCGGCGCAAAGCGGCGGCTGTCCCGACACGTCAAGGAGGGCGCAATGGCTGGCGTCAACAAGGTCATCATCATCGGCAATCTGGGTCGTGATCCCGAGATCAAGTACACCCAGAGCAACGTGCCGGTGGCCAACTTTTCGGTGGCCACCACCGAGAGCTGGAAAGACAAGAACAGCGGCGAATGGCAGGAAAAGACCGAATGGCACCGCGTGGTCGCCTGGAGGCACCTGGCCGAGCGCGCCGAGCGTTACCTGAAAAAGGGTAAGCAGGTGTACGTCGAGGGCCGGCTCGAGACCCGCAAGTGGACGGGCCAGGACGGTCAGGACAAGTACACCACCGAGATCATCGCCAACCAGTTGATGCTGCTCGGCCGTCGCGATGAAGGCGAAGGCGGCGGCGCTCCCGGTGGCGGTGGCGGCGGCAGCTACGGGGACAGCCCCGCGCGCGGCGGACGCGGCGGCGGCACCGGCGGCGGTTCCGGCGGCGGGGACTTCCACCCCGAGCCGATGAGCGATCCGGGTCCGTCGGACGACGACGATCTGCCGTTCTGACCGGCGCCCCAGCCCCTGGACAAAGGAAGAGGCCCCTCACGGGGCCTTTTCCTTTGGGTGCCGCTCGTGTCGAGTCGTGAAGAGGCTCAGGACACGGTCAGCCCCAGTTTGCGGCGGATCTCGTCCTGCACCCGCGCCGGCGGAGCGGTGCCGTCCACATCCACGACCAGATCATGTTCGCGGAAAAAATCGAGCACGGGCGCCGTCTGCGAGCGGAAGTCGGCCAGACGCGAGGCGATGGCCGCCGGCGTGTCGTCCGCGCGGGCGACGATGGGACCGCCGCAATCAT
>JAIFKS010000090.1 GCA_020049465.1 bacterium | reverse complement strand
CTGGCGGGGCACTGGATCAAGATCATCCTGCACCACATGTTCCTGTACAAGGCGCGCCTGCTTCCCGGCTGGCGCCTCATCCCGGAGTAGGACCGTGAATGACACGAATCGGTCGACGCGCGACGAACACCTGAACGAGGCGTTCTACGCGACGAAGCCCACCGGCTCCACGGTGTTCCTGCGGACCTTCCTGCCCTGGCAATTGTGGCGGTTCGTGGAGATCAACCTGCGGATGATCCGGATCATCGGCAAGAGCCACGGCGGGAAGTCGCGACACTGACCGGTGCAGGCCCCCGGTTGCAGGCTGAAAGCCTAGCGTCGGGCCGCCCCGCGCGAGACCCACCCGATCGCGAACAGGAGCGCGCGGATCGAAGCCAATACGATCAGCAGCGTCAGCAGGATCTTGAAGAATGAACCGTAGCGCGGATGGGCGCGCGTCTGGACTTCGCGGCCGAACTGGTCGATGACCGTGTAACTCTTGACGCGGGACATCGCCAGCGCCAGCGGCAGGCACAGCGCGCCGATGACCACGAAGAGCCGGTCCAGTCGGCTCGTCAGGTGTTCACGGAACCAATCCATCGTCAAGCCTCCAGCGACGGCAGTTCGGCGGGGTGGCCGGGGTGACCCGCCGCGCAGGTTAGCACCGTCGGGGCGGCTTTTCGCGCCTTTTCCGGTGGCCGGCACCGAATTTGCCGCCGGCCGGGCCAGACGTTATCCTGGCGTTGAAATTGCGGGTTCATCGGCTGTCGCTGAATGCGCGCGCGAATAGCGGCACGCCGCGCGGGGTACCATGGGATCGGCGTGCCCGGTGGTTGTTTCATCTCGAGGGGTTGGAACATGTCACGACGTTCACTTGTCCGGTTCGGCGCGGTCTTCATGATGACGGCATTTTTCTCGCTGACGGCAGCGGCCCAGTCCGAACCGGCGCCGGCCGCGCCGGTCGAACTGCCGCTGCCGCCGGTGTCGGTGACGCAGGAGCCCGAGGCGCCGCCCGCTTCGATTCCCGATCCTTTGGCTTCCATTCCGGCCCCGGCGCCGGCGTCCACCGTCTTCGAAGCGATGGCCGACACGCTGACGGTGCTGGTCGACTATCGGGCCGAGGCCGAGATCCAGCGCGACCTGCAGAGCGCCGAGGCCGAAAAGGTCGTCGCCGAACGGTCCGTCGAACGCGCACGCATGCTCGAAAAGCTGGCGGCGTCGCGCATCGAAATGAAGGCCAGCGAGATCAAGGCGCTGGAAGCCAAGATCGACTACGCGAAGTCCACGAAGAACAATCTCCAGAAAAATGAACTGGAAGGGTTCAAGAAGTTCGCCGGCGTTGAAAAGCAGCTTCTGGAGCACCGGCGTGAATTGCGGGGTCGCGAGATCGAGACGGCCCGCGCGTTGCGCGACTACCACGAAGCGGCCGGGAAAGCCTGCCGCCTGGAGCTGGAGCTTGCCGGCAACCGGCGCGAGCACTCGTCGATCAGCAGCCTGGTCGATCCGGGCGCGGCAGCCGAGGCCGCGCGCCTGCAGCAGGATATCCTCAAGCTGGAGGGCCGTGTCCTGGAAGCCCAGGTCCAGCAGGCCGGAAAGCGCAAGGATCTGGCTGATCAGGAAGTGAAGCTGGGCAACGCGCGCCGTGCGGTCTACGAGTCGCAGTTGAAGGTCGCCAAGGGCGGGCGCTGATCAGGGCCGTTATAGCGCCGGGATCGTGAAACGAGCGCGGCCGCCGGGCGATCAGACCCGGCGGCCGCGCTCATTCCTTCCGGCCCCCGGCATCAGCGCGATTCCGCCGCCGCCCGGAGCATCGCCTTCAACGCCAGATAATTGCCGGGATCCGCAAGATCCTGCGAGGTCAGGTTGTAGACCCCGACCACCCGGTTGGCGCCGTCCAGGATGACGACATCGCGGTAGGTCACGTCCCACAGCGTCCAGGCCGGCTGGTCCGCGGTTTCCTGCAGCCAGGGCAGATCCTTGCCCGCGCAGGCCGTGGCGTTGCCGCCTTCCTCGCCGATCGCGTTGACGCCCAGGATCCGGACGTCGCCCTCCCAGCTTTCCGCCTCGATCTCGTTCTGCAGCACGTCGAGATAGCCGAACTGGCTAACGCAGTAGCTTCAGGTCGCGTGCCCGAAGTACCAGGCGGAGACTTTCTGCTGGTATTGACGAGGCGAGACCGCCAGGCCGGCCTGGGATGAATTCGGGTTCACATCCGTCAGCGTGAAGTCGGGCACGACGCCCACGAGCGGTGTGTTCGGCTCGTCGTCGCCGCAGGCGGCGGCCAGCAGAGCGAGCGCGCACAGAGGCAGAAGACGGGCGAGGGAGAGTCGGCGCATGGGAACGCTCCTGACGGAAAAAGCACGTCTGCGACATCCGGCGAGCCGCGGCATCGCATCCAGGACGATCATTGTCCCCATGGTAGCATCACGGTGTCCCGGTGTCGATCCGTCGCGGCCGACCGTTCTCAGGGGAGCCGGCGCGCGGCGCGTGCGCGGCGCCGGTGCCGCCACAGGCCGGCTTCGACCAGACGGCGCGTGAACCCGACGTGGCCTTCCGGATCCTGGGCCAGGCACATGTCGGCGCCGCCGAAGCCGTCGGGCGGGAAATAGATGCCGCAGTTCGCGTTGATCTCGAGCATCCACGGCGTTCCCTCGCTGTCGACGCGGACGTCGCAGCGGCCGAAACCGGCACCCTTGAGCGCCACGAACAGGCGCGCCGCTTCGTCGCGCAGTCGCCGCGCCAGGCGGGCATCGGTGACCGGGCCCGAGGACATGCGGTCGTAGTCGACCCATTTCATCTTTTCGTGCTTGAAGCTCTCGCCCACTGGGAACTGGTACTGGACGGGCGGATAGGTGCGGGGGCGGGTCGGCCGGCCCGGCACCTCGGCCACCAGGACGGTGCACTCGGAGCCTTCGATGAACTCCTCGATCAGGGCGGCCCGGTGGCGGCGGATGATCTTGCGCGCCTGCCGCCGCAGTCCGGCGGGAGTCACCACGCGCGAGGCGCGGCTCAGGTCGATGCTGGCGTAGCTGCTGTGGTGCTTGACGATCAGCGGGAAGCGCAGGCGTGCCGCCGCGCGCTCGACATCCGCCTCGTTTCGCGCCAGCAGGTGGGCCGGCGTGGCGATGCCCAGTTCGCGGCACACGCGCTTCATGGTCACGCGCGAAGGCTCGTAGAATTCCGAAGTGGCGCCGGTGAACGGAACGTTCAGCTTTTCGAGGGTGCGCACGACCTCGATGCCCGGCACGTCGCATTCGGGAGTACCGTCGCAGAGGTTGAAGAAGACGTCGTAGCCCTCATCCACCAGGCGCTTGATCGTCCGCACCGAGCTTCCCTTCTCCAGCGTGGCCACATCCCAGGTGGCGTCCGGCAGGTAGGGTCGCGGGTCGCAGGGCCAGTCGTCGGCGGGGAACGGTTTGGTCTCCAGATCCTGGGGTGTCAGCAGGCAGATGCGCACGGGGCGGCGGCCTTTCCGGAAGCGGGAAGGTTCGCCGGACGCGAACGTGGCCCCGTCGGGAATCCACCGCGCCGGCGGCGGCCGACGCACGGCCGCTTCATCGTCGACGATAACACGCGGACGCGGTCCCGTCGAGATGGCGTGGCTTGCGTAAGGCAAAAAAGAGCCGG
The DNA here is from genome assembly GCA_020049465.1 of bacterium. Taxonomy (GTDB): domain Bacteria; phylum Krumholzibacteriota; class Krumholzibacteriia; order LZORAL124-64-63; family LZORAL124-64-63; genus CAINDZ01. The sequence goes on along the minus strand of JAIFKS010000090.1, from coordinate 46,613 downwards.
CCGCGTCGCGGGTGCGACACGGCCGGCCCATGCTTTCGCGGCGCAGGTCGCTAACGGACCAGCGCCAGCTTGCGCGTCACCGACGGAGCGCCGGGGCTGGCTGCTTTCAGGAAGTAGACGCCGCTCGCGGCGGCGCGGCCCGCGTCGTCCAGCCCGTCCCAGACGATCGTACGCCAGCCGGCGGCGATGCGCCCGTCGTGCAGCGAGCGCACGCGCCGTCCACGCAGGTCGTGCACGCTGATGGCCACTTCGCGCTCCGTGTCCAGGTACAGCCGGATCGAGACCGACGGGTTGAACGGATTGGGCCAAGGCAGGTCCAGGGCCACGGGCGCGAAAGGCACGGAACGCGGCTCGACTGCCGAGACCCCCGGCGACGACAGGACGCCATCGCGCTTCATGTTGCCCTTGTAGGTGGGCCAATAGGCCTTCGCCGGGCTGTGGGCGAACGGCAGGTCCCACACGTGGCACAGGAAATCCCAGCCGCCGTAGACCAGATCCACGTCCAGATCGCCGTCGATGTCGGTGATCACCGGCGACGAACGGACCGGGCCGCTCAGGGTGATGGGGAAGCCGTTCATCGGCTGCCCGTCCGCATGGTAGGCGTACAGGTTGTACGGGGCGCCGATGTCGCCGCCGCCGATGCCCTGCGCGATCTCGGGCACTCCGTCGCCGTCCAGGTCGCCCACGACGGGGCTGGCCTCGGTGCTGCCGGGCAGGTCGACCGGCCAACCGGCCCACACCTGACCCGAGGTGCCGGCCGTCGTGTTGGTGCTGACGACCACCAGCTTGGAGCTCAACCCGGTGGCGTTGGGTGTGTAGATGATCTCGAGTCCGCCGTCGTCGTCCAGGTCGGCCAGCGCCGGGCTGGTCACCCATTCGCTGCTGGCGGCATACGGCATCAACTTGGGGAATCCGGGGTAGTTGGTGCCGTCCTGACGCAGGGCATAGAGGTAGCGGGCGTTGTCGAAGAAGACGAGTTCGACGCCGCCGTCGTGGTCCAGGTCGCCGGCCGCGATGTCGCAGGTGATGCCGCCGGTGACCACGCGCGGGAAGCCCGGAAGGTCGGTACCGTCGTAGCGGATGGCCATCAGCCGCTTCAGGCCGGTGGCGTCGTTCCTGGCGCCGAAAACGATGTCCCTGGCGCCATCGCCGTCCAGATCGATCAGGGTGGGGCCGCTGCGCGACCACTCGTAGAGGGCGCCCGCGCGCACATACAGCACGCCCTGGGTCGTCGCATCGTTGTCGCCGTTGCGGACCTCGGTGCCGTCGGCGTTCCAGGCCCAGATCACGCCGTTCAGCGTGTGGATCACGATCTCGGGCTGGCCGTCGCCGTCGATGTCGCCGACGGCGGGAGCCGCCCAGTTGAACGTGCCGCCGACCGTGCCGTTGAAGGCTCGGGGCCAGCCCGCCAGTTCGCTGCCGTCGGCCTTGAAGATGTGGACTTTCGCACCCAGGTTGCGCTGGCAGACGATCATTTCCTGCCCCGCCAGGCCATCCAGGTCGTGCAGCGTGACGGCCGCCAGTTCCAGCAGCGTCCCGGCCGGGAGGTTGGTGAACTGGCCGATCGTCAGCCCCTGTCCGTCGCCGTCCCGCACCTCGAGGCCGTCGTGGTGCCACGCATAGACCTGGGTGCTGGCCAGCACGATCTCGGGCCTGCCGTCGCCGTCGATGTCGCCGACGGCGAGGGGGCCGCTGGTCTCGCCGTCGAATGCCGCGGGGAAACCCTCTGTTTCGCCGGGAGCGGTCGAGCGGCTGATCACTGCAGACAGCGAGCTCGGAACACGCGACGAATCCACCGCGGCGATCCGGTAGTGGAACGGCGTCAGCAAGGGCAGACCGGTGTCGGCATAGAACGAGACGCCGGCCACCACGTCGGCATTGACGCGCGTGAACGGACCGGCGGCCGACGTGGAGCGGTAGATGTTGTAGCCGTACACGTCGGAGCTGGTGGACGGATCCCAGGTCAGGGCGATCGTGTCGGGACCCAGTTCGGTGCTTGCCTGCAGGTCGGTGGGAACAGTCGGACGGCCGAGCGTGAAGTCGTGGCGCAGCTGCCGACCGTAGCCGTCTTCGATGAGCAGCCAGGCCGCGCCGTTCGCGGCCGTGTCCGCCAGGGTCAGTGAAAACGGCGCCGAGGCCGTGCCCTGGCCGAGCAGGCCCAGCGACGACCAGGTGGCCAGCGTGTCGTGCAGGGTGACGTTCGGGCTTGCCGTGCGCAAGTGGCCGGTAAGGGTGCCCGAGACGCCGGCGCCGAAGTTCTTCACCGCGACGGTGAGCGCGAGGCGTTCACCGTTCTCCAGGACGCCGTTGCCGTTGCCGAACGCCGTGTCCTGCCAGTCCAGCGAGTCGACCACGGGTTCCGGCGCATTGAGCGCCACCGTGAATTCGGAATACCAGTGGGTGGTGCCGGACCACACGTCCGAACGGAACGTGATCGGGTACCCATCGGGCAGGGTGTCGGGAAGATCGATCAGGATCGGGGTCTGAGCCACCGTGCCCGCCCCGGCCGCCGCGTTGCTCAGGGCCACGCTGGCCGTCAATACGGTCACGCCCGGCGTGGTGGTGGTCAGGGCGCCGCTCAGGCCCGTCGCCGTCGAGGTTCCCGTGTTCACGTACGTCGGCGTGAAGGCGATGCGTTCGCCGGCATCGATCACGCCGTTGCCGTTGCCCACGCTGCCTCCGGCGCCGTTGTCCGCCAGCGGCAGGCCCGTGATCTTCAGGTAGCGTCCGCTGAGCGTCACCGGGATCGTGCGCGTGTGGGTCGCGAGGTTGGCTCCGGTTACCGTCAGGGTGGCGGTGCCGGCGCTCGGCGCCAGGAAAGCCAGAGTGACCTGGCCGGACGCGTTGGTCGTGCCCCAGACCAGGTCCTCGCCCGGCTTGGCCAGGCAGACCAGGGCGCCGGCCACGGGGGTGCCGCCGGCAGTCACCGTCACCGGGACGTCGCGCTGGCCGGCCGCGATGCTCGCGGGCACCGTGGCCACGATCGCGCGCGGCGTGGAACTCCACAGGGCCAGTGCGGGATCGCCCAGCAGCACGTAGTTCTCGTAGGTCCAGCGGTCCAGGTAGTTCTGCTCCGTGGCGGCCAGGAACGGCAGGCGACTGAGCGCCATCAGCCGGCCGACGCGGTTCTCGCCCAGGCAGTAGAGGTTCTCGAAGAACTCCTGCTGGTAGGCGTTGACCGCGAACGGAAACGCTTCGCGGGTCGAACCCAGCGCGCACACGGCGCCGCCGTCCGGATTCTGCAGGAAGCGCTCCATCAGGCAGCTGTTGTCGAAAGCGGCCGAGGCGCAGTTCAGCCCGAACAGCATGAACTGATGGTCGCCGTTGGACAGGTTGTCCGCGTCCATGGTCATGAAGTTGGCGTCGCCCACCGACATGTTGAAGTAGTAGCCGTGGCCGATCTGGTTGACGATGCCGTAGTGGCCGGTGTTCAGCGAATCGATCAGGGTGGCGCGGGTCAGCGGCAGATCGCGCGGGTACATGGCGTCGGTCTCGTACATGCGCAGCGTCTGCAGGTCCGTGCACGGATCCACCAGCGTCGTGATCAGTTCATTGGCGAAGCCGGCGCCGTCCATCACGATCGTGTCACCCGGATGGTAGGCCTCGGGAAACAGCACCTCGGCCGCGAACAGGGCGCGGCCCGGCCACGACGCGCCTGCCGCGGTCGATTCGTAAGTGATGACCTTCTGCACGAAAAGGTCGGCGTCGGCCGCCGTGCTGACCGGCGCGCGGCCCAGGTAGACTTCTTCGGCAAAATCAACCAGGTCACCGGGCAGTTCGTATTTGGCCGGCTGACCGTAGTTCGCGTCACCGTCGGCGTTCCAGTTGCCGTCCAGGCAGGCGAAGTACAGATCACAGGGGATGGCCGTGTAGCCGTTCGCCGGATACAGGCTGTTGTAGATGATGCGCGGCGGCAGGATGTCCGAATCGCCGCCCAGAAGCACGTACTGCAGGCCCCACTTCGCGTAGGCGTCCTGGATGTACATGCGGATGGTCTCCTGGATGTCGGCGCCGTTGCGGAAATTCGCGGCGATGTACTCGCGGGTGGCCACGACCGTGGGCATGCCGCGCGCCGTCCGGTAGTCGGCCAGAGTCTGGAACGAGGCGGCCAGCGTCGCATTGGTGATGATCAGGCAGGTCACCGGACTGCCGGTCAGGCTGGGCGTCTTGTCGGGCTGGAAGCCGCCCGCGGGCGCCGCCACCTCGACGCCGTTCTGCCGCCGGGCGGCGGCCAGCGCGGTCGGGTTGTCGATGAGCCGTTCCAGGACGTTGCGGTTGTCCTCGGCTTCGCCCGGCACCAGGCGCTCCCTCTGCAACGGGTCCGGCTCCGCGGTGTCCGCGTATGTCACGCGCACGGCGTAGGCGTCCAGGAATTCGCAGGCGGCGGGGTCCATTTCGTCCGTCTGGCGCAACGCCGGCACCGCGACGGCCACCAACTGGTACCCGCGCCACCGGTGCACGGACGTCGCCGTCGTCCAGGCGGCACGCGGCGTCGCCTGGGCGGCACCGGCGACCAGATCGAAGGCCGTCAGCCGTTCACCGCGGCTGGTCACCAGATCGTCGGCCAGGGCCAGCCGCCCGGGCGCCCGCAACGGATGGGTGCCCAGGGCTTCGACCGTCACGGCCGCCACGCGGCGGTCGGCCGGAACCAGAAGCAGATGATGGCGGCTGGGGATCATCGCGCGGCCGGGTTCGGGCGTCAGGCGCGTGTCGGCAAGTTCCGGGGCCACGCCACCGCCGGCTTGCGGCGTCCAGCGCAGGGCGCCGGCATCGAAACCGGCTTCGTGGATGACTTCACCGGCACCGGCACCGGCAGCGGCAGGGACGGCCGCGGCCAGGGCCTTTTCGCGTCCCGCGTTCAGGGCGAGCAGGGCGAACAGCAATGCATAAGGACGAACGCCTGAGGCGAACCGGCGCATGAAAGGCCTCCGGTGCAGGTTGATGAATCCGGGCGGAAGTGAGTCCACCGCCACAAGGGGCGCTTCCGTGCGCTCCGGGTGCCGCGGCAAATGTACCACAGATCGCGGGCGAGCGGCAACGAACCCGCCCGTGCGCGGCGGGGTTTCGCTCAGAGGGCGCGGTTGAACAAGAGCGGTCATTGGCCGGGTGGGGCCGCCGGCAAAGCCAAGCCGAGCCTGATCAAGGGGTTGGCGGCGGGAGCGGGCATCGCGAAGCGCGTCCCCGTCCGCGTCGCGACCGGCCCTGGCCGTCTCGCGACTTTTCCTGTTTCCACAGCGGCGTCCGGCAGGTCATCTTCCGGCGCATGCACACCGAAACCGATTCCCACGCCGAATGGTACCGGCGTCGCTGGCCGGCTCTGAGCGCAGGCGGCGTCTGGCTGCGCGGTGGCGAACTGAACACGCTGCCGCCCGCGCTGTGGGACCAGCGCCCGTACCGCGTGCTGGTGACCCGACTTTCCACCTACCGCGACACGGCCGTCTCGACCTCGCACCTGCTGATCCACGCGCTGCTGGCGCAGTTGGAAGGCGTCTATCCGGACCTGGCCTGGCTGCCGCCGCCGCGTGACGGCGAACTGATGGCGCAGGACGGCGTCCCCTGGCTGCTGGGCACCCAGACCAAACGCGCCGCGCGCGCCTTCGACTGCGTGGGCGTGTCGCTGTCGGTGCCGCAGGAAACGATCAACCTGGCGGCGATGCTGCTGCGCAGCGGCATCTCGCCGGACCGGCGCGAAAGGCTGGACGATGCGGGCGCGCCGCTGATCATCGCCGGCGGCGCCAGCGTGGGCGCGGCCGCCGCGCTGTACAGCGACGAGGCCGGCGTCGACGGCATCTTCGTGGGCGACCGCGCCGATATCATCAGCGAGCTGTTCCGCCGCTGCCGCGACGGCCGTGCGGGCGGACTGGACAAGCGCGCGGTGCTCGATTCGCTGGCCGATCTCGACGGCTTCGTGCTGCCCGGCGCGCCCCGAAAGGCCGCAGCCATCCGGCCGGACGCCGTCCCGGACGAATCGACGCTGCCTGCCGTTTCCGAACTGCCCCCGGCGTCGGCCATGCCGGTCAGCTACGACACCGCGCGCATTGGCTTCATCACCGTTCCGGTGACCGAGGGTTGCCGCTGGAAGTGCAGCTTCTGCTACGAGTCCTGGCTGCACCCGCGCTACCGCAGCGTGCCGGGCGACGACATCGACCAGCGTGCGCGCGAACTGAAGGCCTGGGCCGGGGCCCACCGCGCCGAGATCTTCAGCTTCAACTTCGACATGCACGAGGACATCCGCGGCATCATCGACCGGCTCAGCCAGCGCTTCGACCGCATCGGCCTGAAGAGCCAGCGCTTCGACCAGCTGGCCGGCGATCCGCAGATGCTCGAACTGATGCACGCGGTGGGCAAGACCAGCCTGACCTGCGGGATGGAGGGCATCTCCGACCGTCTGCGCGCCTACCTGAACAAGCGGCTGGACGACGCCAAGCTGCGCCGCGCGCTGTCGGCCATCGCCGCGGCGCCGCTGCGGCAGGTGAAGATCTTCCTGATCGCCACCGGCCGCGAACAGGACGACGACTTCGCCGAGTTCAACGCCACGCTGGCCTGGTTCCGCGACGAACTGGCCGGTCAGGGACGTCGGCCGCGCATCATCTTCTCGATCACGCCGCTGGTGCACTTCCCGTCGACACCGCTGGTCTTCGAGGCGCCGCCGCCGCCGGCCCGCGTGGCGGCGATGGTGCGCCGCATCGCGGTGACCATCAAGCGCGCCGGCTTCCAGGTGCGGGCGGCGGCGCGCGATCCGGAGGCCATCGTCTCGCAGGCGCTGGTCAGTGGACGGCACCCCGACGCCCCGGTCACCGAGCCCTACATGCCCGATGGTGACGCGCGCGCGGTCTGGCGCGCGGTGGTCGCGGCCGTGCGTGAGCGCGGCTTCGTCTACTACGACGGGATCACGGGCGAATTCCAGCACGACTTCCTGGCCCGGCTGGCGTGCGGAACGGGCCTGGCGGGCGTCGGCGGCGAGGATGCGGACCCCGGCGCTCCGTCACCGCCCCCGATGGTGCTGGGCACGCCCGAGGAGCCGGTGCGCCGTGTCCACGCGTTGAGCCTGCGCGGGCTGGACGGGCCCGCCGGTCCGCACGAGGAACGGAAGCCGGACCGGGGCGCGTCGACGGGCACGGCGAAGGTGGCGCGTCCGCCGCGGTCAGCGCGCGAAGGCGCCTCGACGGTGCCGGAGATCCGGCGCCGCGTCCTGGCCGCGCGCCGCGACCGGCAGGAACTGGCGCTGGCGGTGGATCTGGGCCCGGCCGCGGCCGGGCTGCCGCGCGGCTACGTGGCGGCGGCGCTCGGCCGGGCCATGATGCTGGCCGATCCCGAACTGGTCGACGCCTACCGCGGGCCGGGCACCTCGAAATGGGGAGTGAAGGACCAGCCCTGCCGTCTGGTGGGCCACGACCGGCTGGGCCTGCTGTGGACGGCGGCCGGGGCCGCGCGCGCCGAAGCCCGCTGGCGCGGCGAGGCGGCGTTCGCCGCGGCGGTGGCGGCGCACTTCGGGCCCTGGGGGCGGGTGCTGGGTCCGGCGTCCGGGGAGGGTGTGGCGGAACTGGCGCAGCCGCGGCTCAGCTTCGGCGCGCCGTTCGCGCCCGACGGCGCCGCCTGGCTGACCGCGCGCCACCTGCGCTTCATGCAGCGGCGGCTGCCCGATGGTCCGGGCTACCGCTGCGAGATCGCGCGCGATTCCCTGCGCAAGAAGCTGGTGCTGGATTACGTGCAGCGCGAACTGCCGGACGGTGTTTACCAGGTCGAGGTGGCGCCGGGCGAGCGCTTCGAGCCCGAGGCTTTCTGCCGCGAGGCCTTCGTCCTGCCCGCCCCCGAGGATCAGGCCCGGGTCACCGCGCGGGCGATGTTGTACGCCACGCCCGCCGCCGCGGCATCCCCTTGAGGGCGCGGAAGCTGACCAGCTTCTGCTGACGTTCGTCCCACAGGTTCATCGCCATCGACCGCAGGCTGCGCCGCAGCGTCAGCGGTTGGACGTGCTGCAGCGACGGCACCGAATCCTGGCAGGCCTGCAGGTGGTAGTTGGGAATGCGCGGCCGCAGGTGGTGGATGTGGTGCAGGCCGATGTTGCCCGTGAACCACTGCAGCACGCGCGGCAGCTTGTAGTAGGAACTGCCGCACAGCGCGGCGTCGAGCGGTTCCCATTCCTCGTGCCGGCTCCAGTGCGTGTCCTCGAACTGGTGCTGCACGTAGAACAGCCACACACCGACGGTCCAGGCGATGACGATCACCGGCAGTTGCACCAGCAGGTAGTTCTGCAGCCCGAAGGTCTGGCTGGCGACGACGGCGATGGCCACCAGCGCCAGGTTGGTCATCAGGACGCTCATGACCGCCGCGCGGCCGGCGCTGGGCCGGGGAATGCGGTAGGCGATCAGCGACAGGTAGAACGGCACGATCAGCAGCAGGAAGAACGGATTGCGGACCAGCCGGTAACCCAGACGCTTGCGGCGCGACGAGGCCAGGTACTCGTCCACCGTCATCGTCCAGACGTCGCCGGTGCCTCGGTTGTCCAGATCGCCGGCGCTCGTGTGGTGCTTCGTGTGCGAGTACTTCCAGTCGTCGAACGGCGTGAAGGTCAGGACGCCGGTGATGAACCCCACGATGCGGTTGGCCCGGCGCGACGCGAAGAACGAGTCGTGGCAGCAGTCGTGGAAGAAGATGAAGACGCGCATCATCAGCGCGGCCGTCGGCACCGCCATCGCCAGCGTCACCAGGTAGGGCCAGCCCTGCAACCGGCTGTATACCATCAGCGCCAGGAGGGACAGGTACGGGACCAGCGTGTTGACCATCTGCCAGATGCCCTTGCGGGCGTCCGACCGGCCGAACGGCGCGATCTCGCGGGACAGGCGGGCGCGGTCAACCATCGCGCGCAGGCGCGGCGACTGGGACATGGCTTCTCCTCGAACAACGGACGGAGTTGACGTGGCGCGCGGGCTCAACGGCCCGGACGGTGCCCCAGCAGGCGGGCGGGAAGCATGATGATGGCTCTGAACAGGGCCAGAACGGCGGCGACGGTGATGCCGAGCAGTCGGAAGGGAACCAGCAAGAGCCAAACGACAGGATACAGAATCAGCCCGATGACGGCCACTGGCCAGCAAAGCACGAACAGGATGCACCACAGCAGGAATTTGATCATGACCGCTCCTTGTCCGCGCAGGATAACCCGTTGTCCGCCCGGGGCCAAGCCCTCTTTGGGCGGGGAAGGGGCCGTTCCCGACGGTCCAGGGGGGCCAAAAAGCTTGAAATGGTCCGGAAATTGCCTTAATCTCTCCCGTGATTTCGCCACTTTCGCCCCTGCCGATCCGTTCGATCCGCCGGCCGCGAACAGCACGCGATACCGCCGCCAGGTCCGATCCCGCCGGAAAGCGAGGCGGGCCAGCGGCTTGACGATTTCCCCGACCATCGGGGAAATGCGGTCCGGCACCGGCCGGACCAGTTGGAAGCGCAAGGGGTAACGTCGGAAGTGGCCGGCGGCCCTGCGCGCTTGTAAGCCGGAGAGCCGGCACTTGGAGAGTCGACCGTGAAGAAATTGTACGTGGGCAACCTGCCCTTCAGCGCCAACGAAGACGAGATTTCGCAGCTGTTCGGCCAGTATGGCACCGTTCACTCGGTGGCGCTGATCAACGACCGCGAGACGGGCCGTCCCCGTGGCTTCGGCTTCGTCGAAGTCGATGATGACGCTCTGCAGGCGATGATCCAGGCCCTCGACGGCAAGGAAATGGGCGGCCGGGCCCTCCGTGTCAACGAGGCGCAGGATCGTCCGCGCAGCGGTGGCGGTGGCGGTGGCGGCGGCGGCGGCCGTGGCGGCTACGGCGGTGGCCGTGGCGGCAGCGGTGGCGGTGGTGGCGGCGGCGGCCGCTGGTAGGCATTCCCTGCCCACGCACTGAAGAAACCGCCCCGCTGCCGCAAGGTGGCGGGGCGGTCGCTTCATCCCCCTCGGCCCAGGGCGGGCCTCCGGTTCCATGATCCGTCGACGGCGCGACCGGCGGTGTGCGGCGATCGCCGACTTTTGTTATCCTCATTGACGCGGTCCAAGCGCACCGGCCGGAGTGATCCGGCCTGGACCATTCTGCCTTGGGGGGACTCATGAACTACCGGAATGTACGGGCGGCCTGCCTGCTGGCCGTCCTCGTCACTGCCGCTGCGGCCCCGGCCGCGACGCATATCATCACACAGTCGGGTTTCGCTTTTTCGCCGAGCGACATTTCCATCAACGTTGGCGATACCGTGCAGTGGGTGTGGACCGGGGGCTTCCACACCGTGACCAACGGCCTGAATCTCTCCGATCCGACCCTGGCCACGTTGTTCGATTCCCCGCTGGATTCCACGCATCCCACGCTTTCCCACACGTTCACCTCGCCCGGCACGGTGCCGTTCTTCTGCCGGCCCCACCTGTTGATGGGGATGACCGGCTCGGTCACGGTGCAGGCCGCTTCGGCGGTCGATCAGACGCCCGCGCTTGGCGCCCTGGGGCTGGCCGGCGCGCCCAATCCCTTCAACCCGCGCGCGGTGATCACCTATGCGTTGCCGGAAGCCGCCTCGGTGCGGTTGTCGGTGTTCGACATGGCCGGGCGGCTGGTCAAGGTGCTGGCCGATGGCACTGTGCAGGGCGCCGGGCGCCAGGAGACCACGTGGGACGGTGTGGGCGATGATGGAGGCCATGCGGCTGCGGGCGTCTACGTGGTGGCGGTCGAGGCGTCGGGGCTGCGCGAATCGATCAAGTTGACCTTGGCGAAATAGGAACGGGCCCCGGTGGCGCTTTCGGTGTTGGTGCCGTCTGCTCCTTGCCGGGGCCTTGCCGTACCTGCTACGATCGCGGCCGGTCCAATCGACGAAGGAGACAGGCATGTCGCTGGGTGGATCCTACAAGCGGGGCGGGAAGAAGCGCGGACCGGTGACGCCGCCGACGCCCGAAGAGATCGCCAAGAGGCTCAAGCAGCTCAAGGCGCTGGCCGCGCCCCGTTCCAACTACCGCGAGCTGTCGCTGGCCCTGCACGGGATGATCTGTGCCAAGTGCGCGCGCGAGTTCAGCGAAAAGGACCGCCACCTGCTGACGGTCCACCACAAGGACGGCAACGACAGCCACAATCCCGCCGACGGCTCCAACTGGGAGAATCTCTGCGTGTACTGCCACGAGGACGAACACAGCCGGGAACGGCTGGCCGACTATCTGAGCGGGGACGACTGAATCGGGCGCGTTGCCGCGGTGCCTACCAGCGCCAGCCCAGGCGTGCCGTCAGGCGGCGCCCCTCGCGGGCCAGCGTGTCCTGCAGTTGGTGCCCCGCGCCGGGGTCCGCATAGCGCTGGTTCAGCGCGTTGTCGACAGCCAGATCCGCCTGCAATCCCTTCAGCGGCGGCCACCAGGTCAGATCCAGATTGGCCACCGCATAGGCGGGAGACGCGCCGCCGGCCAGCGTGGTCCGCCGGCTGACGTGTTGGATCTCCAGGGCTCCGGCCAGGGCCTTGTTCCGGCGTGGTGTGGAGAGGTTCAGCTTGAGCAGGCGTGCGGGCGCGTTGGTCAGCAGGGTGCCGGTGGCGTCGTCTTCGGCACGCTGGGCGCTGACGCTGAAGCGGCCGCGCAATCCCGGCAGCAATCGGGCGTCCAGGTCCAGTTCGGCGCCCCAGGTGCGCGCATCGCCCACATTCGCGAACACCAGGAGCAGGTCGTCCGGGTCGACGACCTGGTCGATCAGCCGCGTTATCGCATTGTCGAACACGGACAGGCTGAGGCGCAGTTGTTCGCCGAGTTCGCGCTCGACGACCGCCTCCCACGTCCGGACCTGCTCGGGCTCCAGGCCCGGGTTGCCCTTCTGCGTCATGCCGTCGCCGTAATACAGTTCGTAGGCGTTCGGCGCGCGGAAGGCCTCTCCGTACAGCAACTTGGCCGTCGTGGAGGCGCCAATGTGCGTGACCAGACCGCAACGCGGTGTCAGGTTGCCTCCGAAGCTGAGATAGTCGTCATGCCGCAGGCCGAGATACAGCGATGATCCTCCGCCCAGCGACCATTCGTCCTGCAGATAGAAGCCGGTGTTCTCCAGCGTCTGCTCGACGTCCAGGTACAGTTCGCGCGGTTCGACCGCCGCGCTCTCCTGGCGGGCGCGGACCGACCTGCGGAAGTCGGCGCCTGCCACCAGGCGATGGCGCCTGCCGATCACGCTGGACCACTGCAGTTCGCCGCTCCACCAGTGGCCGTGGCTGGTGTCGCGCTGGATGACCTGGTCCACTGGGTCGCCCGCTTCGGCGAAGTCGTAGGGGTATTCGCCCTCGAAGCAGTAGTCGTCGTAGGACAGCCGTCCGCGCAGGTTCGAGACGGGAGAGAGCCGACGCGAGGTGGAGACATCCAGCGACAACCGCTCGTCGGTGAAGGCCGCGCCTGTATCGTTGAAGATCATGCCCCATTCGCCGGTGGGGATGCGCTTGTCGCGCCTGGCCCAGGCCGCGGTCGCCTGCAGATCGCCGCGGCGGTACTTGCCGTAGAGGTGTCCGACCTTCTCGTGGTCGCCGTCGACGAAGAGGCCGTTGTTGGTCGCCGGATCGTCGAACTCGGGCCAGTGGATGTCGTCGCCGTCGGTCCGGGTGCCGCTGGCGGACAATAGGACACTGGCGTCAGCCCCCGCGCCGCCACCCCAGGTCGCGCGTGCGCCACGCCGCTGCCGGTTGCCGTATTCCAGGGCTACTTCCACCTCGTCCAGTTCGTCACCGTCGTAGGTCACCAGGTTGATGACCGCGAAGAACGCACCGGCTCCATACAACGCGCTGCCGGGGCCGCGGATGATTTCGATCCGTTTGACCAGCGCCATGTCCAAGGCCAGTTCGGGGCCGATGGCGGCGGTGCCGTAGATGATGTCGTTGGCCGGGTGCCCGTCGTGCAGGATCAGCACGCGCGTGTTGTAGTCGCCGGGGCGACCAAAGCCGCGCACACCGACGAAATGATAGGAACGGTCGTAGGTGATGTGGAAGCCGCGCACCGAGGCCAGAACGTCGGCCAGGGTCTGGTAGCCGTGCGCGCGGATCTCGTCGCCCGTGATCACGGTGACGGCGGCGGGCGCGTCGGTGATCTTCTGGTCGTAGCTGGCGGCGCCGTAGACCACGTCCATGGCTGTCAGTTCGCCCAGATCGAAGGCGGTGTAATCGGTTTCCGAGGGTGGCGGGTTCGCATCCTGCGCAAGGGCGGCCGCGCCGGCGACCATCGCCAGCGTCAGCAAGCACCCCCGGAACGCTCCGCCACTCCGGCCCATGGCCGCTCCTTCGCCTGGTTGCGGCGCTGTCGGTTCACTCGCCGAAACGACGCGCCGGGACTCTCCACCTTCCCGGGACGTATCGACCGGGCCGGCAGGCGGTTAAGCGCTAATCGTCCTCAAATCGTCCCGGCCGTTGCCGATAAGGGCAGCGTACCAGGGGCGCCCATGCCGGCGCCACCGGCGTGCGGACGTGGCCGAACCGCGACGTGCGCTCCGCTCCCGTGACCGGAAGGCGGCCAGTGCTCCGTGCCTTGGGCATCGCTGTGATCGTCGCGCTCGTGCTGGCCGGGGTGCCGGCTTCGGCACGCGCGGTCGAACCGGCTGTCTCGCCCGAAGCGCTGATCAAGGCGGGCATCGTCTTCAACCTGGCGATGGTCGTCTCGTGGCCGGAGAGCGCGCTGGACGAGGGCACGTTCACCATCGGCGTGATCGGTCATGACGAATCGGATCCGTCGCTGAATCACCTCGTCGGCAAAGAGGTGCGCCGACGGAAGCTGGTCCTGCGCGATCCGCTGCCGGCGCCGGCGGCGTCGGAAGTTCAGGTGGTGTTCATCTCGCGCTCGCAGTCGGCGTCGATGTCCGAACTGCTGGCGGCCATGGCGGGATTACCGTTGCTGACGGTCAGCGACATCGACGGATTCTGCGAAGCCGGCGGCATGGTGGAACTTCGGCGCGACCGCAACCGCATCCAGTTGCGGGTGAATCGTGAGGCGGCCGACAGGGCCGGACTGAAGCTCAGTTCACATCTGCTCAAGATGGCCGAGATCGTGAAAGGAGGCGACTGAGTTGGCAATGAAGACGCACGCTTCGCTCAGTCGCCGCCTGGGGTTGATCGCCACGGTGCCGGTTATCATCGCCATGACGCTGGTGGCCCTCATCGTGACCGTGGACCAGTCACGCCGCGAACGCGCCCGGCTCCAGGACCAGCAGCAGAGTGTGGCGGCGATCGTCGCGGCCAACTGCGCGGCCTCGCTGGTGTTCGACGACCGCGATTTCGCGCGTGGCAGCCTGGCCTCACTGCGCGTTCTGCCGCAGGTCGTCGGCGCTCGCCTGTACGACGCCGACGGTCGCTCGTTCGCCGCGTTCGGTGAAGTGACCGATACGCCCGCGGCCTTCTCCGGTGAAACCGGTGTCTCCCCCGCCGGGCCCACCATGGTCAGCGCGCCCGTCGTCTGGCAGGGAGAGCGGGTCGGCACCATCGTCGTGATGGGTAGCCTTGACGCCTACCACCGGCAGCAGTCGACCTATGCGGGAATCATCGGCCTGGGCTGCCTGCTGGTGACACTGGCCGCCGTCGCGCTCGTCCATCGCCTGCAGCGCCGCATCACCGACCCGCTGTCGGAACTGGCGACGGTGGCCCGACGCGTTTCGCACGAGCAGGATTTCACGCTGCGCGCGGCGCCGGCGGCCGATCGCGAATTGAGCGTGCTGGTGGATGCGTTCAACGAGATGCTCGACCAGATCCGCGAACGCACGGTGGCCAAGGAGAAGGCCGATGCCGCCAGCCAGGCCAAGAGCGACTTCCTGGCCAATATGTCGCACGAGATCCGCACGCCGATGAACGGCGTGCTCGGCATGACCGGCGTCCTTTTGGACACGCCTCTTTCATCGGAGCAGCGCGAATACGCCAACATCATCTTCAACTCAGGGCAGTCGCTGATGGGGATCATCAACGACATCCTGGATTTCAGCAAGATCGAGGCCGGCAAGCTCGAGATCGAGACGCACCCTCTGCGCATGAGCACCGTGGTCAGCGAAGTCGCCGAACTGATGCGCTCCGGCGCCGAGTCCAAGGGGTTGGCCGTCGTTGTCGCGGTGGATGGCGCCGATGTCGATGCGGTGGTGGGCGACGCCGGGCGCATCCGTCAGATCGTGACCAACCTGCTCAACAACGCGATCAAGTTCACCGAGCGCGGAGTCGTGCGGATCGAGGCGCGCGGGCGTCCGGCGGGGGCGGGTGCGGCGCGCTGGGAAGTCTCGATCACCGACACCGGCATCGGTATCCCGGCGAACCGGCTGCCGGATCTCTTCAGCCGCTTCACGCAGGCGGACAGTTCGACGACGCGCCGCTACGGCGGCACGGGTCTCGGGTTGGCGATCTGCCGGCAGTTGGCTGAGTTGATGGGTGGTCACGTGACGGCCGAAAGCCGCGTGGGCGAGGGCTCGACCTTCCGCCTGGAACTGAACCTGGCTCTGGCCGCGCCCCTGGCCGTGGTCGACAAGGCGATCATGCCGGCGACCTCGGCCGACGCGGCCGCGGCGCTGAACGGCCTGCGCGTGCTGCTGGCCGAGGACAACGTGTTCAACCAGAAGGTCGCGCAGATGACGCTCGGCCGCTTCGGCTGCCGTGTCGATACGGTGGCCAACGGGGCCGAGGCGGTCAGGATGGCCCAGGACTTCCTCTACGACGTCATCCTGATGGACTGCCAGATGCCCGAGATGGACGGCTACGCGGCCACCGGACTCATCCGTCAGGTGGAAGGGCCGGCCGCCGCGGTGCCCATCATCGCCATGACGGCCCATGCGATGCCGGGCGACCGCGAGCGCTGCCTGGCCGCCGGCATGGACGACTACCTGAGCAAGCCCGTCCGCGCCGAGGATCTGCGCGACACGCTCCTGCGCTGGGCGGGATCACGTCGCCTACCCGCCCTCACCTGATCCCGGCGCGCAAGCCTCCCGGCTCAGGGACCCGCATCTTCACGCACCAGGAAATGCAGCAGGGCCGCGGCTTCGTCCGTCGAAACGTCCAGGTCGGCCATCGGCACGCCGTAGTGTTCGACCATCGCGCGCGTCAGCGAATCGTGCTCGGCCATCCATTCGGGTTCCAGGATCTGCCGGCGCAGCCAGGCTGCGGTGCGCCGCGAGGCCACGCCGCGCAGATCGGGCGCCGTGTCGCTCTCGCCGAACGTGTGGCAACCCGTGCAGCCCTTGGCGTCGAACAGCATCTGGCCGGTGGCGGCCAGCGGGGCCACCGCCTCCATGGCTTCGGCGGCGCGGGGGCCCTGATCCAGGGCGGCGGCTTCGGCGGCGGGCGAGGCGGCCGCTGCGGTGCCTTCGGCGGTTCCGGCCGCGGACTTGCTGTCCGACGGCTGGGGTTCGCGGCGGCCGCACCCGACGGCCATCAGAAGCAGGACCAGCATCAGGAACCGGGCCGTGCGGCCCGGCGATCGCACGCATGTCACGGCGTCACACCTCCGGTAAAAAGTCGACCGCGACTGTTCCGAACGGCAGCCGCGGTCCACAAGATGCATCAATCGGGCGTGATCCGCCGCCTGTTCAGCGGCCCTGCATTTCCCGCAGCAGGTGGCCCGCGTCGTACAGATCCCGCAGCGCCAGGGCGATGGCGGCGGCATGCACCGACACGCAACGGTTGGCGGTGCCGTCGAAGACGAAATTGCCGGCCAGGCTCTCGATGTTGCCGTCGAAGACCAGGCCGACCAGGCGTCCCTCGCGGTCGACCACGGGTGAACCCGAACTGCCGCCGGTGATGTCGCAGGTGCTGACGAAATTCAGCGGCGTGGCCAGGTCCAGTCCCTTCTGTTTCTGCAGGAACCGCGGCGACGGATCGTACGGAGGCGCCATGCCGAACGACAGCGCGCGGTCCAGCAGACCATGGAACGTCGTGATCGCCGGCGCGCGTGTACCGTTGCAGGGATAGCCCAGCACCTGGCCGTAGGACAGCCGCAGGGTGAACGTGGCGTCCGGGGCGGCGTTCTTTCCGTAGACCGCGAAGCGGGCGGCGCCCAGCATTTCACCGGCGGTGGCCGCCAGGCCCTCGACGTTGTCTTCCAGCCATTTTTCCTGCTCGCGCAGCAGCGGGTCCAGCGCCCGCGCCATGACGATCAGCGGATCGGTCGACGCCGCGACGGCTTCCGGGCCTCCATCCAGCAGCGCCTGGCGCGCGGCCGGATCGGCCATCGCCGTGCCCCCGATCAGTTCGGCGGCGCGCTCGGTCGGCGTCCGTCCGTTCAGGGCCAGCTTCCGGAAGGCATCGTCGTCGCCGAGGTCCCCGGCCATGCGCGCCAATGACAGTTCCAGGATGAACTGCTCCAGATCCAGGTAGACCGGGGCCGGTGACAGCAGCCGGAAGCGCTGGCGGCGCAACTGGGCGTCGTGGTAGCCCTCAAGCCGCTCTCCGTCCGGCTTGCGCGACTCGTCGACGAATCGCACCAGGCTCAGTGCCGTACGCGCCAATCCGAAGCGCGGCATGGTCCGTCCGCTCAACTCCGTCATCCGCGACAGCCTGGCCTGCTCCGCCTGCTCGATCATTGCCCAGGCGCCTCCGTAGCGGGACTGCAGATCCGGGTCGGCGGACACGCGCGCGCGGAAGTCCTCTTCCTCGCGCTGCTTGGCCGACCAGACGGAAGGATCCAGAAGGCCGCGGTATTCCCCAAGACTGGACTTGCGGCCGTTGTTGAGCCCCATCAGCAGTCCGCCGACCTGACGCGCCTGCTCGGGACCGCGCGCGGCGTAGCAGTTCAGGGCGGTGATCGTCTCGTCCATGTAACGTTCGCCGCGCGGGTAGGTGTGATCGCGGCGGGTCGTCAATTGCGCCACCGTCAGCAGCCGCTCGGTGGTGCCGGGATGACCGGGGACGAACACCAGATCACCATCGCGCGCGCCGGCGGTGTTCAGGGGCAGCCAGTCGGGGCTGCGCAACGGCCGGCCGTTCTCGTAGACGCGGAACAGGGCCAGGTCCAGGTCGTGGCGCGGGTAGGTGAAGTTGTCGTCATCGCCGCCGAAGTACGCCGCCGTCGCCTCGGGCGCGAAGACCAGTCGCACGTCGGTGAAGCTGCGGTAACGATACAGCCAGTACTCGCCGCCATGGTACAGCGTGACCACGTCCGACTGCAGGCCGGTTGCCGACTGGCTCTGCCCGGCGATGTCCGCGCAGATCGCCTGGCGGGCCGCCAGCGCTTCGGGGCCCGACGCATCGGCCGGCAGCGCGGCCTGCACCTGCGCCGTGACATTCTCGTACGACGCCAGGATGACGACTTCCAGATCCGGGCAGGGCATCTCCTGCGCGCGGCCGCTCGCCACGAAGCCCGTGGCGACGTAGTCATGATCGGCCGTCGACAGCTTCTGCTGCTGACCCTGCGCCACGTGCGCGTTGGTCAGCACCAGTCCGTCGGGGCTGACGAACGAACCGGAGCCGCCGCCGATGCGCACGCAGGACAGTTGCAGTTTCTCCAGCCAGGCGGGCGTCAACGTGAAACCGTACTGTTCCTGCAGCGACGCGGTCGGCGGATTGTCGAACGTCCACATGCCCTCGTCGGCCAGGGCGGGGACGGCAAGCGCCAGGGCGATAGCGGCGGCGGAGAAAATGCGGCTGGCTGGCACTTCAGTCTCCGGAGTCGGGGTGGGCTGCGGTTCCACCGCAGGGGCGGGAACGGCCCGCAGAGGTGAAATCATGGTCTGCGCGCCTTCTTCAGGCAAGAAAACCCGTAGGGCGGGAACCGCGAGATTTTGTAGCGACGATCTGGTCATGAATGGAAATTTTGTCATTTGGCGGGACGCAAGCGCCATGGGATTGACTGGTCATGATAAATACACGCCTTTGAATCGCTGCTGTTCAAGACAGATCCGATCCGCCCGCCTGGTCGCGGTCCGGGACGGACGGGCATTTGCGCCGGCGCAGGTGCTCACCGCGGCCGAATCACCTTGCTCGTCCCGGTGGCCTGATGGGATGCTGCCCACGGCAATGCGTCAGGCGTGGGATCCGTGAAGACGATATGGGGAGAACTGCGTTCCATGCTGGTCCGTGAATTTTCCCTGATCCCGTTCGCGAGGACGCCGTCGCCGGCGCCGTCGTCGGTCAGCGGCCGGTTGTGGCGGTCCGGGACTCGACTGGTCGTGGAGTTCGCGATCACGGGCGGACAGCCCGTCGATGCAGCTTCGCCCCCCGCGCGCCGCGACGGCCTGTGGCGCCGGACCTGCGGCGAATTGTTCGTCGCGGCGGCGGGGCAGCCCGGCTACCACGAACTGAATCTCGCTCCGAACGGCGACTGGAATCTCTATCGCTTCGACGGTTATCGCGCCGCGGGACGCGAAGAGGCCGCGATCGCCGTCCTGCCGGCCGGCATCACGCATGCCGACGGCGAACTGCGTCTGACGATCGAACTGCCACTGGCGCCGCTCGGCCTGGCCGAAGCCGAACTCGACATCGGCGTGAGCGCCGTGCTCGAAGCCGCCGGCGGCGCCGTGTCCCACTGGGCGCTGGTCCATCCCGCGACGGCGCCTGATTTCCATGATCGCCGGGCCTTCACGCTCCGGCTGCCGCCCTGCACGACGAAAGGGACGACGCCATGAACCGGGCAACCCTGCGCATGTTTCCGGTGACGATCTTCGCGGTCGTCGTCGCCCTGGCGGGTCCAGCCCGCGCCGTGCTGCCCACGGCCGACCAGCCCGTGCGCAACATCTACCTGATCCGCCACGGCGAGTACGTGAAGGAGAACGACTGCGACGAGGACACCTGCTGCGCGCTCGACGCGCTCGGCCGCCAGCAGGCGCGCCTGGTCGCCGAGCGGCTCGACGCCATGCCGGTCGTGTTCTCCTCGCTGCAGGCCAGCGCCATGTCGCGGGCGCGGCAGACGGGCGAGATCATCGGCCGGCAGTTGCCGGAAGTGCCGCTGCAGGTCGTTCGCGACATCCGCGAGTGCACGCCCCCGACCTGGCGGCAGGACATCATGGCGGAAATGCAGGCAGGTGAAGCCGAGGCGTGCGCCGCACAGCTGACGACCGCCTGGAGCCGGCTGTTCCGGCCGGCGGAGGGCGCCGCCGATCAGCACGACATCGTCGTCTGCCACGGCAACGTGATCCGCTGGTTCGTGTGCCGGGCGCTCGGCGTCGAGCCGCAGGCGTGGCTGGGCATGAGCATCGCCAACTGCAGCCTGACGATCATCCAAGTCAAGGCCGACGGCTCCTGCAAGCTCGTGGCTTTCGCCGACAGCGGGCACATCCCGTGGGCGATGACGACGTATCCGGGCGTCACCGTGCAGCCCTGACCGGTCCTCCGTTCAGATGCCCCGCAGGTACTGCTGCGGCGCCGGTACCGGCTGTCCCAGCGCGCGGGCGGCCTGCAGCGTCCAGTGCGGCTCGCGCAGCAGCACCCGGCCCAGCAGCACCAGATCGGCGCGGCCCTCGCGCACGACGGCGTCGGCCTGAGCCGCTTCGGTGATCAGCCCCACGGCGCCGGTGGCCACGCCGGCCTCGCGCCGGATCCGCTCGGCGAAGCGCACCTGGAAGCCCGGCGCCGCCGGGATCACCGCGTCGGGCACGGCGCCACCGGACGAACAGTCGATCAGGTCGACGCCCAGTTTGACCAGTTCCCGGGACAGCTCGACGGACTCGTCGTCGTTCCAGCCGCCGTCGACCCAGTCGGTGGCCGATATCCGGATCCACAACGGCAGGTGCCCGGGCCACACGGCGCGGACAGCCGCGACGACCTCGCGCGTCAGGCGCGTGCGGCCCTCGAAGGAGCCGCCCCAGCGGTCGCTGCGCCGGTTGCTCAGCGGCGAAAGGAACTGGTGCAGCAGGTAGCCGTGGGCCGCGTGCACCTCGACGATCTGCGCGCCGGCGGCCAGCGCGCGCCCGGCCGCGGCCGCGAACGCCTTGATCACGCCGGCGATGTCCTCTTCCGTCATCGCCACCGGCACGTGGTAGCCGTCGGCGAACGGCAGCGCGCTGGGGGCCGCCAGGTCGGGCCAGCCCCGTTCGGCCGGCGACAGCGGCTGGCCGCCCTGCCAGGGCGGCGGGGTCCCTGCCTTGCGGCCGGCATGCGCGAGCTGGATGCCCGGCGCCGCTCCCTGCCGCGCGACGAACGCGAACACGCGCCGCAGCGGCTCGACGTGGCGGTCGTCCCAGATGCCCAGGTCGGCCGGACTGATGCGGCCCTGCGGCTGCACGGCCGCCGCCTCGGCGATGATCGCGCCCACGCCGCCGGCGGCGCGGCTCCCCAGATGCATCAGGTGCCAGTCATTGGCCAGGCCGTCGACGCAGGAGTACTGGCACATCGGGGACATGACCACGCGGTTGCGCAGGGTCAGCCCCCGGCAGGCCAGCGGCGAGAACAGATGGTCGGTCATGGGGGTCCTTTCGCGGCGGAGCGGGTCACGCGGCGCCGGAATATTCGGGAGGCGGCATCAGCGCCCGTATCCTATCATGGAGCGGCCGTTGCGTAGACCCCTGACCGCGCCCTGAGCGTCGCCGGAGGCCATCTTGTTCGTTCTGTTACTGGTCATCCTCGTGTCCCTGGGTGCCATCACTCTGGGCGCTGAATTCCTGGTTCGCGGTTCGTCGCGCCTTGCCCTGAGAGCCGGCGTCTCGTCGCTGTTCGTGGGCTTGACCGTCGTCGGCTTCGGCACTTCGTCGCCTGAACTGGGCGCCAGCCTGACGGCGACGCTGCGGCAATCCTCGGACGTGGCCCTGGGCAACGTCGTCGGGTCCAACATCTTCAACATCTGCCTGATCCTGGGCCTGACCGCGCTGTTCAAGCCGATCCGCGTGCAGATTGCCGCGGTGCGGCGCGACCTGATCGTGGCCGTCGGCGCGGCGTTGGTGCCCTGGCTTGCTCTGCCGTTCGCCGGCTACATCCCACGTCCGGTCGGCTTCGTGCTCGTGGCGCTGCTGGCGGCCTACGTGGCCGCGGCCTACCGCTCGGCGCGGAAGGCGGGCGCCGACGATGTGCAGCTGATCGAGCAGGAACTGGCGCCCTCGCTGCGACAGGTGCGCGGGGCCGTGGCCCGGGACATCGCCTTCGTGGTGCTGGGTCTGGGGCTGCTGGTTCTGGGCTCGCGCGGTTTTGTCGATTCGGCCATCACCATCGCGCGTCAGTTTGGGTGGTCCGAACTGCTCATCGGCCTGACTTTGGTGTCGGCCGGCACCTCGCTGCCGGAGCTGTTCACCTCACTGGTGGCCATGAAGCGCGGCAATACCGACATCGCCGTGGGCAACGTGATCGGCTCGAACATTTTCAACTCGTTCGGAATCGTCGGCGTGTGCGCCGCAGTATCGCCTCAGGTTGTCAACGCGAGCCTGACCATGCGCGACACGCCGGTGTTGCTCCTGGCGACGCTGGCGCTGGTGCCGATCATGCGCAGCGGCGGGCAAATCTCGCGCATCGAAGGCGGGCTGCTGCTCGGTGCCTACGTGGCCTATGTCATCGTGCTTTTCTCGATGGGAGGCTGACGCAGGGGAGGCGCCTGCGCGCCTACCGGTCCAGCCTGAGGCAGTACGTGTATTTCGCGTCGCCCGGCGCGTAGAAGTCCTCGAACACGCCGGCGGTGTCGTACCCGCTCTTCTCGTAGAACCCGCGCGTCGAGGCGTACTGCGCCTTGCCGCTGGTCTCGGCGTACACCGCCAGCCCGCCTGCCGCCTTCACCCGCGCTTCGGTCTCGCGCAGCAGACGTCGGCCCAGGCCGGTGCCCTGCTGGTCCGGGTGCACGGCGATCCAGTACAGATCCCAGCTGACGCTCGAACAGGGGATGCGTCCGTAGCAGCTGTAGCCGACCACACGGCCGTCCTGTTCGGCGAACAGGTATTCGTAGCCGGCGTCGTCGCCGCGGGCCAGCGTCTCGGCCACCAGCTCGGCGGCGATGCCGACTTCCTCGTCGTTGAAGTAACCCGTCGCCGCGACCAGCGCGCGGACCGCCTCGACGTCGCCGGGCAGAACGGCGGCGCGGAACGGGGCGGGGGAAGTTTTGGGGTCGTTCATGGCGCTCCAGGCTCCGGCGATGAGGTCAGATGTGTGCGGCCGCGGCGATGCGGCCGACGGCTTCGATGAAGGGGATGCCCGCTCGCGCGAGGCCGGCGGCAAAACCGGCGTCCGGCGACAGGCAGGGGTTCGCGTTGACTTCCAGGATGAAGGGCCGTCCGGCGCCGTCGACGCGGAAATCGACGCGCGCCCAGCCCCGCAACCCGAACAGGCGCCAGCAGGCCAGCGCCTGGCGGGACATTTCGGCAACCAGGGCGCCATCCTGCCCTGGCAGGTCGAACCGGCGCACGGTGTGGCTGTATTCGAACGAATCCTCGTGCCATTTGGCCGCGTAGCCGACGATGCGCGGCTTTCCTTCCGGAAAGTCCTCGAACAGCATCTCGGCCGGCGGCAGCACGGTGGGGCCGTCCGGGCCGTCGAGCAGGCCGAGGTTGAACTCGCGGCCCTCGATGAACGCTTCGGCGAACCAGGGTGCTCCGGCGCGGCCGGCGCGACGCGCGAGTTCCGCGCGCGCGGCCGCGGCGCCGCCGTCGACCACCGCTGTGTCGTCCATGCCGATCGACGCGTCTTCCCACACCGACTTGACGATCCAGCGTTCGTGCGCGCCGGGCCCCGGTTCGGCCGCGGCATCGGCCAGGCCGTCGCCCAGCCAGTCGGGGGTCGGCAGCCCGGCCCGACGCAGCAGGCCCTTGGCCAGCACCTTGTGCGAGGTCAGGAAGATCGCTTCGGTCGGGCACCCGGCCACCGGCGCGCGCAACGTGTCGAGCACGCCGGGCGCCACGTGGATCAGGCGGCCGTGGCCTTCCAGCCCTTCGACCAGGTTGAACACCAGGTCGGGGGTGCGTTCGGCCAGGGCGGACACGAGGGAGCGGAGGTCGAGGTCGCAGCCCAGCGGTTCGACGGTGTGGCCCAGGGCAGCGAGGGCTGCACCCACGGCATCGACCTGGACCAGGACGTCGAGTTCGTCAGGCGCCGCTTGCGCCGGCACGCGGTTGTGCAGGATGACCACCCGCAAGGCTGGCCGCCTTCCCGTTCGGGTTGACCGGCGCGATCCGCGCCGCGGCCGAGTCGAGGATGTGGCCGATCAGCTCGTCGTACGAGACCCCGGCCGCCGTGCAGATGATCGGCAGGTCCGAATGCTCCGGATGCAGCCCGGCCAGCGGATTCAGTTCCATGAGCTGGGGATTGCCGTTCGCGTCGCAGCGCAGGTCCAGCCGGCCGCCGTCGCGGCAGCCCAGCAGCCGCCAGGCGGCCAGCGAGATCTCTTCCGCCGCGCGGATCACCGGGTCCTGTGCCGTCACCAGCCGGTACTCGACCAGTTCCTCGCACAGTTCCTTGTTCGTGTAGGTGTAGGCGCCCGGTTCGGCCTTGGCGCCCAAGAGCACCTCCATGGTGCCGATCACCCGGGCCGCCGGTCCCGTGCCCACAATCCCGGTGGTCAGCTCCCGCCCCGGCAGGTAGGTCTCCACCAGCACCGGCTGGTGGTAGGTGGCCAGCAGGCGTTCGCAGGTGGCGCGCAGTTCCTGCGGCGTGCGGATCACCGAGGCGCCGTCGATGCCCTTGCCCGTGCCCTCGGCCAGCGGTTTGGCGAACAGAGGGTACGGCAGGCACACGCTGTCGATATCGGCGACCGAGGCCACCTCGTGGAACAGCGGCGTCGGCAGCCCGCCGTCGCGCAGCACCCGCTTGGTCATCCCCTTGTGCAGGGTCAGGCTCATCACCAGGGGATCGCTGAAGGTGTACGGGATGGCGTGAGCGTCCAGGAGCGCGGGCACCTGGGCCTCGCGTCCGATCCCGTACATGCCTTCGGCGATGTTGAACACCAGATCCCAGCGGTCGCCGGCGGCCAGTCGCGCCGTCAGCGCCTTCACGTGCCCGATGCGGTCGGTTTCGTGACCCAACCGTTGCAACGCGCCCTCGATGGCCTCGATGGTCGAGATTCGGTCGAATTCCGCCGTCTCGTCCTCGCTGTAGCCCATCGCCAGGTAGTCGTCGCGCAGGTCGTAGGTCAGGCCGATCCTCACCGCACCGCCTCCATCGACACATGGCCGTCGGGATAGCGGTGGATCTGGCCCTCGTAGTTGCGCAGCAGCACGTCGCCGCCCTCGTAACCGACGACGGAATCCGGCTGCAGCGGGATCTTGCCCCCGCCGCCGGGAGCGTCGATCACGTAGGTCGGCACGGCGTAACCGGTGGTGAAGCCCCGCATGCCGCGGATGATCTCCAGCCCCTTGGCCACCGTCGTGCGGAAGTGCGACGACCCGGAGATGGGATCGCACTGGTAGAGGTAGTAGGGCCGCACCCGCATCATCAGCAGCGAGTGCATCAGCGCCTTCATGATCCCGACGTCGTCGTTGACGCCCTTCAGGAGCACCGTCTGGCTGCCCAGGGGGATGCCCGCGTCGGCCAGACGCCGACAGGCGGCCGCCGACTCGGGCGTGCACTCGTCCGGATGCAGGTAGTGCAGGCTCAGCCACAGCGGATGATGCTTACGCAGGACCTTGACCAGGGCGGGCGTCACCCGCTGCGGAAGGACCGCCGGGACTTTCGTGCCGATGCGCACGAATTGGACGTGCGGGATCTTCCGCAACTCTCCCAGAAGGTAGTCCAACCGCTCGTCACTGAGTGTCAGCGGGTCGCCGCCCGACAGCAGCACGTCCCGGATCTCCGGATGACTGCGGATGTAATCGAGCGCCGTTTCCCACCGATCGCGGCTGGGACGCAGCTCATCCTGGCCGACCACGCGCGACCGCGTGCAGTACCGGCAGTAGGTGGCGCAGCGGTCCAGCACCAGGAACAGCACCCGGTCGGGATAGCGATGGACCAGACCGGGGACGGGGCTGTGCCCGTCCTCGTCCAGCGGATCATCGGCCTCGCCGTGGGTGCGCAGGAACTCGTTCTGCACCGGAATCACCGTGCGCCGCAGACCGCAGTCCGCGTCGTAGGCGTTCAGCAGACTCATATAATAAGGCGTCACCGCGACCGGCAGCAGCGAGCCGCAGCGGTCCAGGGCGGTGCGCTCTTCGTCGGTAAGTTCAAGCACACCCTCGAGTTGAGCGGCCGTGCGGAACGAATGGCGAAGCTGCCAATGCCAGTCGTGCCAGTCGCTGTCCTTCACGTCCGGAAAGTGCGCGCGGCGGAACATGCGCGTGCGCGGACCGGTTCGCGGCAGTCGCTTGGCCAGGAAGTGTTCGAGCTGGATCGGCAGGGCGGGAATGTTCGCGGGTGCTTCGACGGGCTCGGGCTCGGAAGCAAGCGACGGAGGGTCGTCGGGAGAAGCTCCCGCATCGACCTCCTGCAGGCTCCGGCTCAGCCCGGAGTGGATATCCAGACGAGCGGTATGTTCTCTCAAGGTCTGCCTCCATGAGGTGTGACCGTATCCTCCGTGCCCGGCGGGGGCCGAAGCCGCTGCCGGAATGCCTCCGCGGGAGCAGGTCGCGTGCCGAAAAAATTCCGCGCGGACCTTGCAGAGGTCGCGCAGAAAATATGGCAACCGTAAAAAGTGTCAACCCGCAATCGTACACGAGGCCCAAAATAGATTTCAGCGGCGCCCGGCCGACCCGACTCAGACGTGGTTGCGGATCATCATCTCGCGGGGATGGGGGTTCAGGTAGACCTGGTCCTTCACGTACGGCACGTCCAGCAGCTCGACGTAGTGCTTCAGCAGGGTGACCGGAACGATGAGCGGCACCAGTCCCTGCCCGTAGTCGCCGATGACCGCCAGCAGCCGCTTCTGCTCGGCGTCGCTGACGCGCCCGCGCA
This sequence comes from bacterium, assembly GCA_020049465.1. Lineage (GTDB taxonomy): Bacteria > Krumholzibacteriota > Krumholzibacteriia > LZORAL124-64-63 > LZORAL124-64-63 > CAINDZ01. The sequence goes on along the minus strand of JAIFKS010000090.1, from coordinate 19,901 downwards.
GGTGGCCGGCCACGTGCTGCAGGGCGTTGACGTGCCGGCGGGGCGTGGCCAGCACGCCCAGGGCTTCCATGTAGGCGGCGATGTACCGGTCGCGGAAGGCGGCGGGCGGCACGTCGGCGATGCCGGCCACCAGCCGGCCCAGCTCCTGGTAGTGGCGGGGGCTGTGGGCCATCAGCAGGTACTTTTCGCGGCTGTGGAAGGCCACCACCGCGCCGCGGGCCCAGCGCCCGGCGAACACCTGCTTGACCCGGCGATAGGCGAAGATGCGCTCGACGAAGTTCTCGCGCAGCCGCGCGTCCTCCAGGCGGCCCTCCTCCTCGACCGGCACCAGGGGGTGGGCGGCCGTGAAGGCGGCGGCGAACAGCCCGCGCCCGCCGCGGGCCGGCATGCCCTTGTCCGGGTAGACCTTGACCCGGAAGAGCCCGCAGCTGGGCGAGTTCTTCTTGAAGACGAACCCGTCCAGATCCTCGTCTGTCAATCCGCGGACCCGCTTGCGGGCCCAGGTGTTCATTGGCGCCGTCCAGTCCACGGCCGAGCGCGGGGCCATCATCCGCGGCGCCTCGGCTTCGCCCTCCAGGCGCACCGACTCGCGCGGCGTGCCCATGCCGACCTCGACCTCGGGGCAGACCGGCACCAGTTCGCACCAGGTGGCCAGGGTTCCGGTCAGCCAGCGGTCGTGCTTGTGGCCGCCGTCGAAGCGGACTTCCTGGCCGAGCAGGCAGGCGCTGACGCCGATGCGCAGGCCGGGAGCGGGGGCTTCGGCGTCGTTTTTCACGGCGCGGGAGTCGACGGTGGCCATGGTCCCTATCTCCCTCGACGGTTCCAAGCTGGCGGAATGCGGCCATTCATAGCAGGATAGTCCGGTGTGATCCAGATCGAACCGCGATCCGGCGCCGGTCACCGAGCCGGCCCCATCAACCCGAGGTGCGCCATGAAGCCGAAGCCCAGGAACACGTCGCACACGTCGCGCACGCCGCGGCCGGCCGGCAAGCCGGCCATCGCGGGCAAACCCGGACCGGGAGGCAAGCCTGCTTCCGCCGGCCGACCGGCGACCGCTGGCAAGCCGGGTCCGGCGCGCAAGCCGGATCCTGAAGGCAAGGCCGATCACGCGGGCAAGTCCGGTCAGGTGGGCAAGCCTGGATCGGCGACGAAGCCGCGCCTGGCCGGTAAGCCGGCGCCCAAGGGCAAGCCGGCCCCGACCGGCAAACCTGTGCTTTCCGGCAAGCCCGCGATCTCCGGCAAGCCTGCGCCCACCGGCAAAGCCGCCCCCACCGGCAAGCCGGCTCCGGCCCCCAGGTCCGCCTGGTCCAAATCGGCGGCCAAGGCGCGCAATCCGGAAATCGAGGACTTCTCAATCACCAGCTGCGAGTGCGACCACTGCCGCGCCGCCTGCCTGAACGCGCCGGGCTGGTTCATGCCCGACCAGATTCCGAAACTGGCCCGCCATCTGAAGCTGACGGTGGCCGAGACGTTCCGGAAATACCTGGCGATCGGCGTCACGCAGCTGGCCGACGGGACCCAGAAGTCCGGCGTGATGCCCCACAAGCTGCGCGACGGGAAGAAGCCGGGCGCCCGCTGGACACTGGGCGAGATCGCCCAGCCCGGTCGCTGTGTCTTCTACGACCGGGGCCGCTGCTCCATCTACGCGGCGCGCCCTTACGAGTGCGCCCGCATGATGCACGACCGGGGCGACGGCGCGGTGCGGCTGCGTCGGCAGATCGTCCCGCGGTGGACCGAGGCCGCTCTGGCCCCGTTCCTGGCGCTGACCCGGACGGCCGCGTCGGGCCGCGGCGGCAAGCGCTGACAGAAAATTCTCCGGCTGGTGGCCGGGCTTCAGGCCCGCGCCACCAGCGTCGCCCCCGCCATGATCAGCACAGCGCCGCCCATCAGCTTCGGCACGTTCACTTCGCGGCTCTCGGCGAACAGGACCAGCGCCAGCACCACGACGATCAGCGTGTTCAGGTTGTACAGCGGCGCCAGCTTCGACAGCGGCGCCCCGTAGTGGCTCAGGCCCAGCATCACCGCGATCATCCCCAGGCCCCAGCTCAACCCGATGCCCAGGGCGAACAGACCCGCCCGCGCGGTCATCGCGCGGTCGGGCAGGAACGCGACCGCGACCAGGCCCGTCGCCGCCACGCCCAGGCCCACCAGCAGCAGGTACCAGCCGGAGCCGCCGCCGGCGCGGCCGTAGGCCTTCTGCATCACGCCGGTGATACCGAACAGCAGGGCCGGCACGAGGCCGCCGACCAGCAGACCTTTCCAGGCGGTGGGCAAAGGGAGGACCTCCGTTTGCCGGCCAGTTGCGCCGGCGCAAGTGGATGACGCGTGGATGACGCGTGGATGACAAGTGAGTGGGCCCGGTCGGCCAGCTCTCGTTTGAGTGCCTCGACAGCATGGGTCCGGGTGGGGTCGGCGTCAATGGGATGTGCGTGAACGGACGGGCCATCGCCCGTCCTCTGGTGCTACAATGGGGCGCACGAAGTTTCACCCCTGGAGCCGAACCATGGAGTCCCCTATGACCCGCCTGTTGCATCTCGTCGCCATCGTGGCCCTGTTCGCCGGCGCGGCCTTCGCCGCGAGCCCCTTCCAGCAGGCGGTCACCGCGCTGGATGGTCTGGACCCCGCGCGCATCCCTGCGGGCCGGCTGTACGACCGGGCTTTGCCCATGTCGGGACTGCCGCTGCAGGACGGTTCGGGCGCGGGCCCGGCCGTGGGCGCCGCCGCCTGGCGCCAGATGCTCCATGAGATGCGGCTCAGTTCCCCGACGCCGCCCGCGGCCTGGCCGACGCCCGACCAGGCGCGCGACGAGGAACGGCGCGCCCGCGCCGCCGGCGTGGTGCCCATCGCCCTGCTGGATGTCGGCTACGCCCGGCTGCGGCCGGACGCGCTGGAGCGGGGCCTGGTCGAGATGCGCGGCAACCGCCTGGTGGAGACGCCCGCCGCCGCGGCGTTGTCGCCGTACCTCACGCAGCGTGCCTTCGCGGCGGCCGCCCTGGTGCCGCGCACGTACCACGGCGCCGCCGTCACGTTCACGCTGCCGGAGAACCTGTTCGCCGGCGACGGCCCGCGCCCGGTCCGGCTGAGCCTCGACCTGGCCGACGGCCGCGGCTGGCGCGACGCGGCTTTCGGCGATTCGCTGACCGCCGCCTACGACGCCACCGGTGAGCGCACGCTGCGTCTGCGCGCCGGCTACCCGGACGGCAGCTCGCGCGAGGCGGCGTTCACGTTCGAGGTCGCCGCGCTGGCCGCGCCCGCACCCACGCAGACGTGGACCATCACCGCGACCGTGCCGTTCGAAGGCGCCTACGCCGGCGGCCAGGCGTTCGTCTACCTGGCCGAGGGCCACGCGGCGGTGACCGATCCGGTCATCGTCGTCGAAGGCTTCGACATGGACAACGTGATGGGCTGGGACGAGCTGTACGACCTGCTCAACCGCGAGAACATGCTCGAGGAGCTGCGCGCGGACGGGTTCGACGCCGTGGTGCTGAACTTCAACGACTCGACCGACGACATCCGCCGCAACGCGATGGTGCTGGTCGAACTGCTGCGGCAGGTGGGCGAGGCGCAGCCGGACGGACGCGATCGCGTGGTCATCGGCGCCAGCATGGGCGGGCTGGTCGCGCGCTACGCGCTGGCCTGGCTGGAACAGCAGGACCTGGAACACAACGCGCGGACGTTCATCTCGTTCGACAGCCCGCAGCTGGGCGCCAACATCCCGCTGGGCGTGCAGTACTGGCTGCAGTTGTTCCAGATCGAATCGGCCGAAGCGGGGCACCTGCTGAGCCGTCTGGACACGCCCGCGGCGCGCCAGATGCTGCTTTACCACCACACCTCGCCGGCCGGGGGCACCGGCCAGCCCGATCCCCTGCGCGCCTCGTTCCTGGGCGACCTGGCCGCGCTGGGCGACTACCCGCAGGACCTGCGCAAGGTCGCCGTCGCCAATGGCAGCGGCAACGCGGCGGGGCAGGGCTACGGCCCGGGAACGCAGCTGGTCTCCTACGAGTACTACAGCTTTCTGGTCGATCTCATCGGGAACGTCTGGGCGGTGCCCAATGGAGGGCCGCAGCAGATCCTGCGCGGGCTCATCGACCGCATCTGGCCGCTGCCCAACGACGAACTGAACGTGACGGTCAGCGGCGCCAAGCCCTGGGACAGCGCGCCCGGCGGCTGGCGTTCATCGCTGGCGGACATGGACGCCACGCCGGCTCCGTACGGCGACATCGTCGCCCTGTATCCGAACCACTGCTTCATCCCGACGATCAGCGCGCTGGCCCTGAACGTGACCGACCCCTACACGAACGTGTCGCTGATGGCCGATCCCGCCGCCCTGAGCCCGTTCGATGCGGTGTATTTCCCGGCCGCCAACGAGGAACACGTGCTGGTGACGGCCGGGAACAAGGTCTGGTTCGCCGCCGAGATCGCCCGGTCGTCCAGCGCTGTCGACGATGTCGCCTTGCTGCCGGCGGTTGCTCCGCGCGTGGTGGGCGCGCAGCCCAACCCGTTCAATCCGTCCACCAGCCTGGTCATCGACCTGCCGGGCGCCGTCGCGGCGGCGCGGCTCGACATCTTCGACCTGGGCGGTCGCCGCGTGCGCACCCTGGTCGACGGGCCGCTGCCGGCCGGCCGGCAGATGGTGGCCTGGGACGGCCGCGACGCCGAGGGGCGCGCGCTGGCCTCAGGGGCGTTCGTCGGCCGGCTCAGCGCCGATGGCGAGGTGAGCTCGACGCGGCTGATGCTGGTGCGCTAGCGCCGCGGCGACGTCACTTGACCAGCGTCAGGCGTCCGCTGGTCCGCTCGGCGCCCGCCTCGACCACATAGATGTAGGAGCCGGCCGCCATCGTGCGGCCGGTTTCGTCCCGGCCGTCCCACACCGACTGCCCTTCGTCCGCGGCGGCTTCACCCCGCCACACTTCGCGCACCAGCCGCCCGGCCGCGTCGTGGACCGACACGCGCAACGGCGCGCCCTGCGGAGCCCGCCAGGCGATGGTCACCCGCGGGTTGAACGGGTTCGGGTAGGCCCGCGCGCTCAACGTCGTGGCGGACGGCACGGACGCCACCTCTTCGAGGCGGAACGTGAACGTGCCGAGGGGCGCGCCCGGCGTGAACGGCGCCCCGGCGATGGCGAAGACCGGCACGTGCGGCGTCGTCGGTTGATCGCCCGACGTGTAGTTGGCGCCGCTGTCGGTGCCCGCATCCCACGGATACAGATCGACGGTCAGTTCATCGACCCAGGCGCCGCCCGGTCGCAGGTCCAGATTCCGCACGCCGACGAACCAGTCGGGGCTGGGCGCGATCATCGTCGTCAGGGTGACCAGCGGGAACTCCGTCGTCGCCGTGAACGACATCGCCGCCGAACCGGGCAATGTGGCGATGGCCGGCCCCAGGAGCGCGCTGCCGCCTGTCCCGGCGTCGATGGCGGCCTGCACTTCGCCGGCGAGCGTCGTCTGCTGGCCCCACTCGGCCATCCGCTGCAGACCCAGGCTGGCCAACGTACCCGGCGTCCAGAATTGAATCGCGCCGTTGTGGGTGCCGCCGACCAGTCCCGAGAAGTGCGCGTTCACCGGGAAGCTCTGCGGATGCGTGATGGCGCTCCAGGTGACATCGAAGGTGACGCTGTAGGTGGCGTCGCCGGGGGCGGCCGGTGCGGGCGACGGGGCCAGTACGCATAGGCAGACCAGAACGGGAAGCGTGAACCGACTCGTGAGGCGGGATGCGGACATGACAGGCCTCCTGGCCGCGAACCATATGGCGACCGGACGGGGTCCGGGTTCTGTACAGGGGTGCGTTCATGTTAGCAAGGTCCGTGTGGCGCCGCTTCCGCTATGAATTGTCCGTTGAAAACGCTTCCGCAGAATCTCCGGCCTCGGCTGCCGGCAAATCGGCGCTGATCGCCGCCGCAGCTTCGTGGTAACATCGCCGCCGGCATCGTCCCGGCCGTTCCGGCCCCCACTCGGTCCCCGCAGGGAAGGTCCCGTGTTCAGTTTCTACATCCATCTGGCCGTCGTGATCGGCGGCGCCTGTGTGCTCGCGCTGGAGATCCTGGGCACCCGGCTGCTGGGTCCCTCCTTCGGCGTGGGGCTCTACCTGTGGTCCGCGCTGATCGGCGTGACGCTGGCGGCGCTGGCCGTCGGCTACGCGCTGGGCGGACGCTGGGCCGACCGCGGTCCCACCATCACGCGCTTCGGCGCGCTGCTGCTGGCGGCCGGGCTGTGGTCCGCGCTCATTCCGTGGCTGCGTTCGCCGGTGCTGGCGATGGTCGATGGCCTGGGTCTGCGAGCGGCGGTGCTGGTTTCCGGCACGGTGCTGTTCTTCCCGCCGCTCGTCCTGATGGGGATGGTCAGCCCCTACGCCATCCGCCTGAAGGCCGGTTCGCTGCAGGAGGTGGGACGCACCGCCGGCAACCTCTACGCGCTGTCGACCTGCGCCAGCGTGGTGGCCGCCATCGCGACCGGCTTCTGGCTGATCCCGGCGATGGGTGTGGGCCGGCTCGTGTTCCTGATCGGTGTCTTGTTGATGTTGACCGGCGCCCTGGGGCTGGTCGTGGGTCGGCGGCCCCGCGCGCTGCCGGTGGCGGCGCTGGCGATGATCGCGGGTCTGGGTGCGGCCGACCTCGCTTCCCCGCGTGACGTGCCCGACCCCGCACGCGGTCTGGTGGCCGTCGCGCAGAGCGCCTACGCCGAGTTGCGCGTCATCGATTTCCAGGAGCAGCGCTTCATGTTGATCGACGGCGCGCCGCACAGCGTGGTCGACCTCGCCACGGGCGTGTCGACCTTTCCGTACGTGGATGTGCTGGAACTAACCAAGCGCTTCTACGACGAGCCCGGCAGCATGCTGCTGGTCGGACTGGGCGCCGGTTCGGTGGTCAAGTCCTTCAACCGCGACGGTTGGCAGGTACGGTCGGTGGAGATCGACCCGGTGGTCACGCAACTGGCGCGCGCGCACTTCGGCTATGTCGATGCCGAGGGCCCGGTCTTCCACGAGGACGGCCGCCGCTTCCTGGTCGACCACCAGGACGTCTACGACCTGATCATCATGGATGCCTTCGGCAGCAGCGCCGTGCCGTTCCATCTGGTCACGACCGAGGCCTTCGCGCTGGTCCGTTCGCGGCTGCGGCCGGGCGGCCTGCTGGCGATGAACATCGAGGCGGTGGGCTGGCACGACATCCTGATCGAATCGCTGGCCGCCACCGTCGGCGAACACTTCGCGCACGTGAAGGTGCTGCCGATCGTCGAACCGCCCAGCGAACTGGGCAACGTGATCCTGCTGGCGGCCGATCGCCCCCTGGATCTGCCGGAGGAACTGGATCGCCCCGAGGACCGCTGGAGCCCCGCCTACAACCAGGTCCACGCCTGGGAAAACGCCTTCACCGTCGCCGCCGGACAGGGGCAGGTGCTGACCGACGAGCACAACCCGGTGGCCGTCTGGTCCGACCGCATCAATGTCGTGGCGCGGGGGAGGATCGACGAGTGGTTTGGGGCGTCCGGATTGAATCGCTAGTTCCGGTGTGTCGTCAGGGGGGCAGTCCTCGTCGCTTCGCTCCTGCGGATAGCCCCCGCGTCGTTCCTGCCACCGCCTGACGACGCATCGCAATCAACGATCCAACCCGGCGCGCAACCAATCGCCGATTCTGCGCGGGCACAACGACATTGGCCAGGCGCACCAACTGCCATCCATCGATGACCGTGCCCGGCTTGCCCGGCGGCACTTGTGCCGGCGCAAGTCGCGAGGCCGCCGAAGCGCCCCGTTGGGGCTGTGCCGTCAGGCGATGGAGGGATGTCTTCGGGGGCTATCCGCAGGAGCGAAGCGACGAGGACTGCCCCCGAAGACATCCCTCCATCGCCTGACGTGCCTCTACCGCCCTAACGGGCGTATCTCTCCGGACACCTCGACGCGCACGGGGTGTCCCTCGAGCGTCTTCGGCAGCGCAGAGCGCAGGGTGTCGGTCATTTCGGAGACGTAGATGACGATGCAGGGGGTGTGGTCGTCCAGTTCGCCGATCGCCACGCCCACGACGCCATCCAGCACCATCAGCGTCGGGATGTTCGCTTCCTGGACCGTCTGGATGTCGCGCTGCGGCACGTCGGCTCCGTTCTTTCCATCAGCGCCGGGCCGGCAGGCGGCGCCGGTCAGGCAGGTCAGCATCGCCGCCGTCGTCACGGCGCGGATCACGCGATCTCTCATGCGCCACCTCCGGAGAAAAAGGGACCCCCGACCTGCGCCGGGGGCCCCGCATCCATCCGTGGATCTGTTCGATCCGCGTCTAGTTGCCCACCATCGTGGCGCCGAAGTACGACAGCACCTGGCCGATGGGGTTGGCGATGGCCGTCGTCGTGCTGCCGGCGAACAGGAGGCCGACCGCACGCGGGTTGGTCGTCACGTCTTCGATCAGCAGGGAGCCGGAATCGCCGCCAGCCAGGAACTTGCTCCGGCTGTTGGTGATCACGATCTGGCCCGTGTAGGTCTTCGTGAACGCCGCGCCGCCGGCGCATTCGTTCTCGTAGGCCACGCTGATCGTCGCGTTCAGGGCGCTGACCTTGCTGCGCGTCAGGCCGGTGGTCCGACCGCTCTTCTTCACCAGCTGGCCGACGGAGGCGGCCACGGTCTGGGCCGAAAGCGTGCCGACTTCCAGGATGGCGCCGTCTTCACGGACCATGCCGCTGATGATGTTCGCCGTCGAGGCATCGACGTTCGAATTCGGCAGGGCACGGGTGGCCACCAGTGTGGCCACGTCCTGTCCGTTGGCGGCATTGCAGCCGATGTCGATCAGGCCCGGCTGGATGATCGGGTCGCCGGTCGCCGACACGCGGCTGTTGCCGCCGCTGACGATGTCGGCCTCGAACACGTGGTAGTTGCTCAGGATGCGCTTGCTGCCGCCGACCTGGATCAGCGAGCCCAGCGTGCCGGCGCAGCAGTAGCCGTTGGCCAGGTCATAGCGCCAGCCGCCCGAGGTGCCCAGCTGGATGGGCGCGGTCTGCTTGGCCGTATGGCTGACCGTGGGCGTCGTGCTCTTCATGGCGACGATGCGGTCGGTCATCAGGATGCGGACCGGCACACCGTCCAGGATCTTCGGAGCGCCGGCGCGGGCGCGCTCGCTGGTGATCAGCAGCAGCACGGCAGGCTGGCCGTCGTCGCCGATCGTGGTGGCGGTGCCGATGATGTCCGGGTCGGCCATCAGCGCGGGAGTGAAACGTTCCTGCACGGCCATGACCGCGCGGACGTTCGCATGGTCGGCGCTCTTGAGCGCCGCGTCGTTGGTGGTTTCGGGGGTGGCCGGCGCGGCGGCCTGCTCACGCGAGCAGCCCCAGAGGCCGAGGCTCAACAACAGCGCCACCAACAGCAGGGCCGTGGTGCGTACCCGGAACAAGTTCTTCATGGGGAGTCCTCCTGCGAGGGAAAGGGGACTGGCGAGCCCGTCGCTACGGGGCAGCGATCGTACTGCCGCTGTCCTCTTTGCGTCAAGAGACAATCACGCCATCGGGATATTTGATCGCCGGCATGTTGTTTATTTGATCACAAGGTAAAAAGGCGGACTTCCGCGGCCTTTCATCGCCATCCCGTCACCATCGCCGACACGCGCCAGTAGCCGTGGGCCCCTTCGGCGTTGGCGGGGCGGATGCCCTCCACGCTCCAGCTCACGGTGTGTTCCCCGGGCGTCAGCCACGGTGTCAGGTCCACGACCTCGGGCAGCGAGACATCGCCGGGGCACCAGCCGCTGCGCTCGTAGTCGCTGCTCCAGGAACCGTCCGACCACCGTGCGCAGTACGGGTTCAGGGCGCGGAAGCGACCGCAGTCGTCGCGCCAGGGTCGCCAGCGCAGCACTTCGCGACCGTCGACGCTGATGACGTTGTCCTTGGTGATGAACTCGTCGGCGTCGGTGCCGTCGGTGCAGTGGCCGGTGGAGATTGCCGCCAGTTCCACGCGCCGCAGTCCTGCCGGCACCGTCACCGATGTTGCAGTCACCGGCACCACGGCGGTCAGGTTGCCGGCAGGCAGCAACAGGCCGTGGGCCCAGGTCGGCGCGGGCAGGCTGCCGTCGACCACCGGTGTGAAGACCAGCGCGACATCCACTTCCCAGGCCGGCGTCACCCAGGTGTCGATGAACACTTCAAAGGCGCAGTGGCCGCGCAGCAGCGGCGCCACGCGGGTGATGTCCACTTCGTGTTCGATCGGGCCGCCGTAGGCGGTCATGAAGCGGCACAATTCCACCGGTGCCATGCCCGGTCGGACCAGACGCACCGAGCCGGCGCGATCCCAGCGGTCCACCACGCTGCGGATGTCCTGGCGGATGGGCCGCACGGCCAGGCGCAGCGTCACACGCGCCGGTCCGCGTGGCGGCGCCAGTTCACGGTAGGTCGTCATGACGCGTCCGTTGTCGCGGGCGGCGGCCACCGGCGTGTCGTAGCGCGTGCTGTCGGCCGGCGTGAAGTGCACGGTCACGTTTCCGAACAGCGGCGTCACCAGCGGCGGCGGCGTCTGCACGGGACTTCCGCAGCCGACGATGGCGAGGGCGAGCAGGCTTGTCGCCATCCCCGTCCGGATTCTCCTCGCGACGAGCGCGCCCATGCTACCGCCTGAATTCATGAGGTGGACTCCCTGCGTGGGACGATGGGAAAGGATCGCACTCTCCGCGCGATGCCGGCTGTGCGCGGCTCCGACAATACACGGCGTGCCGACATCTGGGAACAACGCTTGCACGATGGGTCTCGTACAACGGTCGCTGCGGGTATCCTGCCTCGATCGGACGACGGAACCAAGAGGTGCCCATGAGCAACGAAGACAAAATCCACGTGATCGGTGCGGGGGACGTCCTGGAAATCAGGAACCATCCCCGGAAAGCCGCGACCGCTCCCGTCACGCCGATGGCCACCCACACGGCCTACGAAGCCCCGTCCCGGCCGTCGACATACACACAGCCCCATCACCAGTCCGTCGAGCGCGCTCCGGCGATGCACTATGCAATGTTGATCGCGCTGACCTGGATGCTGGGGCCGGTCGCCCTGACACTGACGCCGGCCGGACGGCGCCACCGCGGCTGGGTCGCTCTGGGGCTCGTGGCGGCGGCGGCCGGGCTGTCGATCCTGCTCGTGCCCTACGCGGCGTTCGTGTCCGTCACGGGTTCGGCCACGCCGCTGGCCTGGACGATGCTGGCCGTACTGGCGGCCGTCGGCGGCTTCACCGCCTGGGCGCGCGCGGTGTACCTGGCTTCGGCGGCGCTCCCGCCCGTGCACCGACTGCCGCGTCTGTTGCGATCGCGCGTCGCGGTTTGCGCACTGGGCCTGCTGGCGCCGGGCAGCGGCATGCTGGCCTCCGGCGGACGCCTCCGCGCCGGTCTGTGGCTGTGGCTGCTGTGGCCGGCCGCGCTCGGCCTGCTCGTGCTGCGCAACGCCACGGGCATGTGGGATCATCTGGCGACGACGCTGACCAACAGCGCGGCCGCCGACCTTCTCGAGTACTGCATCCTGCTCGCGGCCGGCGCCGTGGCCGCCGGCGTGCTGGTCTGGCTGGCGCAGGCCCTGGAAGGCGCGCGGCGCCTGGCTCCGGCGCCGGCTCTCAGCCGCCACCGCGGAGACTGGTTCGCGGTCGCGCTGGGCGTATCCTGCGCGGCGCTGGCGGTGGGCGGCAATCCCAGGCACGTCGCGCAGCAACTGGGCGACGCCGCCGTGGTGCTCGGCGCCGAGGGGATGACCATCATCCCGCTGCGGTTGACGCTGGCCGCCGACCGGCTCGACCCGTCGCGCGCCGAGTACGCCGTGCGGGCCATCGCCCTGCACGAAGCCCGGGGCGACCGGGATCAGGCGGCGGCGCTGCGCGCGCGGCTGGACGAAGGGCTGGCCACCTACGTGGCGTTGCTGGGGCGGGACGCGGCGCGCCTCGAAACGGACGGCAGTTCTGTCGATGTTCCGGCACCGCGCCTCGACGACCCCGCGCGGCCCGGCGGCGAGGAAGTCTACTACGGTTCGCTGGTCCGGTCGCGTCGCTGACCGGGCGCGGGCGCCGCGTGATTGCGCTGGCCATCGCGCCGCCGGGCAGGCACGATGGCCGCATGCAACAGCGGCTGGTTTCCCTCGATGTGCTGCGCGGCTGGACCGTCGCGCTCATGATCCTGGTCAACAACCCGGGCTCGTGGGCGCACGTTCCGGCCGTGTTGCGCCACGCCGAATGGCACGGCTGCCGGCCGGCCGACCTGGTGTTCCCGTTCTTCCTGTTCTCGATGGGCGGCGCCATGGCCCTCAGCCTGGAACGTCGCCGCGCCGCCGGTGCGCCGCGCGCCTCGCTGCTGCGCAAGGTGCTGCGCCGCGGCGCGCTGATCCTGCTGCTCGGCCTGGTGCTCGGCGGCTTCCCGTTCGGCCTGCCGCTCGATCCCGCCGCGGCGCGTGTCTTCACCCCGACGCTGATCACCGACAGCCTGGCCCACCTGCGGCTGCCCGGCGTGCTGCAGCGCATCGCCGGGTGCTGGCTGCTGGCGGCGTCGCTCATCGTCCTGTTCCCGCGGCGACGTGACCGTCTCGCCGCTGCCGGCGTCCTGCTGCTGTCGTACGAGGCGGCCATGCGCGCGCCGCTGGTCGCGGGCTGGGGCTCGGGCAGCTTCGCCATCGCCGACAATTTCGCGCGCTGGCTGGATCTGCGCGTGCTCGGTGAAGCCCACCTGTTGAAAGTGGGCGGGTTCGCTTCCGATCCCGAGGGCCTGCTGCCGACGCTGACCGCAACCCTGACCACGCTGCTGGGCTTCGCCGCGGTGGCCTGGTTGCAGCGCGGACCGATGACCGCAGCTCGGCTGGCGCGGCTGGGACTGGCCGGCGCCGCGCTGGCCGGCGTCGGCGCGCTGCTGGCGCCGCTCGAGCCGGTCAACAAGCAGCTGTGGACCGCCACCTATGTCCTGGTGACCGGAGGCCTGGCGGCCATCGCCCTGGCTGCGGCCGCCTGGCTGGTCGATGTCCGCCGCTGGCGCCGCGGTCAGCAGCCGTTCGAGGCCTGCGGCTTCAACCCGCTGCTCGTGTTCTGGGGCTCGGGACTGCTCGCGCGCGCGCTGGCGTTTTCGCGCTGGCCGGTCGGCGGCGCCGATCCCGTCTCGTTGCGCACGCTGCTCTACCGCCATGGATTCGCCGGCTGGGCGGGTCCCGAGGCGGGCTCGGTCCTGTTCGCGGTCGCCACGGTCGCCTTGTGGATGGGGGTGGCCTGGATTCTGTACCGGCGCGGCTGGGCCTGGCGGGTGTGAACGCCCGTTGTCGCTTTGTCCTGCCGCTATTGTATTCGGAGTCAATTAATGTTATGATTATGCAGAATCGATCGCCGGACGGGGGGACCTCAGGCCGCACGACGCGGATTCAACGCGGAACGGATGCAGAAGATGTTGTTCGGGAACCACTTGCGGGCCAGGGGATCGGTACGCGCGCTTGTTCTGTGGCTCGGTCTGACGGCGGCGTCGGCCGCAGTCGCCGATGCTCCGGCCGGCTACTACGATACGGTGGTCACCACCTCGTCCGACACCCTGCGCTCGACGCTGCATGCGGTGATCCGGGCGGGGCACGTCAAGATCCCGTACACGGCGACGTCCACCGACACCTGGAACGTGCTCGAACTGGCCGACCAGGACCCGCTCGATTCGGGGCGCATCATCGACGTCTACAAGAACACGTCGTACATCAAGTACGGCGCCGGCAACGCGGAATACGACCGCGAACACACCTGGCCCAAGAGCTTCGGTTTCCCCAATGACGGTTCCAGCAACATTCCATACAGCGACTGCCACATGCTCTTCCTCTGCAACAGCAGCTACAACAGTTCGCGCAGCAACAACGTCTACGACACGTGCACGGTCATCACGCAGTCGTACCCGACGGCGAACTACAACGGCGAAGTGGGCGTCAACTACCGCCAGAACGTGCTGCCCGAAGGCCGCTGGGAAACCTGGACCGGCCGCCGCGGCGACGTCGCCCGTGCGCTGCTCTACTTCGACGTGCGCTACGAGGGCGAAGGCATCGAGCCCGACCTGATCCTGACCGACGACATCAACCTGATCGTCGCCTCGAACACCGGCGTCAATATCGACGTCGCCTACATGGGCATCCTCACCACGCTGCTGCAGTGGCACGTGCAGGACCCCGTGAGCGACCGCGAGCGCCTCCGCAACGACATCGTCCACCAGTACCAGGGCAACCGGAACCCGTTCATCGACCACCCGGAGTGGGTGCTGCCCATCTTCCAGGGCTATATCAGCGGCGTCAGCGACATCCCGGTGGCCAACGCGTCCATCTCTTCGATCTACCCGAACCCGTTCAATCCGAACACGAACATCTCGTTCAGCCTGCGCGACGCGGGCCAGGTGCGCGTGGAAGTGTTCTCGGTGGGCGGCCGGCTGGTGCGCGTGCTGCTGAACGACAGCTTCGGCCCGGGCGAGCACACGCTGCGCTGGGACGGCACCGACCAGTCGGGCGGTCCCGTGGCCAGCGGCGCCTACTACTGCCGCGTGCTGAGCGGCGCAGGCGTGGACACGAAGCCGCTCATGCTCTTGAAGTAGCGATCGGGGAGCTGCCGCCGCGCGCGGCGCCCGCTGACGGCCGGGGGACTGCGAACCCCCGGCCGTCTGCTTTTTCCCGGCTCCGCGGTCGCGGCGCGACAGGCGCCTGCGGTAATCGGCTGGACGCCGGTCGGGGCCGATGGCACACTCGCCGGCGTCGTCACGATAGGGGTAACCATGGCGCTGGAGGTCGCGCCCATGTCGGCGAAAAGTCCGCGGTTGCGATGGCTCGGCCTGGCGCTGCTGCTGTCGCTGGCGGCCTGCAGTCCGCGTGGCGCGCAGCAGGACACGATTTCGGATCCCGCTGCTGCGGGCGCCCGGGTCTGTGCGACCTGCGGGCAGCCGGCCGCGCCCACGGAACAGACGAAGACGGAATGGGCCCGCGTTTACCGGCTCTATCGCTGCGCGGCCGGCCACGAGGAATGGGCCGTGGATTTCGAGACCCGCCGCGTCAACCAGACCGTGATCAGCGACCCTTGTCCGTCTTGTGGGAAGCAGTTGAACTGGACGGGTGAACTCCAGGGCCCGCCGGGTTCGCAGGTGAAGGTCATGAGTTGCGAGTCGGGACACATCGTGAACCGCCGCCAGTGAGCCGGAACAAGGTGGAGGGAGAGGTCGTCCTGTGCCCGTCTCCGCCCGCCCGTCCCGAAAGGACGCCGCCGTGCACCCGAATGCCCGCCTGCCGATCCCGAAGCGGCCGCTGCCGGCCCTGGCCGCCGCGCTGGTCGCGGTGGTCGCCCTCATGACGGCCGCTCCGGTCCGGGCCCAGCCCGTCGGTCAGTCCCTGCCCCCGCCGGTGACCGGCGCGCGCGCGACCGTCTTTCACGCATCAAGTGAAGCGCGCGACCAGGCGCCGCCGTCGCTCTGCCTGCAGACGCCGCTGCGTCCCGACGGACCGCCGCCGGCCGACTGGTCGAACGACGCCGCCCGCGTGCCCGTGTTCTCGCGCGTGCAGGGGCGGGCTGCGGTCCGGCTTCTCGTCGCCGAAGGCACCGATCTCTACGGAACCGGCGAAGCGGCCGGCGGCCTGCGCCGCAACCGCACGCGCACCGTGGCCTGGAACACCGACGCCTACGGCTGGGCGCGCGCCGAGTTGAGCCTCTACCAGTCGCACCCGTGGGTGCTGGCCGTGCGCCGCGACGGCACCGCGTACGGCGTTCTGGCGGACACGCCCGAGCGCTGCCTCATCGATCTGAACCAGGGGATCCGCTTCGAGGCGGCCGGTCCCGAGTTCCCGGTCATCGTCATCGAAGGCGACTCTCCGCAAACCGTCGTGCGCGCGCTGGCCGCCCTGACCGGCGTGACGGAGTTGCCGCCCCGCTGGGCTCTCGGTTACCACCAGTGCCGCTATTCCTACACGCCGGACGATCGCGTGCGCGAGATCGCCGACGGTTTCCGCGACCGCGGCATACCCTGTGACGTCCTGTGGCTGGACATCGACTACATGGACGGCTTCCGCTGCTTCACCGTCGACGCGAACGCCTTCCCCGACCTGCGCGGCCTGGACGGCGAACTGCAGGCCCGGGGATTCCGCACCGTGGCCATCATCGACCCGGGCATCAAGCAGGAGAGCGGCTACCACGTCTTCGAAACGGGCGACGCCCTGGACGCCTGGGTGCAGACCGCCGCCGGCGCGCCCTACGCCGGCCCGGTCTGGCCCGGCTCCTGCGTGTTCCCGGATTTCACGATGGACCGGGTGCGCTCGTGGTGGGGCGGCCTCTACGGCCAGTTCCTCAGCCTGGGCCTCGACGGCATCTGGAACGACATGAACGAGCCCGCCGTCTTCAACGTCGACGGCAAGACGATGCCGCTGACCAACGTGCACCGCGCCGATCCCGACCTGGGCGGCACGGGCACCCACGCGCGCTTCCACAACGTCTACGGCATGCTGATGTCGCGCGCGACGCACGAGGGCTGTCTCGCCGCCCGCCCCGGGCAGCGCCCCTTCGTGCTGACCCGCGCCTCGCACCTGGGCGGCCAGCGCTGGGCCGCCACCTGGACCGGCGACAACACCGCCAGCTGGGACCACCTCGACATGTCCATCAGCATGGTGCTGAACCTCGGCCTGTCGGGACAGCCGCTGGCCGGCCCGGACATCGGCGGTTTCGTCGGCGCCGGCAGCGGTCCCATGTTCGCGCGCTGGATGGGCGTCGGCGCCCTGCTGCCGTTCGCGCGCGGCCACACCGGCAAGGGCAACGTCGACAAGGAACCGTGGTCTTTCGGGGCCGACGTGGAAAACACCTGCCGCCTGGCGCTGCAGCGCCGCTATCGCCTGCTGCCGTACCTGTACACGCTGGCGCGCGAGGCGTCGGTGACGGGCCTGCCGATCGTACGGCCGCTGTTCTTCGCCGATCCGGCCGACACCACGCTGCGCGCGGTCGATGATGCCTTCCTGCTGGGCGACGACCTGCTGGTGGTGGCGAATGTGAAGTCCGATCGTGCCGCTGCTGGGTTGCCGGCGATGCCGCGGGGCCGATGGCGTGAGGTGTCGCTGGTCGAGGGCGACCTGGACGATCCCGACCTGCCCAGGTTGTTCCTGCGCGAGGGCGCGGCCCTGCCGCTGGGACCGCTCGTGCAGTGGTCGGACGAAAAGCCGCTGGACGAGATCGAGCTGCTGGTCAATCCGGATGCCGAAGGCCGGGCCACCGGCTCGATCTACGAGGACGCGGGGGACGGCTTTGAATATCGCGACCGCGAGTATCGGGTGACTCGCTTCGGTTTCGCGGAGGGCAAGGTGCGGACCGAGGTCGTCGAGGGCGGCTGGGCGGTGGGAGACTGGCGGGTGGTGGCAAAGCTGGTGAAGTGAGGCGCGGGTGGCTTGAACCAGTCAAGAGGTGTGCCGGTCCGACGCTGCTTGCGTAAGATATAAGTTATTTATTTCGTTGTTGTTATGATTTATTTGCGCTATATTTTCGCCCATCTCCCGCATCTCGCCGGCCGCCCCGCCGCGCAGGTCGATGCCTCGTTGCGTCAGGCCTTGTCCGTCTGCGACCGCGCGCAGGAATGCGCCGTGCTCTGGTTCTCCGAAGTGCAACGACGCGGTCTGTATCGCGAACTGGGTCATGCGAGCCTGCAGATGTATGCAACGGTCGGGCTGGGTTTTTCGGACAACCGCTACTGGCAGTTCAAGCGGTTGGCTGATGATCTCGAGCGACTGCCGGTGTTGCGGATAGCAGTCGAAGCCGGCGACGTGGGCTGGACCAAGGCGCAGCAGGTGGCGCGGGTGGCGACGGTCGAGACGCAGGAAACGTGGGTGGCGAAAGCCGCGACGTGCGGCCGGCGCGAGTTGGCGGCGGCGGTGAAGGCGGCGCGGAAGAAACCGGCGGATGCAGGTCAGTTGTCCTTTGCCGCGCCCGCGCCCGCGTCGCTCGCCGCAGCCGACCCGCCGACTACCATCACGCTGCGCACCGACGGCCTGCAGTTGGCGCGATTCGAGGCGCTGCTGGAGAAGGCGCGCAAGCTGAAGCTCGTGCCCGATGGCGCCGACAGGTTGGACGTGGTGCTCGCCGGGCTCGAAGCGCTGATCGAAGCGTCGGCGGCCGAACCGCCGCGCCGCGTTGCTGTCGCACCTGTTCAAGTGGTCGTGCAGCAATGCCCCGACTGCGCCGCCGCCACGGTGGTGACCAGCCGCGGCGAGAGAAAACTTGCGCCGGCGCAAGTCGAATCCATCCTCTGCGACGCACGCGTGCGCGAACGCGGCCGACCTAACCGCGCCACGATCCCGCCGTCGGTGCGGGCCGAAGTGCTGGCGCCCACGATCCCGCCGTCGGTGCGGGCCGAAGTGCTGGCGCGCGACCGGCACCGCTGTGCCACGCCGGGCTGCGGGTCGACGCATTTCCTGGAGGTCCATCACCTGAAGCCGCGCAGCCGGGGCGGGTCCAACCGCGCGGAGAACCTGGTCACGTTGTGCAGCCGGTGCCATCACTTCGTGCACGAAAACCATGGGTTCGCGTACGAAGGCGACAGTGCCGGACTTGCGCCGGCGCAAGCCGGAGGTGCCGAGCCTTAGGACATGTGTCTGGATTCGCGGATCACCGCATGGATGCCGGTGCGAAGCAGTGGTATCTGAAAGAGTGCGGCGGCGCCACGGCATCGCGTCGGAGAAGAGCGTGGCACTTGAGCCGGCGCAAGTCCGGCAATTACAAGTCCGGCCATGACCGACGCCCGCCGTTGTCCAGCCTCGACAACGAACGACCAGCCACTACCCCCGCCCCGTCCGGCGTCCATGCGCCTCGAGTGCCGCAGCCGGAAGGCGATGCCAACCGTTGACCGGATCCAACGGCATGGACTCGCCGGTCGGCTCCAGATGCACATGCAGGCCGCCGGGCACGGCGACCTCGATGATGTGATCCACCTCGAGCAGGTCGTCGGTATGCTGTTCATCGGTGCCGGTGAGCAGCGTCGCCTGGGCCCGCGCTTTGACTTCTTCGCCGGTCGCGGCTACCAGGAAGGCGACCTCGTGGAGTTCGCCGAATCGGCCCCGCCGTTAGGCGCCCAGATTGATGAACCACAGCCGGGTTGGCTCCGCGGGGGCTTCCGGGCGCAAGGTGACACGGTGGCCATCGACGACGTCCAGTTCGAGCCAGGAATCGATGTGCAGGCCCGCCCGCGAGCCGAACCACTGCTCCATGAGTTGTTCGTAGGTCGATTCGATGGTGTCGCCGCCGGCGAGAACGGCATCGTGCCGTTCAGTGTTCGCGCCCGGCGCGGTACCGCCCAGCATGACGGCGAACAGTTTCACGCGCGGGCCTCCGGCGCCGCCGGCCGCCGCGCCTTCAGTGCCCGCACCAGCGCCCGGCTCACTTCGTAGGTGAACGACGTCTCCGGCGCGAACCGCCAGAACTCGTCCAGTTCGCGGGTGCCGCACGACCGTTCATAGGTCAGGGCCTGGGCTAGCAGGTCCAGACGGTCGGCGTCGCGAACCAGCCGCGCTTCGGCCGTCGCCTGTTCCTCGAATTCCAGCCACCACGCCCGCCACGAGTCGGCGAAGCCCAGGCCGCCCAGCAGTTCACCGAGCGCCGCCGTCTCCGCGTGGGCCTTGGCCCCGGGCGGCAGCAGCCGCGAGGCGCCCAGCGACAGATCGCCGGTCACGCTCTCGGCCAGGTCGTGCGAGATGGCCATCGCCAGCACGCGGGCGCGGTCCAGAGGGCCGGGCACAACGTCGAGAAGCGCCAGCGAAATGAGCGCCACGCCGTGGCTGTGGTCGGCCACGCTCTCCGGCGTGGGCACGCCGCGCTGGAACCATCCCGTGCGCGGGGTTGTTTTCAGCCGGTTGGCCTGCAGCAGCATGTCCAGCAGGCGCGAGGTTCCTTCAGCTTCCATGTCCGGCCTTTCAGCGAAAGCGCGGCGCTCAGCCGCGGAAGATCCACCAGGTCACCGCGAC
>JAIFKS010000143.1 GCA_020049465.1 bacterium | reverse complement strand
CTGAACGCGCCGCTGTACGAGAAGCTGGTGCGGTTGTGCTTCCGGACGGCGTGGGATGTGGCGATGGGAGGCGGGTCGTGAGGATCCGCCCGTTGCTGGCGATCATGGCCCTGCTCGCGTGCTGCGGCACGGCGCGCGCGCAGGAGACCTTCACGCCGCGCCCCGAGTGGGAGCGCCACTTCACCGACGTGGGCGTGACCGGCACCATCGTCGTGGTCGACGAACGCGACGGCGCGCGCTGGGTCTGGAACGAAGCCCGCGCGGCCGAGCGGTTCTGCCCGGCCTCGACCTTCAAGGTGCCGCACGCGCTGATGGCGCTGGACGCCGGCGTGGTGCGCGACGAGTTCCAGGTCTTCGCCTGGGACGGCGACGAGCACACCATCGCCGGCTGGAACCGCGACCAGAATCTGCGCTCGTCCATGCGGCACTCGGTGGTGTGGCTGTACCAGGATTTCGCCCGCGCCATCGGCGTCGAACGCGAACGCGCGTACCTCGAGAAGCTGGACTACGGCAACCGCACGGTGGGCGACGATGTCGCCACGTTCTGGCTGGACAGTTCGCTGCGCATCTCCGCGCTGGAGCAGGTCGCCTTCCTGCGGCGGCTGTACCGCAACGAACTGCCGTTCGCCGTCGAGCACCAGCGCCTGGTCAAGGACGTCATGATCAACGAGGCCGGGCGCGACTGGATCCTGCGCGCGAAGACCGGCTGGCAGGTGCGTCTTGAACGGCACCTCGGCTGGTGGGTCGGCTGGGTCGAGACGCCGCAGGGCGCCGTCTTCTTCGCGCTGAACATCGACATGCCGCAGGGCGGCGCCGATGCCTCGAAACGCGAGTCGATCGCGCGGACGGTGCTGCGGGAGCTGCAGGCGCTGCCGCTGAAATAAAGATTATACTTATGTTGGCGACGGAGAACCGCCCGATGCCGGACTTCGCTCCGCGCGAATTGCGCCGGCGCAAGTCGTTCCCGCCGGCGCAATTCGTTTGCCGCCGGCGCAAGTCGTTTGCCGCCAGCCATCTGCGATTTCTTGTCCTTGATGCGCGACAAAGAAAAAGAGCTTCCTGGGGGGGAAGCTCTTTTTCGGGCGATGGGCGAGTCTGGTCGCGCTCCCGGGGTTGGAGGCTCATTTCCGCCCCGGGGTCGCAAAGGCTCTTTTGTAGTACCTGAGAATGATATCCGCTATTGGTGGCGATTGCAATCCTTTTTCGTCTGGTTTGCATTATTTTTCTCTCCGTGCCGACCTTACGTCCCCTTCCTTGCCCGCACCGCCCGCCGCCACTAGACTGAACCCCGGGAATCACCCGGCAGCCGGCCGGGGACACCGGCGCCGCCGGG
This sequence comes from bacterium, assembly GCA_020049465.1. Lineage (GTDB taxonomy): Bacteria > Krumholzibacteriota > Krumholzibacteriia > LZORAL124-64-63 > LZORAL124-64-63 > CAINDZ01. The sequence continues at coordinate 13,173 of JAIFKS010000143.1, read as the reverse complement.
CCACCCACCACCCACCGCCCGCGCCCCGTTCGGCCGGACGAAGGAAGCACAGGATCCATGCACGGGAAGAGCGGATGGAAGGCGGCCTGCGGCCTGGCCCTGGCGGTCGCGTTGATCGCGGTGGCGCTGCTGACGACGGCCGGTTGCGGCAAGAAGCCGCAGCAGGAAGTGTGGATCATCGGCCTGGACGGCGGCGACTGGGACATGCTCGAACCGGTCATCGCGGCGGGCGGCATGCCCAACCTGAAGAAGCTGCGCGATGAAGGCGCCTGGGGTCGGCTGCGCAGCGAGATGCCGCTGTTGTCGCCGGTGCTGTGGACGAGCATCGCCACCGGCCGCACGCCCGACCGTCACGGCGTCACCTGGTTCATGTCGACGACCGCCGACGGCCAGAAGATCCCCATCAGCAGCCGCAGCCGTCAGGTGCGCGCGGTGTGGAACGTGGCCAGCGAGAACGAGGCGACCGTCGGCGTCATCGGCTGGTGGGCCACCTGGCCGGTCGAACCGGTCAACGGGTTCATGGTCAGCGACTACGTGGGCTGGCACAGCTTCGGCATCACCGGCCGCGGCGTCGAGGACGCCGGCAAGGTGTGGCCCGAAACCTACGCGAAGGATGTGGCCGCTTTGTTGCCGGCGCCGGAGTCGATCCCCACGTCGCTGGTGCAGCGCATCGTCAAGCTGACCGACGGGCAGATCGCGGCGGCCACCACGGCAACGGACGATCCCTACAGCACGCCCATCTCGCACCTGCGCCAGGCGATGGCCACGGCGCGCGGTTACACGGACATCGCGCTGGACCGGATCGCGAAGGATAGGCCGCGGCTGCTGGCCGTCTATTACGAGGGCACCGATGCCTCGATGCATCTGTTCAACAATTTCGCGCCCCCGAAACAGGAATGGGTCAGCGACGCGGACTACGCGGCCTACAAGGACGCCGTGGCCGCCTACTGGTCGTGGCAGGATTCGCTGGTGGGCGAACTGCTGGCCAAGCGCGGGCCGAACACGTCGATCGTCGTGTGCTCCGATCACGGCTTCCGCACCGGCGACGAACGCCTGCGCGAAGATCATGTGGACACCGAGTTGGCCGATGCTTCGCACATGATCGACGGCATCCTCGTGCTGAACGGCCCCGGCGTGCGCCCGGGCACGCCGATCACCGGCGCCAGCATCTACGACATCGCCCCGACGGTCATGGCCCTGATGGACCTGCCGGTGGCCGGCGATCTGGCCGGCCAGGTGCTGGCCGGCGCGCTGACCAGCGAGTTCCGCACCGCGCATCCGGTGCGTCAGGTCGCCACCTGGGAAACGTCGCCGCTGCAGCACAGCGGCGAAGTGGTGAACGATCCGGAAGCCGCCGCGCGCATGGAGCAGATGCTGCGCTCGCTCGGCTATGTGGCCGGGGCTGAAGACCAGTCCTCGTCCTCGGGCGTCGCGGTGGGCCCCGAGAACGCGGTGAACCTGGCGACCATCTACATGCGCCAGGGCAAACTGGGCGAAGCCGCGAAAGTTCTCGAGGCCGAATACGCGCGTTCGCCTCAGGACCGCACGGTGCGCCTGAACCTGGCGCAGGCCTGGGCGCGCGGCGGGCGCGTGCCGGAAGCCTTGAAGATCTACCGCGGGCTGCGGGTGGACGAGCCGCGCGATCTGGCTGTGGTCGAAGACTACGCGCACGCCCTGATGGGCAGCGGCAAGTTCGCGCACGCGGTGGCCGTCTACGACTCGGGCCTCGCCGTGGATCCGAAGTGGACGTTCGGCCTGGCCGGCAAGGGTTACGGCCTGCATCGAATGGGCCGCTCCGCCGAAGGAGCGGCGCTGGTCGCGCAGGCGCAGGCTCTGGACGCGCGGCAGCCGCGCGCCTGCTTCTACGCGGGGGTGATCGCGCTGGAAACCGGCGACCAGACAACCGCACGCGCACAGTTGACGCGGGCTTTGGAGCTTGACCCGGTCAACGAACAGAGCGCACTGGCCCTGTCCAGTGTGATGCTGAGCGCGAACGATGTCGCCGGTGCGCGCGGCGTCCTTGAGCGCACACTGTCGGCGGCCGGTCACGCGCCGCTGCTGGAAGGCCAGCTCGGCTTCGTGCTGCTGCAGTCGCGCCAGCCGGCCGAAGCGGTGCCGCATCTGAAGGCCGCGGCCGACGCGGGTGTGGCCGCGGGCCAGGCCGATCCCATGTTGATGGGCAATCTGGGCGTGGCGCAGGCGATGAGCGGCGACCTGAACGGCGGCATCGCCACCTTCCGCCGCATGACCGAACTGTGGCCCGACAACGCCGAGGCGCACGGCCAGCTGGGCGGCTTCCTGGCGCAAGCCGGCCAAAAGGATGCCGCCGTGCGTTCCCTGGAACGTGCGCTGCAGCTGGCGCCGAACAATGCGCAGCTGCGTCAGGCCTTGGCGGCCGTTAAAGCGCAATAGCTCTGTGTGTTGATGTGTGTGTTGTTGGGTGTGGTGGAGGTTGATGCTTATAGTGCGCGATCCGAACGCGCACTATAAGCATCAACCTCCACCACACCCAACAACACACACATCAACACACGAAACTTAGCTAGTGGGGGAGACATGGATCTGACCGGATTTGCACTGTTGTCGTTGTCTTCGCTGTTTGCGGTGGTGGATCCGCTCGGGTGCATCCCGTTCTTCAGCGGGCAGACGGCGGGCATGTCGCGGGAGCGGAAGCGGCGCATCCTGGTCAGGGCGCTGCTGGTGTCGCTGTTTGTGCTGCTGGCGTTTACTTATGCCGGTAGTGCGCTGCTCCATACGTTCGGGATCACCATCGATGCGTTCCGCATCGCGGGCGGCGTGATCCTGTTCGGCATCGGGCTGGACATGCTGCAGAGCCGGCCGCGCCGCTGGCACACCGGGCTGGATCAGGCCGCGCGCGCGGCGCAGGCCGAAGCGGTGGCCGTCGATCCGGACCACGATCCGTCGGTCACGCCGCTGGCGATCCCGCTGATCGCCGGGCCGGCCTCGATCACGACGGTGATGGTGCTGCGGGCTGAATCGCCGGGGATGCCCGGCGCCCTGGTCGTGGGTTTGGCTGTCGCGCTGATCCTGGTGTTGACCGGAGTGATCCTGCTGGCCGCCGACACCGTGCTGCGGCGCCTGGGTCCCACCGGCATGAAAATCGTCGAAAAGTTGATGGGATTGCTGGTCGCGGTCATCGCCGTGCAGCTGATCATGAACGGGGTGGCGCCGTTCGTGCGCGGGATCGTGAGCGGCGCGGAAACGTAACGACCCATCAAATCAGAAGTTGCAGAAACGGGACACATTCCCGGCCTGTTGTGTATAAAGTTGAAAAAAGAAAATTATTTAGACTAATACGATCCATTAAAGATCAAAGTTGTCATCATTAAAAATGATGAATTGCAATTATCGAGTAGATAAATTACAATCCGGGATCGGGCTTCATTCCGATCGCCCCGTGATGACCTGGAGGTAACCATGAACTCGACAGCTAAAGTTCTGACGGCACTGGTTCTTCTGTGCCCTGTGCTCGCCCTGGCCGGCGCCCCCCTCGAAGGCAGCTGGAGCACCACCGACCTGGGCGGCCCCGTGCCGCTGGGCCGCTACACCGAAGGCTGGGACAACGGCGGCGGCGCGCTGCTGGCCGGCACGACGTTCAATGCGGCGTCCTGGGACGGCGCGACCCTTGGTGGCAGCTGGAGCTACTCCTGCGCGGTGGAAGCGGCCGACGCCGTGTTGATCGCCGACACGGTCAATGTTGCCGGCTTCGGCAGCAAGACCTACGTCAAGACGTTCACCGGCGGCACGATCTGGCTGAGCGGATCCGGCCCCTGGGGCAATGGCGACGCCGAGTACACCGGGTCGATCATCGAATACACCGAATACGAAACCATCACCTACGTGGCGTTCAACGTCATCGCCTCGCGCACGAACGTGCAGGCCTCGGCGACGATCGACGGCTACGACACCGTGTGCCTCGGCTTCACCGTCGGCAACGGCGCGAAGATCGGCGACACCGCCAGCGGCCCCGTCCTGGCCAACTACCCGGCCCTGCTGAACACGTCGTGCAGCCCCACCGCGCCGAACGGTGCGTTCTGGGACTTCTCGCAGATGACGCTGTACATCGCCAACTGCTCGGTCGGCACCGAAGAGCAGAGCTGGGGCGCGGTGAAGGCGCTGTTCCGGTAAATCGGAGCGGGCCTGTTGTTGATGGGCAATTTTTGATGGCGCGAAGAGGCCCGGGGCAACCTGGGCCTCTTCTTTTTCTTATCTTTGGTCGCGGCGCTGTCGTTGGTGTTGTTGTGGGGCAGGGGTGGAGGTTGATGCTTATAGTGCGCGATGGCGACCGCGCACTATAAGCATCAACCTGCACCCCACCCCGCACACACATGCGACACCTACCCGGCGCGCATCGCGGAGAATCGCGCGAAATAACGCGCCGACAATGTGCTATCATTCGGTCGATGGCGCCCCGCCGATTTCATGCCTGAAAGGACCGACTCCATGCGCTCGTCCCCGACCGCCGCCGCCCGCCTCGCGCTGGCCGCCCTGACGATGGCCTGCCTGGCGCTGGCCGTAACCGCCTGCAACGACGACGACAGTCCGGCCGTGCCCGCGACCGGGGCCATCGCCATCGACGCATCGCCCGAATACCTGGCGGCCCCCTGGCATGTCACCGGGCCGTTCGGCTACCTCGAAGTCGGCGCCGGCAACGCGACGTTGACCGGTCTGCGCTCGGGCCCCTACACGGTGGCCTGGCAGGATGTGGCGGGCTATGAGACTCCCGCGGGGGCGACGCTGAACGTGACCTCCGATTCGACGGTCACGTTCTCCTGCTTCTACCGCGAACTGGAGACGTTCCCCGACACGCCCGACAAGGTGATGCAGAAATTCGTGGAGATGTATGAAGCGCAGGACCTGTCGTCGTTCTCGAAGCTGATGCACCCGGACTTCGTCACGGTGCTGCAATCGTTCACGACCGGTGATTTCCCGGATGTGGGCCCCACCCTGGACATGACCGAGGAGCAGCGGATCCACGAACGGATGTTCTCCGGGCACGATGTCACCGACCCCTTGGGGACGCTGGTGCCGGGGATCAGCGCGATCACATTCCAGACGTTCGAGCGGCAGGGCACGTGGGCGATGTCGTCGCCGTCCGATGTGATCCCGAACTCCGTGTTCGCATGGTTCGACGTCGTGGTGCTGTTCGACCGTGGGCAGAACTACAGCACATTGAAGCCCCAGGGTCAGATCAAGTTCTATGTGACGCACCGCGATTCGACGGTCAACGGCTACACGCGCGAGTATTACCAGATGCGGGGCCAGGTGGACCTGACGGGCGGCTGGAAGTCGGCTGGCGAGACCATCAGTTGGGGGTCGGTGAAGGCGTTGTTCCGGTGATGGGGTGCCGGGCGCCGCGAGGTGGGTGGCCCGGTTCCGTTGCGCCGGCGCAAGTTGCGGCGGCGGGTTGTCGTGGTGATGCGTGTCTGATGTGTGTGTGCGGGGGGTGTGCAGGTTGATGCTTATAGTGCGCGATCGCCTTCGCGCACTATAAGCATCAACCCGCACCCGGCCCGCACAGTCATGGTGCGCGCCTGGCCCGGCGACTTGCGCCGGCGCAAGTCAACAAGATCGTATCACTCGATGATTTGCTGTGGTGCCGCGTGAGTCGTGGTTCGACGCGTGGTAGTCTCTGCCTCCATCTGGCCGGATGCGCCGGTGGCGCAGTTCCGCTTCGTGCGGACGCCGGGCACCTGCCCGCTCTGCAAGACGCGGCGCGAATGCACCCGAATTCGGAGCCGTTCCATGGTCGACAACAATGATCAGATCGACGAGTCAGCGGCCTCCCAGAGCGAAGCCCAGAAGCGGCAAGCGCAGGAAGTCGCCATCTGCCGCAAGGTCCTGCTCATGGTGAGCGAGCTGCACGTGCGCGGGTTCCAGCGTTTGCGCATCGCTCCGGGGGAGTCGCCGTCCGGATGCTCGTGGCGCTGCGCGGTCACGCCGGTGACGAACATCTTGAACAGTCACGGCGCGCGGCTCGTGGATTGGGATCACCTGACCGCCCATTACGGCAGCGGCGAACGCGATGCGTACTTCGGGTGGTCGCACTGCGGTCATCTGACGCCGAGCCGGCTGGCGGAGCGCTTTATCAAGAGCTTTCCCGCGATCGTCGAGGCCGGGCGCGGACGCGACTGGATGTACGTGGGCTGGTACCAGGAGATGCTCAGCCTGACCTACCCCGATATGCTGCCGGTGGCGTACAGCGATGGGGATAACCGGGAGGACTGCCTCACCACGATCGGCTGCAGGTGGGAAGCGACGGTTCCGTTGCCGCCGGTGGGGGAGGGGAGGGCGAAGGCATGGTGACGATCCGCAGGGCCGTACCCGAAGATGCGGAGGCGTATGTGCGGTTGCGTTCGGCCGTGCTGCTGGAGTCCGCGCTCATGCTCATCTGGAGACGCGCGATGGCGAGCTGATTTCGTACGCGTTTGCCGATCGGTTGCGGGCCACGGAGGGATGAGGGCTGGTCGCGGTGTCGTGTGTTTCGCGGCAGGGAAGAAGTTGATGGTTATAGTGCGCGATCCGAACGCGCACTATAAGCATCAACCTGCACCCGGCCCCGCGAGTGGTGATGCGTTGCGGATTGATTACCAATGCGTGAAACTTGCGCCGGCGCAAGTGCCGGCAACCCATGAATTTTCGAGAAGGACAACCATGATGATGCACCCATCGGCTTCCCCATTGCTGACGAACGCCTTGTGTCTGATCCTCCTGGCCGCCACGCTCCCCTCCGCCGCGCGGGGCGAGGACGATCGCCGCCCCGTCGTGGTCCATTTCCGCGGCGGCGCGGCCGACACGCTCAAGGTCGACAAGTACGACCGTGATCACCGCATTTTCCGCTTCAAGGACGGCAAGACCAGGCTCGAGCACGATGTCCGCACCATCGCGGCCCTCAGTTTTGAGGTCCACGCGTCGCCGATCGATACCTCCGATGGCGCGCATGACCTGTTGATCATGAACGACGGGCGGCGGCTGGGCGGATACTTTCGCGGCCTCAGTGACGACAAGGTACGGTTCTGCGAGGCGCGGGTTGGGGAGCGGACGGCCGGCAGCCGCAGTGTCGAGCTGGTCCGCGGCGAGGTGCAGCGGATCGTGTTCGGGCGCGAGGTGCTCGATGTCGACCGGCACGACTACGGGACCGAGTTCAATGTGCTCGGTGACGAGCTGGAGATCGCGCTGGCGGTGAGCTTCTCCAATGAGATCGCTGCCGGCGCAGCCGTGCTGCAGGATTCGCTGGTCAGCGCGTACGTCAACGATCTGGGGCAGAGGATCGCGGCGGCTTCCCAGCGCCCGGAGATCGAATACAGCTTCACGGTGCTCAACTCGAGAACCGTCAATGCCTTCACGTCGGGAGGCGGGCAGGTCTTCATCTATCGCGGGCTGATCGAGTGCATGGGCAGCGAGGCGGAGCTGGCCGGGGTCATCGCCCACGAGGTCGGGCACATCGTCGGCAAGCACACGGCCCGGGCGCTGACCAACCAGTTGATCCTGGCGGGCATCGTGGGCGGGGGCGCGGAGCTTCTGGGCGGGGACAACGAGAAGCGGCGCGCCGCCATCCAGGAAGCGGGTGGCGCCATCGCGTTCCTGCGCCAGATGCAGTACTCGCGTGACGACGAACGGGAAGCGGACTTCCTGGCGGTGTACAGCCTCTACCGCCTGGGGTATGACCCGACGGCCATGGCTGGGGTGTTCGACACCTTCCGGAAGCTGGGGGGCGATCCTTCGCAGCTGGAGGTCTTCTTCCAGGACCACCCGGCGCCGGCCGAGCGCATCGAGAACACGAGCGCGGAACTTCCGAAGCTGAACCTGACGGGATTGCGGTCGGATTCGGCGGCGTTCGTCGCCGTCAAGGAGCGGCTGGCCGGGTTGGAGTATCCGCTGTTGAGCGAGTCCCTGGGCAAGGTGGAGACCATGGTGGCGGCGTCGGCCAAGGAAGTGTTCAACATTCAGATCTCGTCCGAGGGCGCCAGCGAGTCGACGCTGGTCGCGCGCCTGGAGGCTTTGGGCGGATCGGGCAATGATGTGCGCGTGCTGCTGTTCGATGAAGACAACTACCTGAACTGGTCGAATGGCCACAAGGCCGAGGCCCTGTTCGACGGCGGGCAGACGACCGTGACGCAACTGCAGGCGAAGGTCGTGCCGGGGCGGAAGTACGTGCTGGTGTTGGACAACTCGTTCTCGTGGATGGCGGAAAAGAGGGTGGTGGGGGAGTTGTTTGTGCAGTACCGCGAATAGGATGGGTGGGCGGATTGCCAGGGCTCCACCGCGGCATGTCCCAACGGCGTTTGTAACGGACACAGCCCCCGAGCGACATCACCTTCAGCGCCCGGCCTCCGGCGAATCTGACTCGAATGGATCAGATTTCCGGCAGGCGCCGGGGCGTCTATTTCAAGCAAAACCTAAGATCTGATCGACCTTTCGACTCCGGCGTTCCATATGACGGAACGCCTCTGTGCAACAGTCCCTCAGTGAGCGATCCGCAATCCGCGGCCCCCGCCGAATCGCCCGGCGCCCGTCGTCACATCAATCGTCAATTTAGCCATAAGGTGGACAATTACTGCAGGCCGTGATGGTCGAATCCGCTCAATCGAGCCAGCAATGCACCACCGACAAAGGAGAACCATATGACAAACAAGAAGACCAAGGCCCCGTCCTGGGATCGCTTCCCCGGTGCAGCGATGCTGCAGGCCTGGGCGACGGAACTGAAGCTGGCGTGCGCCGCCCGTGATGAGGCGGAATGGCGCGACGTCGGGCGGGCGGTCGTTCTGGTGGCCCCCAGCGAGAGCCAGGCGGAGGGTGCCGCGCGGCGGGTGGCGGAGGAGGCCGGGATGCGCTTCGTCACCATGGATGTTGCCGGCTCGAAGGATCTGGCGCCGCACGCTGATTTCGACAAGCAGGCGCCTGCGATGGTCTGGCTGGAGCCGGACGATTGGATGGAAGTGTCGCAGGATGACGACACGCCGGCCTGGCTTGCCGAGAAGCAGCGGCTTCAGGAGCGGGTCGCCGCCTGGATCGAAGAGTTCGACCCGAAGTTTCCGGTCGTGGTGGTGACAGGCTGCCCCAACCTGGATGACATCTCGGGCAGGATCGACCGGCCCGGTGTCTTTGATCGCTATTTCGCGTTGCCGCCGACGCCGCTGAAGCAGTTGGGGGAGGAGTTCATCGAAGAGATCGGCGTCGCCGACTGTGCGGATTCGTTGCGCGAATCGCCGACCAAGGTGGGCAAGTGGGTGGAGCAGGAATGCGATAACCCGAGACAGCGCAAGCTGGCCCTGCTCTACCTGCGGCGCCTGAAGCGTCGCGAGAAGCGGCCTTTCGAGTTTCTCGACCTGATGCACCTGGCCACGCACGGGTATGTCGAGGAGGGGGAGTCGCTGCCCGAGAACGATGAGATCCGGCGATCGGTCGCGGCCCATGAGGCCGGGCATGCCGCGATGGCGATTCTCGACTCGGACGGGAAGAACATCCCCGACTACTGCTCGATTGTGCCGGGAGCCGATTTCAAGGGGGTCGTCGCCGATTCGATGGCCTATCGCGAGTCGCTGGGCGACCGCACGACCTATGCCGACTTCCGGCACGGAATCCGGGTCGGTCTGGCGGGGCGGGCGGCGGAGGAACTGATCTTTGGGCCCGAGAACATCTCGTCCGGCGCCAGCGGTGATCTGGCGGGGGCCTGGAAGCGGGCATCCAGAGCGTTCGCGCGCTGGGGCTTCGCGCCGGACATGACGTCGCACGAACAGTCGGCGAGCAACCTGGCGGTGGTGGTAGGCGACCCGACCGACTCGGAACAGCTCCACCTGGAGGCCATGATCCGCAGCTACCTGGGCGACGAGTACCAGCGGGTCTACAAGGTGCTCGCGGAGCATCGGCCCCTGATCGACGCGATTGCCGATCGGCTCATGTGGGATCCGATCGTCGACCAGAACAAGTTGCTGGAGTTGAGTCGGCTGCATGGGAATGCCGGCATGCTGACGCAGGCATCCCGATGACGTGAGAGTTGCGCCGGCACAAGTGGTGCCGGCGCAAATTTCCATAACGAAGCGTGCGGCTGGAGCGGAAGAAATGCAGGGAGAGGCCCATGTCCGGTGACCATCGCAGCGAGATCGACAAGCTCATTCTCGAGAGCCGCAGCAACCTGCTCGATCTCAGCCTGCGCAACCGGATGCTCAACCATCGGGTGACGAAGACCAGGGACATCGAGATCGTCGGCGCCCATCCCGCGGACATCCTGCGGAAGCTCGTGACCGACCAGGCCGCGATGGCATTCGACGGGGTGGACGGCGAGGTGGACGGGGAGATGGAAGTCGACGCGGCCGACAATCGACTGCGGACGAGAATTCCCAAGCCGCAGCTGCAGTTGCGCCTGCTGAAGGTCCATCTCGACGCCCGCACCGCGATGGAGGAGCAGGGCGCGAATCTCCTGTACCTGGCCCTTGGCATGGTGGAGTGGTTCGAAACTCCCGAGGCGACGGAGCCGCGGCGGGCCCCGCTGCTCCTGGTGCCGGTGGCGCTGGAACGCAGCGGTTCGGATCGCTTCACGCTGAAGTACTCGGGCGAGGATGTCGGCACCAACCTGTCGTTCGAGGCGAAGCTGAAGAGCGAGCATGGCGTCGACCTGCCGACGTTGCGGGATACGGATGAAATCGACGTCGCCGGCTACTTCGACGACATCGAGTCGGCCATCTCCGGGCTTGATCGCTGGCGCGTGGCCCGCGACCAGGTCGTGCTCGGTTTCTTCACCTTTGCCCGCTTCCTGATGTACCGCGACCTGGATCCGGCCGGCTGGCCGGCGGAAAACGGGCCGGGCGATCACCCGGTCATGGACGCGCTGGTGACGCGCTTCGCGGACATGGAAGGTGCGCTTACCGAGGGCACCTTCCTGGACGACCTGCGCCCCGTGGGCGAAGTCCATGAGGTCGTCGACGCCGACAGTTCGCAGATCCTGGCCATGGAGGATGTGAAGGCCGGGCGCACCCTGGTCATCGAAGGCCCGCCGGGGACGGGGAAGTCGCAGACCATCACGAACCTGATCGCCGAGGCCGTCGCGGCCGGGCGCACAGTGCTGTTCGTGGCCGAGAAGATGGCGGCCCTGGGCGTCGTGAAGCGCAATCTGGACCAGGTCGGCCTGGGCGACGCCTGTCTGGAACTGCACAGCCACAAGGCCAACAAGCGGGAGTTCATCCGCGAGCTCGAGCGGACGTTGAATCTGAAGGCGCCGCGCGTCGTCGAGCCCGAGATGCAACTGGAGCAGCTCGCGGATGCGCGGGACCGCCTCACGGCCTATGATCGCGAACTGCACGAGCCGATCGGCGACAGTCTCGTGACGCCGCGCGATGCGATGGGTCGGTTGCTGCAGCTCGAGGCCGCAGCGTGTCCGGAGCTTCGGGGACGATTCGCGGAGATCGAAGCGCACGACCGCCGCGCCCTGGACCGGCTGCTGGAACTGGCAGGGCGTGTGCAGACCCGCCTGGCAAGCGGCGGCACGCCGAACCTGAATCCCTATCGTGGCTGCCGGCCTGCAACCTTGTTGCCGATGGATCGTCGGCTTCTCGAGCTCGAACTGCAGGACACGGCCGCGGCGACGGTGCGGTTGCGGGAATGCAGCGGGGAGCTGGCCCGAGCCATGAGGCTTCCCGCCCCTGAGCGTGTCGATGAGGTGAGGTCGATGGCGGCGCTGGCCTCCGGCTTGGCGACCTGCCCGGCCTTCGCGGATCAGGCGGCCCTCAACGCCCCGGATTGGCTGGGCGGCGAAACGGCCGTGAATGCGGGGCTGGCCGCGGGCGAGGAACTCGGCGCCCTCCACCGCGCGCACGACCAGACGCTTCAGGAAAACGCCTGGCAGGTGGACGTGGCCGACGCGACCGCCACCCTCATCAGGTATGAGCACCGCTGGTGGCGGGTGCTGTCAGCGAAGTTCAGGAAGGCGCGTGCGCTGGGCCGCAGTCTGATGCGCACCGGCGACCCGCGCCCGATCGCGAGCCTGATCGAACCGCTGAAGGCCATCATGCGAGCTCAGGGGCTGGAAACAGAACTGGAAAGCGCCGCGCCCACCTGTGCGCGGCTGCTGGGTGCGCTGTGGCGCGACAGGCAGACCGACTGGAACGTCGCGAGGGCCGCTTCGGAGTGGGCCCTGTCGATCCACCGCGAGGTCGAAGCCGGAGCCGTGCCGCGGGAGATCCTGAATCTGAGCTTCACGCCCGACTTCTGCGCCGCGCTGCGCGGAAAGGCCCAGGATGCTCAAAGATCTCTCGACGCGTACCGAGAGAAATGGTCGGCGCTCAACAACAGGCTCGTGCCCGGCCCGGAGCTGTTTCCGGATGGCTGGGACCATACCGCCATCGCCACGCAGCAGTCGGTCCTGGACGCCTGGAAAAAGGACCCTGATGGCCTGTGGCATCACGAGAGCTACCGCGCCCTTCGCGAAGAGGCCCTGGCCGCCGGTCTTCCCTCGTTGTGCGCCATTGCGGACGCATGGACCGCGGACCAGCCGACGCTGCCCTGGATTCTGGAATCAACCTGGCTGGAGGGCCTGCTCAGGCGCGCGTATTCCGAGAGGCGGATGCTGGCTTCGTTCGAAACGGCCGAGCATGAGCAACGGGTCTCCCGCTTTGCCCAGATTGACCGCGATGTCCTGCGCCTGAACCGCTCCCGGGTGGCCGCCGCTCATTATCGCGCCCTGCCCTCCAGGGGTGGGGCCGGCGCCATGGGAGTCCTGCTCACCCAGATCGAGTTGAAGCAGCGGCATCTGCCGATCCGCCGCCTCATGGAGCGTTGCTGGCGGCCCATCCAGGCGATCAAACCGATCCTGATGATGAGCCCGATGTCGGTGGCCATGTTCCTTCCCTGCGATGGGCCGCGGTTCGACCTGGTCATCTTCGACGAAGCCAGCCAGGTCCGGCCGGAGGACGCCTTTGGGGCCGTGCTGCGCGGAGCCCAGGTGGTGGTGGTCGGAGACAGCAAGCAGATGCCGCCGACGTCGTTCTTCGCGCGCCTGACCAGCGTGGACGAGTACGAAGAGGAGGACGAGACAACGGGCGTGCGGGACATGGAGAGCATCCTGGGGCTCTTCCGCGCGCGCAACGCCCCCTACCGGCAGCTGCGCTGGCACTACCGCAGCCGCCACCACTCGCTGATCGCCGTGTCGAACCGGGA
>JAIFKS010000176.1 GCA_020049465.1 bacterium | reverse complement strand
TGTCGGGGGTGGCGGAACACGTCGGGTGAGCGAGTCGGCTGAACAGCGCGCACTTGCGCCGGCGCAAGTCGGGAGGTGCGGCGCTGGCTTGGAATCAAGCGGCGCCTTCCGAAGATGATTTCAAGTCGCGGCATTCGCTTCGCCATGCGTTCGCGGGCGGAAGACGTTAACCTCTCTGCGCCCTATTTCGAGGCGGAAGATGATTGGCTCCCCGGTCGGGGCGCGCAGCGTGAATGGGGGAGAGAGAAATTGGACCCAGCTATCTAAATAGGGCCTTCAGGTCGCCCCACGAGGTGGACTCAGTCGGAACCGACTGGCCAGCGAACGGGCTGTAGAGCACGGTGGCGCCGATACTCGAGTTGTCCATGTGATCAATGATCCAAAATTGGATGGTCGCCTCGTCGGTGGTGCCCCAGTAGTTGTATCTCATGTCATGAGTGATACTCGGTCCGCCCTGACCGCAACGGACCATCGGTCCAACTCCTTTCACAAGGTCGCAATTTCGCACCTCGCAGGAGCCAGCATTATAGCCGGCATAGAACAGGGCATAGCTTCCACCTTCAAGGCGGGAGTTCTGCACGACGAAGCGCCCACCTGGCGAGGATTCGTCCACCCACAAAGCTGCTTGTGGATCTCGCAATTCGGAATTGGTGACGCTGCAAAAATTCCCCGCACCCATGCCGAGCAGTATACCAGCGCTGGCCGCACCCGGGCGACATCCATCAACGTAAACCTGCGCCCCCGAATAGACGTGCAAAACGGACAAATCGCAATCACGAATCGTCATGCCGTTCACGCCGAGCACAACTGAAGTGCTCTCGAATCTATTTCGCTCTAGAACGATGCTCCCTCCAAGTCCCCCATAGCCAATTTCAAAGGACTCCGGATCGAAAATCGACTCGGTCACTTCAAAATCCGAATCCCGGACCCAGCCGCCAGGGCCACTAGGATTCCATGAGAGCCCATTCGTATTGTCGGCAAGGCGGCATCGGTCCATGTACAAGACCCCTATGACGTACATCGCGTAGCTGTGACGGATACCCACGTCGCTGATGCGAAGCGTGCCCCCGCCCCCATAGCTCAGGCCTGCAGGGTTGCCCGTGGCCGCATTGCCTTGGTAGGTTGCCGGTCCAATGACCGTGACGTCTGCACCGGCGCCAATGATCGTCAGGTTGTCACAGCGGAGGTCGGCGTACGACTGAATGTCGTACGCCCACCCCGGCGGACGAATTGTCGTCGATTCGGTGTATTCCCCTGGCCCGATCAAGATCGTATCACCATCTGCTGCTGCATCCAGCGCCGGCTGTATGGACGTGAAATCGCCAGTCCCATCGCGTTGGACGGACCATGTCGACGCAGCCGCCGCCGAGGTCAGCAGTGTCACGATTCCCGCTATCAGCAGACGCTTGCACACCACCAACCTCTTACCGTCGCGCTACTTAACCAACAACACTTTCTTCACGTGCTGTCGGTCCGGTGTCTCCACGAGCACCGAGTATACACCACTTGCAACTGGCTTGCCGCTCGAATCCACTCCATTCCAGACAAAGGTGTTGTGTCCGGACTGCAGTGGACCGTGATGCAAGTCAACCACCAGACTACCTCGCAGATCGAAGACTCTGACCGATCCGCTTGAGGCTTGGGCCAGGTACAGGTCGATACGTGTTTCCGGGTTGAATGGGTTGGGGGCCACGACCAGGCCAACACGATCGGCGTTCGTCGCCAGCGCATCCAGGCTCTGAGCTCGCAACAGCGTCACGCCGGGCACGAGGGCCGCCGGATCGCAACCGGCAGGAATGCGAAGGCGGCGGCCGTCGGGCAAGGCGAGTTCGAACCAGGCGGGCGGTGACGCCGATGTCGGCGCGACGACGCGGACGAACGTCGGTGCGGATGCCGCGGGCGCCGGGGCCGTGCGCAGCCAGCGGGCCAACGATGCTTCGGCCAGGTTGTGGCGCTTGGCGAAATCGCGGCGACTCAGGCCGCTGGAGTGGAATTGGGTGACGATGCCAGCGATCTCGGCGGGAGTGCGGCGGCGGAGCGACATGATGAAACCTCCTGGTTGGGGAGGGCGCATCATGCACGCGAATCAGGGGCGAGGGAATACGCGCGGGACCGGACGCTTACGCAGTACGGCGGCGGCGGCCACACGCGCGTGGGCTCATGTCAGGTGCCGGTCGAGGACTGGATGCGGGTGCGGGATGAACTGGTCGAAGCGATGTCGGGGGCGACGGAGCGGGTCGGGTGAGCGAGTCGGCTGAACAGCGCACACTTGCGCCGGCGCAAGTCGGGAGGCGCGGCGCTGGCTTGAAACCAAGCGGCGCCTTCCGAAGATGCTTTTAAGTCGCGGCATTCGCTTCGCTATGCGCTCGCGGGCGGATGACGTTAACCTCTCTGCGCCCTATTTCGAGGCGGAAGATGATCGGCTCCCCGGTCGGGGCGCAGCGTGACCCCGGAGAGTGAGATTAGACAATCTTAGCGGAATAGCGCCTTAAGGTCGCCCCAGGACGTGGACTCGATCGGCACGGATTGGCCGGAGTACGGGCTGTACAACACGGTCGCTCCAATGCTCGGGTTGTCGCTGTGGTCGGTGATCCAGGACTGAATAGTCGCCTCGTCGGTTGTGCCCCAGTAATTGTTTCGAAGATCGTGGGTCACCATGGACGCCGAGGGGGCACACTCTACCATGGGCCCACTGCCCTTCACCAGGTCGCATCCTGTTAGCGTACTAGCACCAGCGCCGCTACCCGAGTAGAGGATTCCATGTGACCCGCCTTCAAGTCGGCAGTTCTCAACGACATACTGACTACCCGGAGCACTGCTGGATATGTTCAGCGCGCCAAAGGCACCACCAAGTTCCGAACCATACACCTCGCAGTAGGAAGACGAACCAAGGGACAAGCTGATGCCGACATTGCCACCACGTAGCTCGCAATTCGCGACAGTGACATGGGCTCCGGAATAGACTGCAAGTCCGGCCATGTGGCAGTCCGTGATGATTGCCCCTTGTACTCCGCGAATGGTCGCTCCGCGGTCCGACTGACACCGCTCCATCACGATATCGCTACCAGCACCACCGGCTCCAATATCGAAGCCGATGGGGTCAAAAATGGGCTCTGTGACTTCGAGCACCGTGTCGCGCACCCAACCGCCAGCACCGACAGTTCCCCAGAACAGCCCCCCACCATTGTTCTCGAGCCGACACCGGTCCATGTATAGAGTGCCCTTCAAGAACAGGCCGTCGTAGCAATGTCGAACGGTCAAATCACTCACGTACAATGACCCATCTCCCACCTGATAAGTAATTCCCTTCGGCGAAAACGTCCCTCCGCTTCCTTCATATATTGCCGGTCCGATGACGGTACTCGCAATGCCCGATCCGATGAGCGTCACGTCATCCGACCTAAGATGGGCAAACGACTTGATGTCATAACCATAGCCGGGTAACCGCACCCAACTCCATTCGGTGTACTCACCCGGCCCGATCAGTACAGTATCCCCATCCGCGGCCACATCCAGCGCGGGCTGGATTGTCGCAAAATCGCCGAACCCATCCCTGTTGACAATGATTGTCGCCCCGATGGCCGTGCCGGTCACACTTAGGGTCATTAGCGTCAGCAATGTTGCAACTATCTTCATTGTTGTCTTCCTCGCTGGCCGTTACTTGAGCAGAAGCATCTTCTTCACAAGCCGGTCTTCGCCCGTTTCGGCAGTACCCAGTATACACCCCTGGCAACCGTAAGTCCGCTCTGATCGCGGCCGCGCCACACGAATGAGTTCTCTCCTTGAATTAGGGGCCCACGGTGCAGCTCAGTGACGCGCCGGCCCCGCAAATCTAAGATGCGAATTGTCCCGCAACGCCACGACCCCTGGCAATCTGTCGGCGCGAATCGGCTCAACGAGTACCCGGCACTTGCTGACCACCCTGACCCTGTTCTCTCCGTCACCCGTCACGAAGTGGGCGTGCTGGGCGTCCTCATCTGCATAGCCGACCCCAAGGTCGAGTCCACCAGCCGGCGATTCGTAGGTTACCCTGCACGCTGTCTGCAACGACCATCGCCTCAGAATACGGTGGCGGGAAGAACCCCGAACCGATTGCAGTCAGAATCCGTGGAAACGACTCGGATGCGGTCCCGTTGTGCCACCGCACGCCGATCACCATCTTATCCAGCGGCACATCCACGCGGACCGCTACGCAACCTAGCGGCTGTGGCGGATCGAATTTAATCAACCCGGCCGGCGCAATCGGGACACTCCCACCACCGCTGGCTCCCCAAGCGTGGCAACACCAAACGACCGTCAAGGAATAGGCTTCTGACGGGCATCGACCGCAGGCCCGGCCGACGAGATCCAGCGAGAAGACAATCTCCATCTGTGTCCACACCCGCGTGGGCTCATGCCAGGTGCCGGTCGAGGACTGGATGCGGGTGCGGGATGAACTGGTCGAAGCGATGTCGGGGGCGACGGAACACGTCGGGTGAGGGGCGCCCACTTGCGCCGGCGCAAGTCAGCGCCACGCGGCGGCTCTACGGCTTCGCCATCGCCTCTTTCTCGATCTCCGCCATGCGCTCCATGACCATCTGCTCGAGCTCCTGGCTGTGCTCCATGGCCAGTTCATTGCCGATCGCGGCACCCTTCTGCGCCAGTTCGGGCATCAGGGCCAGCGACTTCATGCCGGTGGGAGTGCTGTAGAACGCGCTGATCTCGCGCAGCTCGGCTTCGGTGTACGACTCGGCATAGATGGCGACATAGCGGGGGCGCACCGTCTCCCAGTCGAAAATGGACTGGAACCAGGCCGAGAACACGTCGCGAAGCGGTTCGCTGTCCGGATTCTGCTGGATCATGGAATCGATGAAGACATCCCCGAACGCGGCCAGATTCTCTTCGAGATTCATCACGTCGACGAGCTCACTGGCCGCATCGAGATGGCTCTGCGGCAGCGTCTCGTCCGCCTGCGCCGACGATGCGCAGCCAAGGACGAGAGCCAGAAGCATGGCGGGCGCGAACATGATTTTCATGATGGCTTCCTTTGCCGGCGGGATGCACTGAAATCACCGCCAGTCTATCAGAAGCCCATCCGCCCGCCCAGCGCCAATCAGCGGGTTCCCGGCGTGTGCAGTCCGGGTTCCACCT
Source organism: bacterium (assembly GCA_020049465.1). Taxonomy (GTDB): domain Bacteria; phylum Krumholzibacteriota; class Krumholzibacteriia; order LZORAL124-64-63; family LZORAL124-64-63; genus CAINDZ01. The sequence continues at coordinate 16,011 of JAIFKS010000176.1, read as the reverse complement.
GCGAGGAGGGGCAGGTCCCGGTCGCGCCGCCCGCCTCCGGCCCCTTGACCAGCGGGCAGGCCCCCGACCCGGCGCACGACGAGCAGCCGCCCGGCTTATTCAGCGAACGCACCAGCGCCCGCACGGCCCACGTTCCCGCCGCCACCACGACCACGACCACCGCCGCCAACTCCCAGCCGTTGTTCATCAGCCCACCCCCAGCTTCAACAACATCCCGCCCTGGTACACCGCGAAGGTGACGATCCAGGCCAGTGCCGTCAGCCCGAAGCTCTGCGCCAGCGCCCACTTGACCGAGCCCGATTCCTGCCGCGTGATCGCGAAGGTGGCGATGCAGGGCGTGGCGATCAGCGCGAACATCATGATGCACAGCCCGACCAGAGGCGTATAGCGGTCGCGCAACTGCGCGCGCAGGTGCTCCGAATTCTCGTCCGCGGCGCCCACCGCGAATACGATGCCCATCTGCGCCACGAACACTTCCTTGGCGGCGGTGGCGCCCACCAGCGCGGTGCCGATGCGCCAGTCGAAGCCCAGCGGGCTGATCAACGGCTCCATCACGCGGCCCACACGGCCGGCCACCGAGTACGACAACTCGGCCGCCTGCTTCTGCGCCGGATCGGTCATCGCGCTGTAGGCGACGCCCGACGGCTGGCCCTTCTCCACCGGCGGCACCCAGTCGCCGTGCGGTTTCGGATAGAACGTCAGGCACCACAGGATGATGGACGCGCCCAGAATGACCGTGCCGGCCTTCTGCACGTACAGCCACGCGCGCGTCCACATCTGGATCAGCAGGCTGCGGCCGGTCGGCAGCCGGTACGGCGGCAGCTCCATCACGAAGGGCGTGTTCTCGCCGCGGAAGATCGTCGCGCGCAGCACGCGCGCGCCCAGCAGCGCCAGCACGATGCCCGTCACGTAGATGATCCACAGCACCGGCCCCTGCCAGTGCGGCGCGAAGAACGCGGGGATCATCAGCGCATAGATGGGAAGCCGCGCGCCGCAGCTCATCAGAGGCAGCACCATCATGGTGATGATGCGGTCGCGCCTGGTCTCCAGCGTGCGGGTGGCCATGATCGCCGGCACGGTGCAGCCGAAACCGATCAACAGCGGGATGAAGCTCTTGCCGTGCAGCCCGACCTTGCTCATGAAGCGGTCCATGACGAAGGCCGCGCGCGCCATGTAGCCGGTGCCCTCGAGCACGGCGATGGCCATGAACATCAGCACGATGTTCGGCAGGAACACGATGACCCCGCCCACGCCCCCGATGATGCCGTCGACCAGCAGCGACTTCAGGTGGCTCGTGCTGCCGGCAGGCCACAGCCCGGTCAGGAAGCCGCCCAGGAATCCGAACCCGCGGTCGATCAGGTCCATCAGCGGGTTGCCGAGCGAGAACGTCAGCGTGAACACGACGTTTGCCGAGCGAGAACGTCAGCGTGAACACGACGTACATCATCGACAGGAAGATGGGCACGCCCCACACCGGGTGCATGGCCACGCGGTCGATGCGGTCGCTCAGCGCGGCGCCGCGGCCGGCGAGCACCTGGCGGCACACTTCGTTGCACAAACGACCGATGTGCTCGTACCGCAGCCGGGCCATCATGATGTCCGGATCATCGGTGATGGTGGCCGCGAACGCGGCGGTCTCGGCCATCGCGGCCTGGCGGGTGTGCTCCGACAGCACGCCTTCGAGCACCCGCACATCGCCTTCCAGCAGCTTCAGCGCCTGCCAGCGGCGGTGCGGCGCCTCGGGCAGCATCCCTTCGAGCCGCGAGGCGGCGGCTTCGATCGTCGGACCGTAGTCGACGCGCCCGTCCCTGGTGCCCCCGAACGGCGAAGCCAGCGAACCCGGCCCGGGACCGGCTTCACGGCAGATGTCGGCCGGCCCGGGCAGATGGACGCGGCTGTTGGCCACCTCCAGCACCGCGGCGACGACGGCCTCCATCCCCTGGTTGCGGTTGCCCACCGCTGGAACCACGGGAACCCCGAGCCGCTGGGACAGGCGGTTGTGGTCGATGATCAGCCCGCGCTCGAGCGCCGCATCGGACATGTTCAGCACCACGACCAGCGGCCGCCCGATCTCGAGCAGCTCCGTGGTCAGGAACAGGTTGCGCTCCAGGTTCGAGGCATCCACCACGTTGATGACCACATCAGGCGCATGGTTCAGCAGGTAGTCGCGCGCGACCAGTTCCTCTTCCGAGAACGCGGTCAGACTGTAGGTGCCGGGAAGATCGACGATGTTCAGGCGCAGGTCGCCGCGTCGCAGCGTGCCCTCTTTCCACTCGACCGTCACGCCGGGATAGTTCCCCACGTGCTGCCGCGCACCCGTCAGGTTGTTGAAGATGGTGGTCTTGCCGGCGTTGGGATTGCCGGCCACCGCTACGGTGAGGACCTTGTCGGCGATGCTCGTCACGGCGAATGCCCCTGGCCGGCTGGCGCGTTGATGGTCCTATTCGACCAGGATGCGCGCGGCCATGCCGCGGCCGATCACGATGCGGCTGCCCCGCACCGCGACCACGAAGGGCCCCTGACCGGAATTCTGGATCACTTCCAGTTCGGCGCCCGGCATCATGCCCAGCGCCGCCAGACGACCGCGCAACTGGCGACCGCCATCGATCGACTTGAGGATGGCGCGCGTGCCCTCATGCACCAGTGTCAGCGGCATGCCTACGCCTCCCCATCGGACGGCAGCAGATCCGTCAGCAGGGATTCGCCGCCGCAGGCATCGCGCCCGCAGGTCCCGTTGTGGCCGGCCGTCGCCTTGTTGCAGAAGAAGCCCGCCTCATCGTCCCAGCGCACGTCGTTCTGCGGACAACTCTCGAAATACTCGACGAACCGCACCAACCGGTTCAACACGCCGCCGCTGACCGCGTGCTCGAGACGACACGCCTCGGCATCCGCTTCGGCATCGGGCAGCCCCAGCACGTGGTTCAGGAATTTCGACAGCGTCTCGTGCCGACGCACCACGCCCAGAGCCAGCACTTCACCCGGCCCGGTCAGCGTGATCACATCATAGGGCGCGTAGTTGATGAGCTTCTTCTCGGACAGCGAACGCAACGCCTGCGTCACCGACGAATTGTGCACCCCCATGCGCAGGACAATGTCCTTGGCGCGGGCCGCCCCCTTCGCCTCGACGGTATGGTAGATGGCCTCGAGGTAGTCCTCGAGACTGGCGCTCAGTTGCAGCTGCTCGGCGCTCATGTCGCCACTCCCGCCCAATTCGAAAACGTTTATTCAATGCCGACAAAAGTTTTTTGTCTAGGCAAAGATCGGCATATTCGCGCCGTATGTAAAGGGAATTTTTTGGGGTCGCGAGGGGGAGCTGTGCTGGGGTGGGCTGGGGGGCGCGGGGAGCTTTGAATCGATTGTCGCACACAGTATACAGATTGATTAATATATATATTTCGCTGGCGGTTGCTTGTTGTTTTCGCTATATTATCGCTATCGTTTTCACCTCGCCATCCTCCCGGAAAAGCGAGCCTATATGACGAGCTGCACGCTGCCCGATTTCGCGGCTGGACTGCCCGCCGACCAGGTCGACGCCTCGCTTCGCCAGGCCCTGGCCGCCTGTGACCGCGCCCAGGAGTGCGCCGTACTGTGGTTCGCCGAGGTCCAGCGCCGGGGGCTTCACCGCGCGTTGGGCCATGCCAGCCTGCAGCTGTACGCAACGGTCGGGTTGGGCTTCTCGGACAACCGCTACTGGCTGTTCAAGCGACTGGCCGATGACCTGGACCGGTTGCCGGTTCTTCGCGAGGCGGTGGCGTCCGGCGAGATCGGTTGGACCAAAGCCCGGCAGGTGGCTCGGGTGGCGACAGTCGAGAACCAGGCCGCGTGGGTCGTGAAGGCGGCCACGACGGGGCGGCGTGAGTTGGAGATGCAGGTTCGGCAGGCGCGCCAGCCGGTCGCGCAGCTGCCCCTCGTTGAGGCGGCTTTGCGTCCCGTCGCCGATCCGCCTGTCACTATCAGTCTGCGCGCTGATGGTTTGCAGTTGGCTCGGTTCGAAGCCTTGGTCGAGAAGGCGCACAAACTGGGATTGGCCCCGGCCGGCGCCGACCGCATGGACCTGATGCTGGCCGCGCTCGAATCACTCGTCGAGTCGCCGGCCCGTGCACGTGAACCCCGTGGCGCCGCCGTCCAGATCGTCGTCCAGCAGTGCCCGGACTGTGCCGCGGCCACGGCCGTGACCAACCGGGGCGAACGGAAACTTGCGCCGGCGCAAGTCGAAGCGCTGGCCTGCTACGCACGGGTCCGCCGGGCGGGCAAGCCGAACCGCGCCACCATCAAACCTTCGGTGCGCGCGGCCGTGTTGGCGCGCGATCGCCACCGCTGTGCTGCGCCCGGGTGTCGGTCGACGCACTTTCTTGAAGTCCATCATGTGAAGCCGCGCCAGCAGGGGGGCTCGAACCGGGCCGAGAATCTGATCACGTTGTGCAGTCGGTGCCATGGGTTCGTGCATGAACGGGGCGGGGCACTTGCGCCGGCGCAAGTCCAGGATGTGCGACAAGTCGAACATGTGCGACCTGTCGAACATGTGCGACCTGTCGAGCCCGCGCGGCCATGCGAGCCGGAGCGGCCGCCGCGCTAGCGCAGTCGCCACTCGCGGCACCTCCCAGCGATCAGCGCAAGGTTCGCACCGACTTGCGCCGGCGCAAGTCGAAGCCCTGTCCTGCAACGCGCGGGTCCAGCACGCAGACAAGCTGAATCACGCCACCATCAAGCCTTCGGTGCGCACGGCCGTGCTGGCCCGCGACCGCCACCGCTGCGCGGCTTCCGGGTGTCGTTCGACGCACTTGGAACCTGATCACCTCTTGCCGCCGGCGTCACGGATTCGCGCGCAAACAGGGCGGAACACTTGCGCCGGCGCAAGTCGCCCTCGCCACCTCCGGAAACATCGCCAACGCCCGCTCGAAAACCCCCAGCGACCAGGCGATCGCCATCCCGAAGTTCGTGATCGGCACGCCGGCCGCCCGGGTGGTCATGATGCGCGAGAGCATCTCGCGACGGTTCCACATGCAGGCGCCGCAGTGCACGACCAGCTTGTACTCGGCCAGATCCAAGGGCCAGTCGCGGCCCTGCGAGTTGGTGATCGCCAGGTCCCCACCCGCGTAATCGCACAGCCAGCGCGGGATCTTCACCCGCGCGATGTCGTCGGCGATGGGGTGGTGCGTGCAGGCGTCGACCACCAGCACGCGGTCGCCGGGCTTCAACCGTCCGATGGCGGCGGCGCCGGCGGCGAATTCGGCCAGGTCGCCCTTCCAGCGGCTCATCAGGATGGAGAAACTGGTCAGCGGCACGCCGGCCGGCGTGTCGGCCGCCACCTGGGCGAAGGCCTGCGAATCGGTCACGACCAGCGCGGGCGCGCGGTTGAGCGAGGCCAGCGCGGTGCGCAATCCGTTTTCCGTGGTCACCACGCACCACGATTCCTGGTCCAGCAGTTCGCGCATCACCTGGACCTGCGGCAATATCAAACGGCCCTTGGGGGCCTCCTTGTCGATGGGGATCACCAGCACGACCGGCTCGCCCGGCGGCACCAGGTTGCCCAGGATGGTCGGCGGGTTGATATAGTCCTCGGGCGCCAGGCGGATCATCTCGCCGCGCAGCGACTCCAGCCCCTCGCCGGTCGACGCCGCCACCGACACCCACGGGATGCCGCGCGCGGTCAGGGCCTCGACGACGTCCAACGGAGGTGTCGACACGTCGGATTTGTTGAACACCACGATCACCGACGTGCCCCGCTCCCGCAGGTCGGCCACCAGCAACTCCTCGAATGAACCCCACTCGCCGTCCGAAGCCACGACCAGTCCCAGGTCGGTGCGGTCCAGGATGCGGCGCGTCTTCTCGACGCGCAGTTCGCCGAGGTGGCCGTCGTCGTCGACGCCGGCCGTGTCGATGAACACGACCGGGCCCAGCGGCAGCAGTTCCATCGGCTTTTCGACCGGGTCGGTGGTGGTGCCGGCCGTCGGCGAGACGATGGCCACCTGCTGGCGCGTCAGCGCGTTCAACAGCGAGCTCTTGCCCACGTTGCGCCGGCCGAACAGGCCGATGTGGAGCCGCAATCCCCTGGGTGTCGGTTGCATGGTCCGTCCTTCTAGATGCAGAGGTCGCGTTCGTCCGACCCGCTGATGCGCGACAACCGGTCGCGCAGCTCCTCGGTCGCGCCACCGGCCGGCAGCAGCGCCAGTTCCGCGGCGATGAGCGCCTCGCCCCGCGCGCGCGTCTCGGGACCTGCGTAGTCGACCAGGTACTCCTGCAGCGTGGTCAGGGCGTTGGGCGTGCAGTAGCGCTTGATGAAACCGGGAATCGCGAATTCCATGAAATGCTCGCCGGTGCGGCCGCGGCGGTAGCAGGCCGTGCAGAAGCTCGGCAGGTAGCCGTCGGTGACCAGTTCGTCCATCACCGCGTCCAGCGAGCGCGTGTCGCCCAGCGAGAACTGGCCGCGCTCCAGGCACGGCGCGGCGAAGGGTTCGTCGTAACCGCCCAGTTCCACCCGCGTGCCGGCGTCGATCTGCGAGACGCCCAGTTCCAGGGCCGAACGCCGCAACGCCGCGTCCTCGCGCGCGGTCAGGATCAGGCCGGTGTAGGGCACCGCGAGGCGCAGGATGGCGATGAGCCTCAGGAAGTCGTCGTCCGCAACCAGCGGCAGCCCGTCCAGGCGCACGCCCGAGGCCGGGCGCAGACGCGGGAAACTGATCGTGTGCGGGCCCACGCCGAAGCGTTCCTGCAGATGCAGCGCGTGGCGCACCAGGGCCAGCAGTTCGAAGCGCCAGTCGTGCAGCCCGAACAGGGCGCCGATGCCCACGTCGTCGCAGCCGGCCATCATCGCCCGGTCCAGAGCGCCCAGACGCCAGCGGTAGTCGCCCTTGCGCGTTCCGGCCGGGTGCACGCGCGCGTAGGCGTCGTGGTGGTAGGTCTCCTGGAAGACCTGGTAGGTGCCGATGCCCGACTCGCGGATGACGCGGAACCCCTCCACGTCGAACGGAGCGGCGTTGATGTTGACGCGGCGGATCTCGCCGTGGCCCTCGCGCGTGGCGTAGACCGTCCGCACGCTGTCGGCGATGAAGGCGGGGTCGTAGCCGGGGTGCTCGCCGAAGACCAGGATCAGGCGCTTGTGGCCCTCGCGTTCCAGGGCCAGCACCTGCCGGCGAACCTGGTCGTGGTCCAGGGTGAGGCGCACCGCATCCCGGTTGCTGCTCCGGAAGCCGCAGTAGGCGCAGTCGTTCACGCACTCGTTGCCCACGTAGAGCGGCGCGAACAGCACGATCCGGTTGCCGTAGACGGTCTCCTTGAGCTGCCGCGCGGCGGCAAAGATCTCATGGCGCAGTTCGGGGTCGGACGCGCGCACCAGGACGGCCGTCTCCTCGACCGTCAGCGCCTGCTTGTCCAGGCTGCGGGCGATGACCTCGCGCACCCGCGACGCCTCGGGCTGCGGGCCGGTCGCCAGTCCGGTCAGCCAGGCATCGTCGATGAAATCAACCTTCGCGTCGCCGCGCCCCTGCCCGACGTGGCGACCCGTCGCGGCGATCCGCTGTTCCAGGCTGCCCTGGCAGACTTCGGCCGTCTCGTGCAGGCAGGCCTTGCCCGGGTAGATGGAGTAGAGCTCGCGGTAGGCCGGCGGCGTCAGGTTGGGCATGACCACGTTGCCGCCGCGCCGCAGGCCGAGTTCGCGGCCCTGCTCCCGGTCGATGGTCGCCAGCGCCGTCGTGCTGGGGATGTTCGCGCCGGGGCACAGCAGCCGGGCCAGGGCCACGGCCTTCAGCGTCGTCCGTTCGTCCGCCGGCACCTGCATCGCGTCGCAGGCCACGCCGTCCGAACCCAGCGGCGTGTCCGGATGCGCGATGTAGGGCCCGATCCCGATCATGTCCAGGTCCAGTTCGCGCATCAGCAGCAGGTCGTCGGCCAGGTCGTCCCAGGTCTGCCCGGGAATGCCCACCATCACGCCGCTGCCCACCTCATAGCCCAGCCCGCGCAGCCGCCGCAACATCGCCACGCGGTCGCTGACCGGCTGGCCGGCCCGCGGCGGGTGGATGCGGTCGTACAGGGCCCGGTTCGACGTCTCGAAGCGCAGCAGGTAGCGGTCAGCGCCGGCCGCGCGCCACAGCCGCAGCTCGTCGTCATCGCGTTCACCCAGGCTGAGGGTGACCGCCAGCGCCGTCTCCGACTTGATCCGGCGCACCACCGCGGCCATCCATTCGGCGCCGATGCCGGGGTCCTCGCCCGCCTGCAGCACCACAGTGCCGTACCCGAGGTCGGCCGCCTGCCGCGCGCAGGACAGGATCTCGTCCCCGCTCATCCGGTAGCGCGTGACGCCCGTGTTGGGCGCCCGCAGGCCGCAGTAGGCGCAGGCGCGCACGCAGTGGTTGGAGATCTCGACCAGGCCGCGCAGGTGCACCGCGTCGCCCACGGCGCGGCGACGCACGGAGTCGGCCTGGTCCCACAATACGTCCAGCCGCGCCTCGTCCGTCTCGCGCAGCCAGCCCAGGATGCCGTCCCGGTCGATCATGAGATGACCGCCGAAGGCTCCGCGGCGAACTCCACCGTGAATGTCGTGCCCACGTCGGGCTCGCTCGCCACCGTCACGTCGCCACCGTAGAGGCGCGCCAGACGGCGCAGGATCGACAGGCCCAGGCCGCTGCCCAGGATGTTCCGGGTGCGGTCGTTCTTGATGCGCACGAATTCCTCGAACAGGCGGCCGCACTCCTCGGACGTCATGCCGATGCCGGTGTCGGCCACCTCGATGACGACGCGCGCACCGATCGCGCGCAGCGAGATATCCACCCGCCCGCCGTCGCGGTTGTACTTCACCGCGTTGGTCAGCAGGTTGTTCAGCACGATCTCCATCTCGCCGCGGTCGGCGGTCACGGGAACCGGATCGGGAGCAGCAAGGTTCAACACTATTCGGCGCCCCGCCGCCTCCGGCGCCACCGACTCCACCGCCGCCACGGCCACGTCGCGCAGATCCAGCGCCGTCAGATCGCGCCGCTTCTGGCCGGACTCCAGCCGGGTCACGTCCATCAGGTCCATGATCAGCTTGCGCATGCCGTCGATGCGCACCAGACAGCGGTCGATGGCGTTGGCATGCACCGTCGGGTCGTCCTCGGCCGGCAGGTCCTTCATCAGGTAGAGGTAGCCCTGGATGGCGTTCAGCGGCGCCTTCAGTTCGTGCACGATGACCGACAGCAGCTGGAAGCGGATCTGCCGCTTCTCCTGCGCCAGCCGCCGGGTCTCGCGGATCATCAGCAGGTGCCGCGTGGCCTTGTCCACCACCGCGCGCAGTTCCTCGGGCGTGAAGGGCTTGGCCAGGAAATCCTCGGCGCCGCGCTTGGTGGCCAGCACGGCGTTCTCCAGCGTGGCGTAGGCCGTCATCATCACGGTCAGGAATTCCGGCGCCGGCTGCCGCTGGCTGAGCAGTCCCAGCAGTTCGACCCCCGTCATGCCCGGCAGCTGGTGGTCCAGCAGGACGATATCGGGCGCGTCGCTGTCGATCAGCGCCAGACCGGCCTCGGCGCTCTCGGCCTCTTCGACCGTGAAGCGGCACTGCCCGTCGATGTCCGGCAGCGACACCGCATGCTTCTCCAGCGTGCGGCGCACCACCGTGCGCATCAACTGCTCGTCGTCGATGATCAGCACCCGCAGCGTCGTCATGGGGTCACTCCTGCGGCAGCAGCCGCTCCAGCTCGCGGCGCAATTGTTCGAAACGGACGGGCTTGACCAGCATCGCGTCGGCCTTGATCCAGGCCCGGTCGCTCGCGGTCGCGGTCGCGAAGTCCAGCCCTGTCTCGTGGGTCACGCCGGTCACCATGATGACCGGCACGTCCGGATACCGCTTCTTCAGGCGGTAGGCGAGCGCGAAGCCGCCGTCGGGACGCTCCATCATCAGGTCGAGCACGGCCAGATCCGGCTTCGTCACCGCCAGCAGGGCGTCGGCCGCCGTCTCGCCTTCGGCCGCCGTCACGTCGTAGCCGGCGGCCTCGAGCTGCGCGCACATCTGCGCGCGGAAGTCCTCGTCGTCGTCGACCACCAGGACCAGGGGGCGCTTTCCGTTCATGATGCCTTCTCCCCGTTGACGGGCCGCCGCGCCGGCAGGACCACGGTGAACGTGGTCCCGGTGGCGCCGGCGTCCGGATCGGCGTTGGAATGCACGCGGATGTCGCCCCGGTGCATCTTGACGATGCCGTAGCTCACGGCCAGGCCCAGACCCGTGCCCTGGCCCGCCTTCTTGGTCGTGAAAAAGGGCGTGAAGATGCGGCCGCGGTTCTCCGGCAGGATGCCCGTGCCCGTGTCGGTGACGATGAACCGCGCTTCCCCGCCCGTGCCTTCGGTCCGGACCAGCAGCCGGCCGCCGTCGGGCATGGCCGCCCCCGCGTTGCTGACCAGGTTGATCAGCACCTGCGTGATCTGTTCGGCGTCCAGTTCGGCCGCCACGGCGCCTTCATGCTCGACCGTCACGGTGATCGAGGCCGGCAGCGCCACGCTGCGCAGCGTGCGCTGAACCACCTCGCGCACGTCGACCGTCGTGTGCACGACCTTGTTCTGGCGCGCGAAGTTCAGCAGGCCGGCGACGATCCGCTTGGCGCGGTCGGTCTGCTCGACGATGGTCGCCAGTTCGCCGCGCAGGGGAGAATCTGGCGTGGCCTCCTCCAGCAGCAGGTGCGAGTACATCAGCACCACGCCCAGCGGGTTGTTCACCTCGTGGGCGATGCCGGCGGCCAGCTGGCCCATCGAGGCCAGCTTCTCGCTGTGCACCAGAGCCTCCTGGGCGCTGGCCAGCTGGGCGTGCGAGACGGCCAGTTCCTCGACCGCGCGGCGCAGTTCGTCGATGGTGAAGGGCAGGCACATCTCGTTTTCGGCGAGGCCCTCGTGGATCGCCAGCGCATGCTCCCGGCAGGTCGCGTAGCCGCAGGCGCCGCAGTTCAGTTCGTCCTGCGGACAGTGTTTGCCCATCCGGTTCAGGATCTCCTCCAGCTCGGTCGGCGACGGCGCCTTCAGGCGCTGGTCGTCGGCGGCGAACCCGCGGCCCAGATCCAGGCCGGCCACCGCCAACAGGTCGGCCTCGCGCCGTCCGTCGTCCTCGCGGGCCAGCGCACGGCGCGCGTAGTGCGAGATGTGCTGGCGCCGGCTCCAGGCCGGGTCGTCGGTGGTCATGCCCGGTCCCATCACGCAGCCGGAGCAGCACAGCACCTCCAGCAGGCGCACGTCCAGGTCGGCCGAATCGAACTCGCGGATGACGTCCTGGAATTCGCCATGGCCGCCGGCGGCCACGATCTGGCCGGAGATCAGGTCGTCCTCGATGCCCGCGGCCACCAGCATGCCGCGCGACAGGGGGAACAGCGTGCCGGCGCCCGCGTGCGGCGGGTCGAAGTCGGCCGCCGTCACCTCGGTCGGGGCCAGGCCGCGCTCCTGCATCATTTCGCGCAGTTCGGCGAAGGTGAGCACGCCGTCGATCTCGCCGACCACCTGGTCGGCCACGGCCTCTTCCTTCTTGGCCAGGCACGGGCCGATGAACACGATCCGCAGCTCGGGCCCGTGCAGTTTCCGCAACGCGCGCGCCGTGGCGATCATGGGCGACACGACCGGCGCCAGGTGCGAGACCAGGTCCGGATGGAACCTCTCGACGTAGCTGGTGATGGCCGGACAGGTGGTGGCGATGTAGCGCCGATCGGGGTGCTCGTCCAGCAGTTCGCGGTACCGGGCCGCCACCAGATCGGCGCCGAAGGCGACCTCGTGCACCGAGGCGAAGCCCAGCGCGCCGACCAGGCCCACCATCTGTTCGACGGTCATCTCGGTGAACTCGGCCGCGAAGCTGGGGGCCAGACAGGCGGCCACCGGCTCCGGGCCGGCCAGCAGGCCGCGCACCTCGGCGACCGAGCTGAGCACCCGCTTGGCGCCCTGCGAGCACACCCTGACACAGTTGCCGCAGCCGATGCAGCGGGCATCGATCACCTCGGCCTGGCCGCTGGAGATGCGGATGGCCTTGGCCGGACACTCGCGCACGCAGGTGTAGCACACGCGGCAACGCTCGCGGATGGTCGACACCAGGGACAGCTTGTGCTGTTCGCTCATCGTCCTTGCCTCAGCGCACCACTTCGCGCGGCGCGTAATGGGTGTGCAGGTAGCGGTGGCTCATTTCGCCCAGGGGTTCGCCCAGGAACTCCGCGTAAAGCCGCTGGATCGACTCGTTGCCGTGCGCCGTACGCAGACTGCCGTCGCGATCCAGCGCGTAGAGCGCCTGCTGGCGCGCCCGCACCACCTCCGGCACGGCGGCGCGTAACTGGCCGCCGCCGTTGATGCAGCCGCCCGGACAGGTCATCACCTCGATGAAATGCAGGTCGCTCCGCCCGGCGCGGATCTGGTCCAGGAGCGCGGCGGCCTGGCCCAGTCCGCTGACCACGGCCGCGCCCAGCTCCAGCCCGTCGATCTTAACGCGGCACTCGCGCACGCCCTCGACCCCCCGCACGGACGACACGCGCAGTTCGGCCAGGTCGCGGCCGGTCAGCATCCAGTGGGCCGTGCGCAGCGCCGACTCCATCACGCCGCCGCTGCCGCCGAACAGCCGGCCCGCGGTGCTGCGGCTCCCGAACGGATCGTCGGCCGGTTCGGGCTCCAGCAGCGCCAACTCGATGCCCCGCTGCCGGAGCAGCCCTGCCAGCTCGCGCGTGGTCAGCACGGCGTCCACGTCGGGCACGCCGTCGCGCTCCATCTCCGGCCGCGCCGCCTCGAACTTCTTGGCCACGCAGGGCATGATCGAGACGCTGAACACACGGTCGGCGTCGGCTGCCAGCGGGCTCTTGATCAGCGCGCCGAGCATCATCTGCGGGCTCTTGCAGCTCGAAAGGTTCGGGATGAACTCGGGGCGGAACTGTTCGACGTACTTGATCCAGCCCGGCGAACAGCTGGTCATCATGGGCAGCGGGCCGCCCTCGCGGATCCGCTTCACCAGCTCGGACGCCTCTTCCATCACCGTCAGGTCGGCCGCGAACGCCGTTTCGTAAACGCGCGCGAAACCCAGGCGCCGCAGCGCCGCGTTCATCAGTCCGGCCGTGTCGGCGCCGGGTCTCAGGCCGAACTGCTCGCCCAGCGTCACGGCCACCGCCGGCGCGTGCTGCACCACGACCGTGCGCCCCGGGTCGTTCAACGCCGCCAGCACCGCGGGCACGGCCGTGTGCTCGCTCAACGCTCCGGTCGGGCAGACCAGGATGCACTGCCCGCAGTTGACGCAGCTCGACACGTTCAGGCCCTGGTCCAGCGCCGGACCCACGGTGGTGGTGCTGCCGCGGCCGATGAAGTCGATGCAGCCGACCTTCATCACTTCCTCGCAAACCCGCACGCACTTGCCGCAGAGGATGCACTTGGCCGGATCACGGATGATGGCGGGGCTGCTGGCGTCCATCTTGTAGCGCAGCTTGGCACCGTGGAAACGCCGCCCCTGCACGCCCAGTTCGGCGGCCAGTTCGCGCAACTGGCAGTCGGCGTTGCGCACGCAGTAGAGGCAGTCGTCCGGATGGTTGGCCAGCAGCAGCTCGACGATGACCCGCCGCGCCTCGACCGCGCGGGCCGAATGCGTGCGCACCTTCATCCCGTCCGCCACGGGGAAGGCGCAGCTGGGCACCAGCGCGCGCTGGCCCTCGACTTCGACCACACAGAGCCTGCAGGCGCCGGTCGGCGTCAGGTGGGCCAGGTGGCACAGCGTCGGGATGCGCACGCCATGCCTCCGGCAGGCCCCGAGGACGGTCTCGTCGGCCTCGACGTTGACTTCGATGTCGTTGATCGTGATCGTTGGCATGTTTTTCCTCAATCGACCAGGATGGCATCGAGGTAGCAGGCCTCGACACAGGTCCCGCAGCCGATGCATTTGTCTTCCACGATGTAATGGGCGGCCCGGGGCGCGCCCAGGATGGCGTGGCTCGGGCACCTCTTCAGGCACTGGCCGCAGCCTTTGCACTTGTCGGCGTCGATCGAGTAATGCCGCAGTTCGGTGCAGACGCCGGCGCGGCAGTGGCGATCGAAGATGTGCTCCTCGTATTCCTCGGGGAACCAGCGCAGCGTCGACAGCACCGGATTGGGCGCCGACTGCCCCAGCCCGCACAGGCTGGTGTCCTTGATCACGCCGGCCAGGCGCGTCAGGTTGACCACGCCCTGGAAGCGCTCCAGGGACTGCACGCCCTGCTCGCGGCCGCGGGCCCGGGTGATCGCCTGCAGGATCTCCAGCATGTGGCGCGTGCCTTCGCGGCAGGGGATGCACTTGCCGCAGCTCTCGCGTCCGATGAAGTCCATGAAGAACTTCGCCACGTCGACCATGCAGGTCCGCTCGTCCATGACGACCAGGCCGCCCGACCCCATCATGGCGCCGACCGTCTGCAGCGATTCGTAGTCGACCAGCGTGTCCAGGTGCGACTCGGGGATGCAGCCGCCGGACGGCCCGCCGATCTGCACCGCCTTGTAGGCCCGTCCGTCGGGAATGCCGCCGCCCACGGCGAAGACGATGTCGCGGATGGACGTCCCCATCGCGACTTCGACCAGGCCCGTGCGCGCCACGCGCCCCGACAGCGCGAACACCTTGGTGCCCTTGCTGGCCGCGGTGCCCAGCGCGTTGAACCAGGCGGCGCCGCGGTCCAGGATCGCCGGCACGTTGGCCAGCGTCTCGACGTTGTTGATGACCGTGGGCTTGCCGAACAGCCCCTTCACGACCGGGAACGGCGGCCGCGGCCGCGGCATGCCGCGCTTGCCCTCGATCGAATGGATGAGGGCCGTCTCCTCGCCGCAGACGAAGGCCCCGGCGCCCATCTTCACCTTGATGTCCAGGCTGAAGCCGCTGTCCAGGATGTTGCGCCCGAGCAGCCCGCACGAGCGCGCCGCGGCGATCGCCGTGTGCAGCCGGCGCACGGCCAGCGGGTACTCGGCGCGGATGTAGACGTAGGCCGTCGAGGCCCCGATGGCATAGGCCGCGATGGCCATGCCTTCGAGCAGGCGGTGCGGGTCGCCCTCGATCACGGCGCGGTCCATGAAGGCGCCGGGATCCCCTTCGTCGGCGTTGCAGATCAGGTACCGCTGCACGCCCGGTTGACTGAGCGCGAAGCCCCACTTGCGCCCGGTCGGAAAGCCGCCGCCGCCGCGTCCGCGCAGCCCGCTCTGTTCGACGGTCTGCACCACTTCCTGCGGCGTCTGCATCTGGATGACGCGCGACATCGCCCGGTAGCCGCCGCGCGCCAGGTACTCGTCCAGCGAATCGGGGTCGATGATCCCGCAGTTGGCCAGCACCCAGCGGGTCTGCGGCGCGAAGAACGGATGCTCGTCCAGGAACGGCACCTCGCCCCAGGCGGCGCGTTGGTCGTCGCGGATCTGCCCGATCAGGTCCTCGGTGGGCGGCGTGCCCGCCAGCGCGGCCTCGAGCAGTGCCGGCACCTTGTCGGCGGTCACATGCTGCCAGACCAGCCGCGCGCGGCCCGGCAATTCGATATCGACCAGCGGTTCGCCCACGCAGTAGCCGATGCAGCCGACTTCGGTCACGCGCGCCGGGACGTCGTTGGCGCCCAGCCACTCCTTCACCGCCGCCAGCGTGCGCCCGGCCCCGGCCCCCAGGCCGCAGGTGCCGGTGCCGATGCGGATGCGCGGCAGCGCCGGATCCGGATCGGCGGCGGCCCGCAGACGCACGGCGCAGTGGGCATCGTCATGGCACAGAGGCCCCTGCAGCCGGCAGGCGACGATCTCCGGACAGGGCATCTCCGAACTGTGCCAGCAACTGTGGCAACAGCGGGTGAAAGCGCTCTCAGGCATGGAGGGCCTCCGACTCGCGGTACGCTTCGACGATGCCCGCGACCGCTTCCGGCGACACCCCGGCGTGGAACTCGCCGTCGACGGCGATGACCGGCGCCAGCCCGCAGGCTCCGATGCAGGCCACCACTTCCAGACTGAACAGCCCGTCCTTCGTGGTCTGCCCCGGCTGCACTTTCAGGTGACGGCACAGGGCTTCGAGCACCATCGCCGATCCCTTCACGTGGCAGGCGGTGCCGCGGCACACCTGGA
>JAIFKS010000025.1:80106-87683 GCA_020049465.1 bacterium | reverse complement strand
AGGGCAGTCCGCGGGCGCGCGCCCGCGCGGCCGGTCGCACGCCGGCCCACGGCCAGCCAGCCGATCGGCCCGGCGCTGCCCAGCCCTGCCATCTGGGCCAGCAGCAGCAGCGGCGCCGGCAGGCCGTACGGAGACCCGAGCGAGTAGACCGCCGCCGCCAGGGCCCCGGCCACGAAACCGCGCACCGGACCCAGGACCACGCCCGCCACCGCCGTGATGAGCGACATCACCTCGACATTGGGCACGCCCGCCAGCAGGTAACCGCCGCCGACCGCGGTGCCGGCGAAAAGGCCCAGCAGCACGGGCTGCCGGACCGCTGAATAAGGACCGGAGGCATCGTTGGGTTCCGTCATGGGGGCATCATAGGCAACGGCGGGGGTGCGGGCAATCATGCGCTTGGGGTGGGGCGGCGGGCGCCGCAGGCGGCAGCCGGCGGGTCGGCGGGCGAGCCGGCAGATCAGACCTCGACCAGTCGCTTCAGCCGCTGCCCCACGTCCAGGAAGGTCGGATCGGAAGCGCGGATGGACCGGTAGCATTCGGCGGCCTGTTCGGCCTGCCCGGCCTGCTCCAGTGCGCGTCCCAGATGGTAGCGCAAGCCGTGCTCTTCGCGCGAACCGGCCGTCGTGTGGGTCAGGCCCGTCCGCAGAACGGTGATCGCCTCCGGCAGGCGGCCCGCGCGCTGCAGGGTGATGCCCCACATCTCGTGCGCGCGCACGGCGAAGTTCTCGTCGCAGGCGGCGGTTTCGAAGCTCTCGCAGGCCTGGTCGTAGAGCCCCATCTCCAGGTAGACCATGCCCATCTCGTAGAGACGTTCCGCGTCGGCGCCGTCGCCCGTCGCACCAACGACCGCGCCGATTTCCGACGTGATCGTCGCCAGTTCCGAGGCGTCGTTGCCGGGCTTGGCGGTCGAGACCGCGTTCAACATGCGCGACAGCGGATCATCGCCGTGGTCACGGCGCGCACCGGCGACCGGAGCAGCCACGACCGGAGCGGCCGGCGCACGGTGCAGCTTCGACTTGGCCAGAGCCTCGGAAACCAGTGCTTCCAGGTCTTCGCCCGAATCGATCTCGAAACAGCCGTCGTCGTCCTTCTCTTCGCGGGTCGGATCCGCCTGGGCCAGGATATCGGCCATGTTCCGGGCGCCGGCGGAGATCGGCTCGTCGATGGGAACGGCCGGCGGCACCAGCGGCAGCGACAGGTCGATGTTGCCGAAGCCGGCCGCGACGGCCGGGGCCTCGGAAGCGAATGCGAGCGTGTCCACCGGCTGGTCCGCCGCAACGGCGGCCGGGCCGGCGTCCAGCGTGAGCGCACCGAAGCCGGCGAAGTGGTCGCCCGTGCGGGCCTTCCCGGGGTGGACCTTGAGATCCCAGCGGGCGTGCTCGGGGTAGTTGACGACTTCGGGGCAACGCCCGACGGCTTCGTCGATCCGGGCGCGGGCTTCGTCCGCCCGGCCGGCGGCCTGCTCCACGGCCGCGATCAGACAGAGGGAGCGCGCCGATTCCAGCGGCAGCTGCCACATATTGAAGATCTGCACCAGGGCGCTCTGCACCGGCACGCTGTCCGGGAGCAGCTCCAGCAACTGCACGCAGCGCTTGAGGAAGATCTCCTTGATGTCGCCGGCGACCTTGCCCGAGTGCTTCAGGAAATGCTGGGCGTGCTCTTCGCCCTCCATGACCAGGCCCTGCCCCGAGCGGGTCTCGGCCAGGTACCAGTGGGCATTCTGGTTCTCGGCCTCGTAGCGCAGGATCTTCTTGTAGATGGCGACGGCATTGTTCAGCAGGCCGGTCTGGCGGTACTTCGCCGCGGCGCTCAGGAAATGGCGGACCGCCTGGGGCGTGTCCCCCGATTTCAGGCACAGATCGCCCAGTTCGTTGATGATGGTGGGATTGTTCTTGTCCTTGTCGAGGATCTCCTCGTAGAGCGCAATCGCCTGCGTCCAGTTCCGCTTCTTGCCGGCCTGGTAGGCGTCCTGCTTCAATTGGCTCAATTTCGACAAGATGCGGCTCCCCGACGGTCGCGAACGGGTGTCTGCCCGGGCTGTTGCCGATCCGGCGGGGGTCCTGCGGGACCGTCCGCCTCGGGGAATTAGATCGACGGTCGGGCTCCCGGGTTGAGCATAAATTCCTGCCCCCCAACAAAAACCCCCGCCACCGGGTTGTGGGCGGCGCGGTAGGGAATCAGGCGGTAATCGTCGCCATCGAGAATCACGAAATCGGCACGCTTTCCGGGCGCCAGTGAACCGGCCACGGCCTGTCGGCCCAGTGCCCAGGCCGCATTCAGCGTGCAGGCGACCAGGGCCTCGGCCGGGGTCAGCCTCATCTGCGTGCAGGCGATGGCCTGGATCAAAGGCATCGCGAGAATGGGACAACTGCCGGGATTGAAATCGGAGGCCAGCGCGACGGCGCAGCCCTCGTCGATCATGGCCCGCGCCGGTGCGTAGTGACGCAGCCCCAGCGTGAACACCGTACCGGGCAGCAGCACGGCCACCGTGTCCGCGGCGGCCAGCGCGGCGCGTCCGGTCTCGTCGATGCGGATCAGGTGGTCGGCCGAGGCCGCTCCCAGTTTCGCCGCCAGCGCGGCGCCGCCGAACGGTTCCAGTTCGTCGGCATGGACCGTCAACTGCAGGCCCAGTTCCGCCGCGCGCCGCAGGATGGTCTCGGAATCGGCCAGGTCGAAGACCGACGGCTCGCAGAAGACGTCGCAGCGCTCGGCCAGGCCTTCGCGCGCCACGCGCGGCAGGATCTCGTCGACGACCAGTTTCACGTACTGCGCGCGCCGTTCGCGGTATTCGGGAGGCACTTCGTGCGCAGCCAGGCAGGTGAGCACGGCGTCCAGCCCGGCCTCATTCGCGGCGCGGCGCGCCGCGCGCAGCATCTTCGCTTCGTCGTCGCTGCTCAAGCCGTAGCCGCTCTTGATCTCGACGGTGGTCGTGCCCCAGGCCATCATCTCGCGCAGGCGCGCGGTCGCCAGCGCGCACAGTTCGTCCTCGTCCCGCGAGCGCAGGTCGCGAACCGACGCGTTGATGCCGCCGCCGGCGGCGGCGATCTCCTGGTAGGTTTCGCCGCGCACGCGCCGTTCGTATTCGTCCTGCCGCCAGCGCCCGAACACGGCGTGCGTGTGCGGATCGACGAACCCCGGTATCACGGCGCGGCCGCGCGCCGACACGACGCGCGTCGCGGGCCCCGGCGGCGCGTGTCCGCACAGGGCCTGCCTGACCTCATCCTCGGCGCCGGTGGCCAGCACGCGTCCGTCGCGCACCGCCAGCGCGGCGCCCGCAACCAGGCCGAGTTCGCTCATGGCCGCCCGACGTCGCGGACCGTGGGCGTCCAGGTCGGGGTCGTGCACCGTGACCAGCTGCGCGATGTCGGTCACGAGCAGGTCGGGCGCGCGGCCATCGGCGGCGGCGGGGTCCAGACGCAGAGGCGTATTCATGGCAGCTCCCGGGCCGCATGGCGGCCGAAAAAGTCCTCGAGACGTTCCAGAAGGTCGGGCTCGTCGGCGTAAGAAACAGGCAGCGTCGGCAGCGCACCCAGGAAGGTCGTACCGTAGTTCTTCGTGTGCAGTCGGTTGTCGAGGATGAGCACCACGCCGCGGTCGCCGGTGCGGCGGATCAGCCGGCCGAAACCCTGGCGCAGCCGCAGCACCGCGTCGCGCACCATGAAACTGGTGAACGGGTTCTCGCCGGTGGCCTGCAGACGCTCGCAACGGGCTTCGACCCACGGGTCCGACGGCACCAGGAACGGCAGCTTGGCCACGATCAGCACCTCGAGATCGTCGCCGGGGAAATCGACGCCTTCCCAGAAGGTGGCCGTGCCCAGCAGCAGGGCGCGGGGCAGCCGGCGGAACTGTTCGACGAGCGCGGCAGCCGGCGTACGCGGGCTCTGCGCCAGGATCACCGGGCCGCCGCCACCGCCCGCATCGCCGAATCCGTGGGCCGCAAGCACCTCCTGCGCGACGCGGATCGCGCGGTACGAGGTGAACAGCGCCATCGTCTTGCGGGGCACGCCGCGCGCCAGCGTCGCCAGCACGCCACCGACGGCCTCGTCGAAGCCCGGAGCACTGGGCTCGGGGAAACGCGCCGGCACCAGGATGCGGCACTGCTCGTGGTAGTCGAACGGCGACGGGCAGGTCAGCGTGCGTGTCGACGGCCGTCGGCGGCTGAGCCCCAGTTCGTCCAGCATGTGCGTGAAGTCCTCACCCACCGCCAGCGTGGCGCTGGTGACGACCGGCCGCAGGTCGGCGTCCTGCCAGGCTTCGCGCAGCACCGAGCCGGCCTCCAGCAGCGTGGCTCCCAGCAGCGCGACGCCGGGACGGGCGGCGGACGCCCGCCCGCGCGACGGCTCGATCCAGGTCACCCAGCCCTCGTCCGGAGCGCCGGTCAGGAAGGCCACATCCTGTTCGATCTGCCGGACCGTCTGGCCGGCCAGGGCCACCTGGGCCAGATCGTCCTGCAGGGAAGGTTCGAGTTCGTCCAGGTCGCCGACCGCGGTCGCCAGCGCCGCCTGCGCGGCCGTCGCCGCCGCCGCATCCTCAAGCAGGCCGGCGGTCAACGGCCGCAGGGGCGCGAAGAAGGCGTCCTTGTCGCGCAGACGAAGCCGATTGCCGTCGGCCTGGTTCGCGCCCGGCAACGTGCCCAGTTGTTCGCCCACGCCCTGCCACCAGCGCCTGAACGAGGTCTGCAGACGGGCCAGCGCGCGACCGAGAACCTCGCAGTCCGCGGCCGCCTTCTCGCCGGCCGGCCCGCGCGCACCCAGCCGTCGGGAGGCGAGTTCGAGCCGCGGGGGCGTCCCCCCGGCCGACGTGGCGCCCAACGTATCGTCCAGTTCGGTCAGCCGGCGCAGCCCGCAGACGACGGCGTGCGTCTCGAGCGTGACCGCGGGCAGGCGATGGGCTTCGTCGATGACCAGCGCGTCGTACTCGCCCAGCAACGTGCGGCCGGCGCGCAGGTCGTGCAGCAGCAGCGCGTGGTTGACCACCAGGATGTCCGCTTCACGCGCGCGGCGGCGGGCGCGCTGCACGTGGCAACGGTCGCCGTCCCAGCACAGGCCCGGCAGGCAGAGGTCGGCGGCCTCGAACAGTTCGCCCAGCGATCCGTCGAGAAGCGCATGGTTGGCCAGTTCCTCGCGCAGACCGTCATCGGTGACCGCCAGCCACAGGCGCAGGGCGGCGGTGCGCAGGCCGTCGGCCAGGTCCTCGACCGGCCGCGTCAGGAAGGCGCGCTCCTGGCGAAGGCAGAGGTAGTTGCGCCGGCCCATGAGCAGTCGGAAGCGGCGTTCGCCGAGCAACGGCTGCAGACGCGGCAGATCCTGGCTCAGCACCTGCGACTGCAACGCCCGCGTGTGCGTGGAGACGACGGCGCGGCGTCCCTGCGCCGCCATGGCCGCGACCAGGGGTACCAGATAAGCCAGCGTCTTGCCGACACCCGTGCCCGCTTCGATGAGCAGCGGTTCGTGCCGCGTCAGGGCGACGGCGACCTCGCGCGCCATGACCGCCTGCTCGTCGCGCGGCGCCCAGGCACCGCCGTACACGGCGCCCAGACCGGTCGGATCGCACAGCCAGGCGTGGATGCCCTCCGGATCGGGCGGGCAGGGCCTGGGCTGGGTTGTCGGCGGCGTCGGTTCGCGGTCGGCGGCCACAGCCGACGGTTCGACCGGCGGCAGGGCGACGTTCTCCAGCAGATCCAGCAGCGGCGCCAGCGGCGGCGGCCCGCCCGCCAGATCGCGCCGCACCGCGTCGCGCAGGATCGGATCCAGCGTCCGGTACCACCGCGCACGATCGCCGAAGCGCCGCACCGCCTGCCGCAGCGCGGTCTCGACCTCCACCCGCTCCTGGTCGTCTTCGACGGCCGGCGGCTGCGGCCGCGCGGGATCGAACAGGCTCCAGAACGCGCCACCGCCCACCAGCAGTCCGCCGCCCCCGAGCTGGCGACATTCGGTGCCGACGCCGGCGATGAGCACGGCGCCGGGACCCAGCGACGGTTCGTGGTCCGGGTCGTCGATCTCGCGCACGCGCACGGCGCCGGGCAGGTCGATGGCCAGCCACACCGGCCGTCCCGGCCGCCGCCAGGCCAGCGCGCACATCAGCGTGCCTTCAGGTGTCCTTGCCGGCATCGCCGTCTCTCCCGTCCGCCAGGCGTCGGGCGAAGGCTTCCTCATCGACGGTTTCGATGCCCAGTTCCTGCGCCTTGTCGAGTTTGCTGCCGGCCTTGGCTCCGGCCACGAGCACGTCGGTGGCGCGGCTGACGCTTCCGGACACCTTGCCGCCGAGAGCTTCGATGGCCGCGCGCGCCTCGGCCCGCGTCATGGTCTCCAGCGTGCCGGTCAGCACGAAGGTTCGCCCGGCGAACCAGTTGTCGCCGACAGCGACGGGCGGCGGCGGCAGATCCTCTTCCGCGAGGAAGAAACCGGCCGCACGGAGCGAGTCCACCAGTTCACGGCCGTCGTCCGCGGTGAAGAACGCGCACACCTGTTCGCCGACGATCGGCCCGATATCCGGCAGATCGGCCAGCGACACCGGAGTCGCTTCAATCAGCTTATCGATGTTCGCGTGGTTGCGCGCCAGCGTCAGGGCCGTCGAAACGCCCACCTGCGGGATGCCCAGCGCGAAGATCTTCGCCGCCCACGGCCGGCGCCGCGCGCGCTCGAGTCCGGCCAGCAGACGGTCGGCCGACTTCCCGCCCCAGCCCGGGAGTCCGGCCAATGTCTCGCGGTCCAGCGCGAACAGATCGGCCGGCCCCTTCACCAGGCCGCGCTCGAGGAACAGATCAATCCAACGTCCGCCCAGCCCGTCGATATCGCAGGCGTCGCGGCCCGCGAAAAGACGCAACCGACCGGCCATCACCGCCGGGCAGCGCGCGTTGCCGCAACGCAGGGCGACTTCGGGCTCGCGCCGGACGGTGGGTGATCCGCAGACAGGGCAGGACGCCGGCGGCGGCAGCGGCTGTTCGGCGCCGGTCCGCATCTCGACCAGCACACGCAGGACCTTGGGGATGATGTCGCCGCCCTTGGCCACGACGACGGTGTCCCCCACGCGGATGTCCTTGCGCGCCAGTTCGTCCCAGTTGTGCAGCGTGGCGCGGCTGACCGTGGTGCCCGCCAGGGCGACGGGCTCGAGTTCGGCCACCGGCGTGATGACGCCCGTGCGCCCCACCTGCAGGGTGATGTCGCGCAGCCTGGTGATCGCCTCTTCGGCCGCGAACTTGTAGGCGACGCCCCAGCGCGGCGCCTTGGCCGTGGAGCCCAGCGCCACCTGCTGCGGGCGGCTGTCCACCTTCACCACGGCGCCGTCGATCTGGTAGTCCAGCGCATCGCGGCGGCTCTGCAGATCGTCGAGGTGCGCGTGCACGCCGGCCGCATCGAGGGCCGTCCCGAGGAACCCGTTGACCGGCAGTCCGAGCGTTCGCAGAGCGGCCATTTCGGAAGTGTGATCGGGAAAATCGTCGACGGTCCGCCCGTCGGCCTCCGGCAGCGGGAACAACTGGTAGAAGAACGCCGACAGGCCGCGGCGGCGGACTTCCCCGGTGTCGAGCGTCTTGAGCGTGCCGGCCGTCGCGTTGCGCGGATTGGCCAGCGGCTCGA